>DATAWX010000245.1:0-56043 GCA_036266995.1 Pseudonocardiaceae bacterium | reverse complement strand
CCATGCCGGGCTCGATGAACTCCCAGGCCCAGACTGTGAGGTTGTGGGAGGAAAAACCGGGCTGGTTGTATTGCTTGTTCCATCCCTTGAGTAGTCGCACCACGCGGCGGCGGGTACGACGCAATGACTGGCTACCGGAGGTGAACAGCTCGACGTGACACTCCGGGTGGGATGCCTCCCAGGTGTTGGTGGTCAAGTTCGGAATCCACAAGCCCGCGCCTTGTTTCCGGGTCAGCGCGACGACCAGGTCCACGGTCGGGTCCTGCTCATCCACCGGCTCGCCGAACCAGACCTTCGGGCCGCGCTTGGAGGTGCCGCAGCGGGCCTTTGGGTAGACCTCCCGTACGGCGGGGCCGAGCAGCGCACACAATTGCGTAGTGATCTCCGCCGGGGTCTCACCCCCACCGTCCGGGCCCAGGTTCGGGTAGATCCGGCGGTCCAGCACCAGGCCGCCGTCACCATCACCGACAGGGTGAATGAACGTGTTCTGGGGGATCGAGCCGCTGGCGTAGGTGCGCAGCGCGCCAGGGAACGTGATCGCGGTAGAGCGGACGAGCCCCAGTCGGGTGCGGGCCTCGGCCAGCGGCTCGGGGTGGGCGTCGATCTGGCCGCGAATGTCGTTAAGGGTCTCTTCGGTGAATCCCACGATGTACCTGCTCAAGGGTCAGGGCGCCGAGGCGCCACTGCGTCGCCCATCGGGAGACTGGGCGGAGCCGCCGTCGGCCGCTCACTCTTGCCTGACGTCACACCGCGGTAACTGTCCGGATTCGGAGAGTTCGCTGCTCAACGCTCTGGTTAGGCGCAGTCACGACAACTGGAACTGGTGCCCTCGAACCGGACCGATGCCAATGTCAGGAAGCACCTGTCGCACGTGCGGTCGTTCTTCGCGCGGGCCACCGTGCAGCCACAATGGCCGTTCCCGCACCGCGGTACACCACAACGTTCACAGGGGGCCTCGGTGACACGGAATTCGTCCTCGCAAGTCTCGCACGCCCACCACGAACCGAACCGTGAGCGACCGGTGTCAGGGCGAGCCGGGGCGAAGGCACGCCAAGCCGCGTTGTCCAAGGCGAGCACGGCGATCAGGTAGTCCTCGTCGCACCAAGCGGCCTGCCCGTACAGCACATCGCTGGCACCACCGTCGCGATAGGACACAAACGTTTGGTCCCGTTCCACCGTGGCACAACTCCGTAGCACCGCCTCGATCAGCGGGGTACCGGATTGGTCGGAACCTCGCGCTGGGGGAATGAGGCCGTGCGGCGCGGCGAAGACCACCGTGCCGGTGGCATCGAGCAGCACCACCACGCCGGCGCCAGTCAAGTACTCAGCGGCCCGCACACAACACGCTTCCCGCGATGCCTGGAACCTCTGGAACATGTCGACGACATCCGTTGCGGTCGGCCCCCGAGGATCGATACGTCCGATGATCTGGTCGTCGGGCAGCAGCACGCGTGCCGCGAACGCGTCGCACGCCGCCTCCTCGAATGCCTCGGAGTCCTGGTGCGTGAACAGACGCTGCCCCAGCACCAGATCAGTCTGCTGGAGGTGATGCCCTAGCTCGTGGAGCCCAGTGAAGCCGCGACGGCGAAGCGACCTGGACATGCCCACGACCAAAGTTGGGGGCTGCGTGTGGTCCTGGTAGCTGCCGGTGACCGAGCATCGGCCCCCGTGGCCCATCTCTGGGGCCAAAGACACCTGGATTTCAGGCCAGTTCCGCAGCTCTGCAAGCGGGTCTTCCCGCAGGGAAACCAGTGCATCCGGATGGAGCCGCTCGACCACGGCGAGCATCGCTTCAGCCTGGCTCGGGGCCTCTTCGACGAACCGACCTCGCATCATGCACCGCCCGCACCAGTTTTCTCGCCGCGGAGGAACTGCCGCAGCCGTTGCTCCCAGTCAGACTCACTACCGCCAGTTTCTCGCGCCGCTAGCGCGAACACCCCATAGCTACCGGTGAGTCGAGCCTGATCCTCGCTGATGTGAAGACGTTGAGCGCGCCGAGCCCACGTAGGTCTCCACCGGGGATGCTCCGCCTGGATCACGAGCCCGAGCGGCAACCGGCGCACCGTACCGGCGATCTTCTCAGACGCCAGGCCGGTAACCCGCGCAACAACCTCGACCTGGTCCGGCGTCAACGGGGTCTTACCTCTCAAGAGCTTCATGACCTCGGACTGAGGAAGACCCAGCGACGAGCACAACGATGCTAGATCGAGGCTGGTCCCCAGCAATGAGGCCAAGTCGCGAGGCGTCGAACCTGGAGTATCCACGGGCAGACCAGGTGCCTGGCTCAACGACTCCAGGTCATCCGCGAGTTCGGCTTGGAGTAGCGCGGCCGGGTCCAGTTCCGATTGGATGGGCTGGCCTTGTCGTGTTCCGGGCGGAACCGGGTGCGGTCGTCCCTGCGCCGTGTGTGTTGTCCAGCGAATAAGGTCTTCGCTCCACTGGTCTATCGGACGGTCCAGCACCCGGATAGGGACTAGGCAGGTAAGCCCTGCCCACACAGTAGCCGCAACTCCGAATGCGGTGAATGAACCCTCCAACACCATGCAGCGATCGTCTTCAGCGGGTGGCTCAATCGTCACCGGCGCTACTAGGACGTCGCGGTCCTCGACGGCCAACACCAGCACCAGCACGCTGACCTCATCCCAGCAAGCTCTCCACACTTGTCCAGCGTCAATCTCTATTTCCGCCAGCTCACCAAATCGTTCCCGCAAACCCTCTTCCGACAACACCTGCGGCCCTCGCGATTGTTTGGCGAGGTCAAGAAAACGCTGGGGTGTGCCCAGGTCACCCATGGTGTCGTCCTCCCGCATCAACCAACCGAATAGGTCGGCACCGGAATCTGACGTCACAACGAGCGGGATGTCCGGTCGCACCGATCGTGTTCACTCCGCGACCGCAGCACCACCACATAGCCGGATCACCTCCAGCCCTACTACCCGCACACTGTCACTGTCACCGACGAGCTGCGTCAGCTTCTCCTTCAGCCGTCTCGCGTGCTGGTATGCCTGGCTACGACCACAGCCAAGGACCGTCTGGATTGCTAGCGGATTATCGAGATGAGGCACAATCCGCCGCTCCCACGGCGCCAACATCCCCACCACCTCCGCCGCGGTCACGGCGGCCTCCACCTCGTCATCAGCCGCGACCAGCTGCTGCTCGGGAGTCAACGCCTCATCAAGACCAACGCTGTTGTCCAGATCATCCGGCAGAGAACAGACGACAGGATCATCCAGTACGACGGGAAACCGCGCCACGAACACCGCGACTAACTGGGCAACCTCCAACGATCCTCCGGCGGCATTCAAGACGGCGGCAGCAACAGCAACGATCGATCTCCGGTCCGCTACCGGCCCCCGACGAGTCGTACTCAACCACTTGGGAATCTCCACGTTCGGAACCGCCCGCGCCGCATCGACAAGGTCCTCGGTGGAACCCGCCCAGGGAGGAACCGACGTGCTCGTCAGCCGCCACCGTCCCCCACCTGCATCTCCTGCAGGTACCTGTTCAAAGGCGTCCTCGGCAGCCAACACGTTTTCCAACCTGCGCCGCAAAGCACCCACCGCCGTCTTACGAGCCTGATCAATCAACCAGTGCCTGATCGACTTACGCAGCAGCCGCCCCAACGATGCCTCATCACCCGCTTGCGCCAGCAGCATCACCGTCGCCTGCTGAATGCGATCAGCCAGAAACTCACCGCACAGATCCTCAAGATCAGCGTCCTGCCACCCACTCCTCGGTGCCAGTACAGGGAATCGGTGAACCTCCTCGCGCACGAACTGGAAGATCAACGCCAAGCACTCGGCGCCGAGGTAGCCCTGAGCCCGCA
Organism: Pseudonocardiaceae bacterium; assembly: GCA_036266995.1. Taxonomy (GTDB): domain Bacteria; phylum Actinomycetota; class Actinomycetes; order Mycobacteriales; family Pseudonocardiaceae. The sequence continues at coordinate 52,217 of DATAWX010000245.1, read as the reverse complement.
GCTCACCGAACGCGGACATGAGGCACCCCCTCCATGACGACGTTCAACCGTACGCGCAGTCCCCCAAGCAACTCGACGCGACGCGCGTCCCCCCCGGAACACCTGATCCGTGATCTCAAAGACACAAGGGCCACGAGGCCGACGATGTACAGCCAGTGCGCTGTTCACCACGCCCGTCAGCGGCCAGTACCGCGATCAAGTCCTGATCACCAGGGGCCCCTGCCCCAGCAACGGCACGACAACTGGCTCAGCAGAACGGCTTCCCCCGCCGCATCATTAGCGTCTACAAGGGTGGTGAAGCACATCACACTTCGACCGGTTAGGCCCGGCCACGACCGGGCCGTGACGTCCCATCCCACGGTCAAGCCACGGTCAAACAATCAAGAGGCCCGATTCCTATACCGGGAACCGGGCCTCTGACCTGCTGTAACATGGTAGCGGGGGTAGGATTCGAACCTACGACCTCTGGGTTATGAGCCCAGCGAGCTACCGAGCTGCTCCACCCCGCGTTGGTAAGCGCTACCCTACGCGGGCAGTCGCCGGAGGAGCAAATCGGGTGGTCATCGCTCCGCCGCGACCGCCGAACGCCCGAGTAGGTCCGTGACAGGACCGGTGCCTAGCAGGGACGATCGCGCTAAGCACGTCATGCAGTGAAGGCTGCGGCCGCCGCCAGATCCGGCACTGCGCGCACGGTCACTCGCGCGGCTTGAGACCGCGAGACGCCCGTCGGCGCGGACGCTTGTCGGGTCAGACCTGCCGACGCCGAGGCACTGTAGGACAGAATCACATATCGCGGTAACCCATCTCATACAGCCCACCGGAATCGGCCGCACAGAGCGCGTCGCCGAGCGCGGGCAGGCCAAGTGCCTTGCAAGCACGCGCAACCTGGGTCCGGTATTCTATGATATCCGATTTGATCGCATCGATATCACCCGGGACGCACTCCGCAACCGCTCGCGCGATCGACTCAGCTACCTCGTTGGGGGGCTTATTCTGACTGATTCCCCGCAGGTACACGTAGTTCGATGCGAGGCATCCGACTGCTCGACCGACGAAGGCTATCGGAGGGATTTCCGCGACGCCTAGTGGCCCGCCCGCCTCCCCCATTTTGAGAAAGCCCTCCTCCTGCAGACGACGCCGGATCCGGGACTCTATCGGGGGCCGATCGCCCGTCGACAGAATATCGTCAGGAATTGATGCCAGCGCTCGATCGAGCGCCTCCAGCTCCGGCTCTGACAGTTTGGCGTACGATGCGAAATCTGTCCCTTGTGCCTGAGTCATTGTTTGTTGCCTCCGTGGATGCCAGCCGCTGACCCGCGCCAGTTACCCTAGTGAAAGACCACCCGCGAGGGTGCCTGGGGTGCTAGCGACCCTGGTCATCGGTCAGCCACCACCGCCGACGGGTGCGGGAGTGGCCGCCCCGGCTGCCCCGGAGGCTGTGTCGAATCGCTTGGTAGCCGCGTCGAGATCAGCCAGGGCCTTGCCCTGCGCACTGAAATCACCCGCAGCCTGCGCCGCCCGCAGGCGCTTGAGCGCATCAGCGATGTCAGCCACGGCCTGACGCATGTTCTGGCTGGCCGCCCCGGACCCAGCCGACGCTGGGGGCTGCGTCGCGCCCTGATTCCCCGCTGTGGCCTGCTGACCCGGCGAGGCGGTGGCATCCCCGGCACCGGCCCCGAAAACCTGGTTGAGCGCCTCTCGCAGGGTCGGGGCGTAGCCGATCCGGTCACCGTAGGCCACCAGTACCCGGTTCAGTTGCGGGAACGCTGCTTGCTGGTTCGCTCGCTCGATATAGACCGGTTCCACGTACAGCAGCCCGCCACCGACGGGGAGGGTGAGCAGGTTGCCGTAGCGTACATCGGTCTCCGACTGCCGTAACAGGTTGAGTTCCCGGCTCACGTCCGCTGAGGACACGAACCTGTTCTGGACCTGCTCCGGACCCAGCGTCTGCGATTCGCCAGGAAGCTCGAGCACCCTGATTTTCCCATAATCTTGCGGGTCGGACCCCACCGAAATGTAGGCAGCTAAGAACGGCCGGCGCAGACTGACCAGCGCGCTGGTCAGCTGAAATTCAGCCGGCCCTGGCCCGATCGGCGGACCGGCCAGCACATAGTACGGTGGTTGGTCCACGCCCTGCTGATTCTGCGTCGGGTCGGTGGGAACATTCCAGAAATCGTCGTTGGTGAAGAACACCGACGGGTTGTTCACGTGATAACGAGCGAGCATCTCCCGCTGCACCTTGAACAAGTCCTCCGGATAACGGAAGTGCGCCCGCAACTCGTTGCTGATGGCACTGGCGGGCTTCACGGTACCGGGGAACACGTTCATCCAGGTCCGCAGTACCGGGTCGCTCTCATCCATCGCATATAGCGTCACGGTGCCGTCATAGGCGTCAACAGTGGCCTTCACCGAGTTGCGGATGTAGCTGATCTCGTCGTCCGGCAGGCGGGACACCCCGGTCAGCGAGTCGGTGGTCGCCTTGCCCAGCACGGTCCGCTGCGCGTACGGGTAGTTGTCCAGCGTCGTGTAGCCGTCGAGGATCCACTCGACTCTACCGTTGATCACGGCAGGATAAGGGTCCCCATCGACGGTGAGCCAGGGCGCGACCTTCTCCACCCGATCCCTTGGGTGCTGATTATAGATGATCTTTGAATCCGGGCCGATCGCCTGGTTGAACAGGATGTTGCGCTCGCCGTAGTACGAAGCGAATATGAGTCGCTTCGCCCAACTCCCGAGGGGTACCCCGCCCTTGCCTTGATAGGTGTAGTTCTCGGGACGGCCGTCGAACTCCCGAGCTGCCGCACCGGGGTTCCCCCCGACGATCGCGTAGTCGTCGATCAACTCGCCGAAGTAGATCCGCGGTTGTGCAACGGGGATATCGCCTTGCCGGGAGGTGTCCGACACGGTGAATACCGGGTAGCCGCCCTCCCCGGAGCCGGCGTCCTTCAGCGCCGAGTTCACCGTGTTCGCCGGGGCGGCGACGAAGCCGTTGCCGTGGGTGAAAGTAAGATGCTGGTTGATCCAGGTGCGCTGGTTCTCGGCCAACGACGCAGACTCCAGCTCCCGTACCGCAACAATGTAATCCTGCGTCTTGCCGTTGACGGTGTAGCGGTCGACGTCGAGCTTGTCCGGGAACCCGTAGAAGTTCTCCCTTTGCTGCAGCTGGGTGAAGGTCGGCGACAGCACGCTGGGGTCCAGTAACCGCACGTTGCCGATCGTGGCGGTGTCGGCTTGGACGTCAGCCGGCGACGCATCGCTGCGACCGGAGTATTGGGAGTACACGACCTGCCGGTCGGTGATGCCGTAGGCCGCCCGAGTGGCGGCGATGTTGCGCTGGATCGACGGCGCCTCGCGAACGTTGGCGTTGGGCCGGACCACGAACTGCTCCAGAACCGCCGGCCACGCTGCGCCTACCAGGATACTGGACAGCAACAGCAGCGCGATGGCGATTGCCGGCAGTTGCAGGTTGCGCAGCACCGCACCGACGAAGAAGGCGATCGCGCAGATCACCGCGATGCACATCAGGATGATCTTAGCGGGAAGGACCGCGTTGAGATCGGTGTAGCTGGCCCCGGTGAACAGCGGATTACGCTGGGAGAACAGCAGCCCGTAGCGATCCAAGAAATAGCCCACCGCCTTGAACAGCACGAAAGCGCCCGCCAGGATCCCGAGCTGGACCCGCGCCGGACCGGAGAGTTGACCGCCACGGCCGGCCAGCCGCAACCCACCGAACAGGTAGTGGGTCAGCAGAGCGCCAAGGAAGGAGATCACCACGGCGAGGAAGGCCCAGCCCAGCAGCTCGCGATAGAACGGTAGCTCGAAGGCGTAGAAACCAACGTCCTTGTGGAACTGGGGGTCGGACACACCGAAGCTGGTTCCGTGCAGGAACATCTGCACCGTCTGCCAGTCACCCAGCGCGGACAGCCCGGCGATCAGCCCCACCAGTACCGGCACACCGATGCCAACCAGGCGCAGGCGCCCGACGATCGCGCTGCGGTACCGCGCTACCGGATCTTCCGGCCCCGCCACGGGTACGAACACCGGCCGGGTGCGGTAGGCGATGACGATGTTCAGCGCAAGCAGCCCACCGACGACCAGCCCGACAACCAGAAACTGCAGGAGACGGGTGACCAGGACGGTGGAGAACACCGACCGGAAGCCCACCTCGCCGAACCACAACCAGTCCACGTACGTGTCGATCAGCCGCGATCCGATGATGAGTATCGCCAGCGCGGCGGTGCCAACGGTGATCAGAATTCGAGCGCGGCGAGAAAGCGCGGGAACTCCGACGGGGTGCCGGTTGGCCACAGAACACACTCCTGGCGACGACAGTGGTGCAGGGCGGACCCGTTGGCGCAGCGATGCCACGTCGGGGGAGTCCTGTCTGTCCAACTCTACGGAGTGCCTCGGGGTTCCGATCCTGGTGTCCGCACCGCTACTGACGGTTTTTCGTACCGATGCGACGATGGTGCGGTGAGCGAGCCGCTGCCGTACCCGTCCCCGCTGTCTCACGCCTTGCCTGCCACGGCGCGCGAGGTCGAGGAGTTCGTGGCAGCCGCCGGGTGGGATCAGCCCCCGCAACTGTTCGCCTTGGTGACCACTGCGACTCTGCTGGCCAGCCAACCAGAACTGGCCGAGCAGCTCGACGCGCAAGCCCCGCTCACGCCGGTAGCCCAGGACGCGCTTCCCGACGGAGAACTCGATGCCGCGCTGGCCGGTATCGAATGGCCTGATTCGGTCACCGGGTGTGCATTGGCGCAAGAGATCGTGGTGCTGCCACCCGAGGCGCAGGCCGCTCTCGGTGACTTGCCCGGCGACCCGGAGCAGGCCCGCCGCGTCGCCGCCGGGCACCCGCAGCGACGGGAAGGCAGGCTGGTCGCAGCGGTGCTGCGGGACGGCGTCGGAGCCTGTGTGTTGCGGCTACGGGCAGATCCCGGTGACGATCCGGGTCACGACGAGGTTGTGGAGGATCCACAGCTCGCCCCGAACCTGCTCCACGCGCTGCTGGCCACCTTGCGCTAGCAGCCAGGTGGCTGCCGGCCGACTCGAATCGCGTCGAGCGCGTGCACGGCATCCGCCAAGGTGCCCACCCGCACCAGTCGCAACCCCGCGGGGTCGCGCTGCACGGCCTCGGTGCAGTTCTCGGCGGGCACCAGGAACACCGTCGCCCCAGCTTCCCGAGCGCGAATCATCTTCAGCGGGATGCCCCCGATCGGGCCCACCTGACCTCCCGGGGCGATCTCTCCGGTGCCCGCCACGAAGGTGTTATTGGTCAGCGCACCCGGTGTCAGTTTGTCCACGATGGCCAGCGCGAACATCAAGCCCGCCGAGGGGCCCCCCACGTCGGCCAAGGTGATGTTGATGGCGAAACTCACGTCGGGCGCCTCGGTCACCCCGATGCCCAGGTAGCCGCGACCTGGTTGGGGACCCACGCCGAGCAGGATCGCTGCCTCCTGCGGCGGGCTGTCGCCACGCTGGAAGCGGACGTCTACGAGTTGACCGGGGTGGCTGCCGCCGAGTACGTCGATCACCTGCTGCGCGCTGCGCAGCTCCTGACCATTGATGGCCAGCAACCGGTCGCCGGCGACGAGCTTGCGAGTCGCGGCACCGTTGGGAACCACCTGACCGACCACGACCTTGGTCGGGTAACCCAGGTAGCGCAGCGCGGCCGCTTTCGCGTTGGCCTCCGAGTCTTGGAACATCTGCGTGTTCTGCTTCTCGACCTGCTGCGCGGACAGCGCCGGCGGGAAGATCTCATCGCGGGGCACCAGCTCGCTGCTCTCGGAGATCCACAAGGCGAGCGCCGCGTAGAGGGTCACATTGTCGACCACTGACACCGTCGTCATGTTGAGGTGGCCGCTGGTGGGGTACGTCTGGGTGCCCTTGATGTCCACCACCGTCTTGCCTGCCACCTCCCCCAGGGTGTTGAACGTGGGTCCGGGGCGAAGCGCGACATAGGGAACCGTCGCCAGTGCACCCAGCAGCCCAAGCGCCATGGCGAGTCCGAGGCTGACCATCAGGGTCCAGGTTCGGCGGCTCACGGCCGCACAGCGTACGTGCCAGCGTTCCGCGTACCGTGGAGCCATGAGCGACGTGCCCTTCGGCTTCGGCTCCCAAGACCCTCGGGACCCTGATCGGAGGAACCAACCCGAAGACGGCGGCGGTTCCGGTGCCGATCCGGCCAACCCGTTCGCGGCCTTCGGCGCCGGCGGCTTCGACGTCGGCGCCCTCGGCCAGATGCTCACCCAGCTAGGCCAGATGCTCAGCCAGGGCGCCGCCGGTGGCGGTGGCCCGGTGAACTACGATCTGGCTCAGCAGATGGCGCTCCAGAAGCTGTCTACGACCGGGCTGCCCTCAGCGCAACAGGCCACCGCGATCACCGATGCGGTGCGGCTGGCCGAGGTGTGGTTGGACCCGTCGACCGCGCTTCCCGCCGGGACCCACAGCAGTGCCGCGTGGGCGCCGCGGGACTGGGTAGAGAAGACCTTGCCCACCTGGCAGCGGTTGTGCGACCCGGTTGCCCGACGGATGGCCGGCTCGTGGATCGACGCGCTGCCCGACGAGGTCCGCCAGGCCGCCGGTCCACTGGTGGCGATGGTCGAGCAGATGGGGGGGATGGCGTTCGGCTCGCAGCTCGGCTCGGCGCTGGCCCAGCTCGGTGGCGAGGTGCTCACCTCCACCGAGATCGGGCTGCCGCTGGGTCCGTTGGGCGTGGCGGCGTTGCTGCCGGCCGCGATCGAGCAGTTCGCCAGCGGGTTGGGCCGCAAGACTTCCGAAGTGACCGTCTTCCTGGCCGCCCGGGAGGCCGCGCACCACCGCCTGTTCGGGCACGTACCGTGGTTGCGCCAACGGTTGCTGGGCACCGTCGAGGAGTTTGCCCACGGCATCCAGGTGGACTCCGACGCGCTGCAGGAACTCGCCCGGAATGTGGATCCGACCGATCCGCAGAGTATGGATCAGCTGATCTCCTCTGGTCTGCTCGAGCAGCAGCACACCCCCGAACAAAAGGCCGCCCTGAACCGGTTGGAAACACTGCTTGCGCTGGTGGAGGGCTGGGTCGATGTCGTCGTCGCGGACGCGTTGGGCGAGCGACTCCCCGGGGCCGAAGCGCTGCGGGAAACGCTGCGACGTCGGCGCGCCTCCGGGGGCCCCGCCGAGCACACGTTCGCGACGCTGGTCGGCTTGGAGCTACGGCCCCGCAAGCTCCGGGTCGCCGCGCAGTTGTGGCGACAGCTCACCGAGCAACTGGGCATCGACGGCCGCGACGCCCTGTGGAACCACCCGGATCTGCTGCCCACGACCGCAGACCTCGACGATCCCACCGGGTTCGTCGATCGGGCCGCCAGGACTGCCGCCGATCTGGATGACCCCATCGCCGCGCTGGAGCGCACCGTCTCGCAGGCGCCTCGCGAGCAGCCGCCTCCCGACCCTCCCGAGGACTCCGCCGACGACCCACCCGCGAGCCCTACGGGTTAAGGCCCACCCAGCGCCGACTCATGCACAGGCTGTCCACAGCTGTGGATACGGTGTGGACAGCCGTTTGAGCGATCGAGTGGAGCGGTCCAGGATTGCGGGCATGACTCCGCCGAGTGCCACCGAAACCCTGACCGACGCCAGCCTGCCAGACCTTCCCCAGCGGCTGCGGCTTGCGCCAGGACGGGTCGCCCTGTGGCGTTCGCCCAGTTGCCTGCAGCTTGGGATCGATCAGCAGCGCGCCTTGGTCCTCGACGATCTGCCGGCACCGCTAGCCGCATTGCTCAAGCGGATGGACGGCATCCGCACCACCGCCGAGCTGGTCACCGAGGCCCAGGACGCCGGGGCCCCCCGGCAGGACGCCCTGATGATGCTTGCCGATCTTCACCGATGCGGCCTGGTCGAGGAGGCGTCGGCTGCCGACCATGGCCCGCCGGGCTGGCATCGGGTCGCGCTGGTCACCGAGGCGGCCGGCTGGTCGATCCACACGAGCCGTGCGACGCGACATGTGCTGCGCGCGCGGCGGGAGGCCACCGTGCGGGTGATCGGATCCGGTCGGGTGGCGGTGGCCGTGGCCACCGCGCTGGCGGCGGCCGGGGTTGGTCACCTCGCGGTGCGCACCTCCGGCGTGGTCACCGCCGCCGACCTGGGCACCGGCTACCTGCCCGATGACCTCGGCAGGGACCGGGCAGCGGCCTCGGCCGATGCCGTGCGCCGCGCTGCGCCGGGTGTGAGCGTGGCCGCTCGCCACCGGCCAGACCTGATCGTGCTGTGCGACGTGGTGGTCCCGGATCCAACGATGGTCACCGAGCTGCACGAGGCCGGGATCGCGCACCTGATCGGCTACGCCCACGAGGGGACGGCGATGGTGGGTCCGCTGGTGTGGCCGGGGCGCAGCAGCTGTCTGCACTGCGCCGAGCTGTACCGGGCTGAGGTGGACCTGGCCTGGCCGAAACTCGCCGCCCAGCTCGTCGGGCTGGTTGCGACTGCCGGATTGGCCTGCACCCAGCTTGCTGCCGCGCTCACCGTCGAGCAGGTACTCGCCACGCTCGCCGGACCGGATGCTGGTATGCCCGTCCCACCGACGTGGGGCGCCACGCTGGAGCTGGATCCCGTGCGCGGTATCTTACGTAGCCATCCTCGACCAACCCATCCACGCTGTGGCTGCGGCGCTCGATGACGCCTCAATACCACTACTGCGCGCAGCGCAGCCGGGAGACAATCACTCCGTGACCGACATCCCGCGCAGCGCCTCGCAGCGAACCGCACGGCTCGCAAGCCTCCCACTAGGGGTGGCCGGGCGGGTCGCTGCGGGCTGGGGTAAACGGCTGGCCGGGCACGATGCGCAGGTCGTCAACGCCGAGCTCAGCGCGCGCACCGCCGAGCAACTCTTCGCGGTGCTCGGTGAGCTCAAGGGCGGCGCGATGAAGTTCGGCCAGGCGCTGAGCGTGTTCGAGGCCGCGATTCCCGACCAGCTGGCCGCGCCGTACCGGGAGGCACTGACCAAACTGCAGTCCGCGGCACCGCCGATGTCATCACAGTCCGTGCATCGAGTGCTCGACGAGCAACTCGGCACCGGGTGGCGTCGCCGCTTCGCCGACTTCTCCGACAAACCTACGGCGGCCGCCAGCATCGGGCAGGTACACCAGGCGGTGTGGCATGACGGCCGTGAGGTCGCGGTCAAAGTGCAGTATCCGGGCGCTGGCGAGGCGCTGCGCTCCGACCTGCGACAGCTGCAGAGGTTCAGCCGGCTGTTCCAGGCGATCGTTCCCGGCATGGAGGTCAAACCGCTGCTCAGCGAGTTGCGCGACCGGATGGTAGAGGAGCTCGATTACCGTGACGAGGCCGCGAACCAGCGAGTGTTCGCGGCCGCGTTCCGTGGCCACCCCGAGATCGCCGTCCCCGCGATCGTCGCCAGCGCGCCGAAGGTAATGGTGTCGCAGTGGGTCGCCGGGACCCCGCTGGCCAAGATCATCCGTAGCGGCTCGCGGTCCGAACGAGACGACATCGGCACGAAGCTGTCGCTGTTCCACTCCTCCGCACCCACCCTCACCGGGCTGCTGCACGCGGACCCCCACCCGGGCAACTTCCTGCAGCTGAACGACGGGCGGCTGGGCGTGCTGGACTTCGGCGCCGCGGCCAAGCTACCCGGCGGACCCCCGCGAACGCTGGGGATCGCGATCCGGCTGGCCGTTGAGGAGCGGTCCGCGGAACTGCTCGAACTGCTGCGCTCGGAGGGTTTCGTCCGGCCGGGCATGCAACTGCTGGCCGAGGATGTGCTGGCTTACCTCAGTCCTTTCGCCGATCCGGTGCGTTCCGCGACTTTCCACTTCACCCGGGCCTGGATGCAAGCCCAGGCCGAGCGCGTCGGCGACTTCTCCGGCCCGGACTTCCGAACCGGACGGGCGCTGAACCTGCCGCCCAGTTACCTGCTGATTCACCGGGTGACCACCGGGACGTTCGGCGTGCTGTGCCAGCTCGATGCCACCGTGCCCCTGCGGGGGATCGCCCAGCGCTGGCAACCAGGTTTCGCCGACTGAGCGCTCAACGACACGCCCGATCATGTCGGCATTACTTTTGCGGCCGCCGGGGCTGCCTAGGTTACGCGCTGATCCGCGTCCCGTCTGACTGCACCTGATCACTCACGATGCGCCCGTCGCGCAGCCGCACGACCCGTTTGGCGAAGTTGGCGATCTCCTCTTCGTGAGTAATGATCACAACCGTGCAGCCGGCATCGTTCAGTTCAGTGAGCAACTTCATTATTTCGAGGCTGGAAGTGGTATCGAGGTTGCCGGTGGGCTCATCGGCAAGCAGTATCGCAGGATCGTTGATCAGCGCTCGGGCGATCGCTACCCGCTGCTGCTGACCGCCGGACAACTCGTTGGGCATGTGCTTCTGACGGTCGCCGAGCCCGACCTGCTCCAACGCCCGGCGGCCTGGATTGCGCCGATTCCGGATCCCGGCATAGACCAAAGGAAGTTCGACGTTGCGGGCAGCGCTGGTTCGTGGAATGAGGTTAAACGACTGGAACACGAATCCGATCTTGCGGCTACGGACCCTGGCCAGCTGATTGTTGGACAAGCTGCTGACGTCACTGCCGTCGAGTAGGTAACGCCCAGTAGTAGGGATATCCAGACAGCCCAGAATGTTCATGAGTGTGCTCTTGCCCGATCCGGACGGACCCATGATAGCGACCATTTCACCGTCATCGATGACCAGGTCGACACCGAAGAGTACCGGGACCTCGACCTTGCCCATCTGGTATGACTTGGTGATTTCCTCAAGCTGGATCATTCCACTCCCTCAACCTGGATATCGACGGCGATCGGCTTCGGAGGCCGGCGGGCCACGGACCTGATCGCGATTCCAACCGGCCACCCAGCGCGTCGGCCGATCTGCCCTCCCGACCCACTGGCACACCGTCGGTGGGAGCATCGCTCACCTTTCTTCTTCGCTGCCGACCTCCCCTCACCTCACCTCTGGAGCACCACCCTGTGTCCACACTCTAGATATGGCCCGGCAGTATGGGAGCAAACTGGACGCTACGTCACAATTTGCTGGGAACATCCGGTGATCGCCGGCCGAGGCATCCGCACCGCCCACCCGGGTCCGATGAACCAACGGGTAGATCCACGGCGCCACCCCAGCGCAGGACCGCCATCTCCGGACGGCGACAGGTCTCAGTTTCGGGCGATCTGCGCGACCGCGGCACCCTGACGGATACCGCTCGGGACTACACGACCAAACAACAACACCTTCGGCCCATTCGCACCATCTACTCCTCGCCCCGATCGGAGCAGTGCGGAGCCGAGTTGTCCCTGGTGGTTACTTAGACGATCATCGACCTGCCCTTCTCTTCAATCACAGTGCAGGTCAGAACCTATGTTTCACCGCTTTCTCGTGGCGAGACTGAAGATTCGTCAGATCGTTACGCTGCGCGCGCCGTCAACTCCGAAGCGCCATCTACTGTATACAGTGCGATAGCAGAACGTCACGTATTGTGATGGAAATAGTGAATTCGCTGGGAATTCGCTGCGTGCCTTGCGCGCGACACGGTCACCGGCTAACCCTGGGGGTGTGGTTGACGCGTCACTAACGCGTCCTTGACGGTCCGGGTGATGCTGCGAAAGCCGAGGTAAGGCAATAAATGCGCCTGCGAGAGGCATTGATCATCGCGCTACGCGCGCTGCGGGCACACCGGCTGCGTTCCGCGCTGACCATGCTCGGCCTCGTCGTCGGAGTCACCTCGGTAGTCTTCCTGGCCGCCTGCGGCCAAGGGGTGAGCAACTCGGTCGATGCACGCATCGAAACGATAGCCAACAACATCACCATCGTGCCGCAGGCCTCCGACCTTCCCGGTGGACCGCCGGCCCAGAACCTGACCGACGCCGACGCCGACGCGCTGCAAAACGCACCCGACGTCGCCACCGTCACCCCCGCTGCCACCAGCACGGCGTCGATCGGGAGCAGTACCACCACGCTGCTGTCGTCGACCATCATCGGCACCAGCGACATCTGGGCCCAGACCAACAACCGTGACTTTCAAGCGGGTTCGTTCTTCGACGCGGCCCAATCCCGCTCCGCCGCCCGGGTGGTGGTCCTGGGACCTACTGTCGCGACCACTTTGTACGGTCACAACTTCGCCGCCGCGGCTCTGGGTCAGACCGTCTGGATCAACCATGCGCCGTTCCAGGTCATCGGTGTGATGCAGTCCTACGGCCAGCAGCTTGACAAGACCGCAGTCATGCCGTTGACGACCGCCCGCCGCTATATCGTCGGTCCCGGTATCGGCGTCGGCCACGAACTGAACCAGATCACTGTGGAGGCCCCCCAACAGACCGAAGTGCCCGCCGCGATGAGTGAAGTGACTAGCATCCTCGACGCCCGCCACCACATCACCGACCCTGCGCGGAAGGACTTCCAAGTCCAATCGCTGGGCCATCGGCTGGCGACCTTCAACCAGATCGTGGGCATCATCACCGTGTTCACCCCGGCCGTCGCCGCGATCTCTCTGCTCGTCGGCGGTATCGGCGTCCTGAACATCATGCTGGTCTCGGTCACCGAACGAACCCGCGAGATCGGGATCCGCAAAGCGATCGGGGCTACCAGCCGCGCCATCCTCGAACAGTTCCTCATCGAAGCCGTCGTCCTAGCCGCCCTCGGCGGGCTCGTCGGCGTCGGCGTCGGGGCCGGCCTGTCCACCCTCGTTCGCATCATCGCACCGGCCCTCGATCCCGGTACCGGTATCTTCGCTGGCTTCGCTCCCGTCTTGTCTGCCCTGGCCATCCTGGTGCCGTTCGGGATAAGCATCGCGATTGGGCTCGTCGCCGGCGGTTACCCGGCTTACCGGGCCGCCCGGCTACTTCCGATTGAAGCCCTCAGATACCAGTAACACGGTGCTCCCGGCCGCCGAGTCGGCAGCCACGCCCAGCGGATGAGCCGCTCGAACCCAGGTTCATTAGCGGGCCAGGCGCTGCCACGGGCGAGCGGTTGCCAGCCGCCGAGCTAGCCGTTCGTGGCGAGCCCGGCGTTGCTCATCACGCATTCGGTCCCGGGCGAGTATCTCGTGCAGCAACATGTTGTTCAGCGCTCCAGTCGAGTGATCGATCGATGCCGGCGCAGCCGTTGCGACTGGTGACGGTTGGCCGTCGTTGTGAGCACGCCTAACCCCGGTTGGGGGCTCTTGAAGAGCCCCCAACCGGGGTTAGGCGGCGGTTTCCCGTCCGGCGCGCTCGCGCTCGGCGCGGTCCTGTTCCAGGGCGGCCTTGCTGGGCCGGCCACGCGGGCGCTTGCGAGGGACGACAACACCGTGCTCGAAGATCTCGCCACCCCAGACGCCCCATGGCTCCTGCCTGGACAGCGCGCTGTCCAGGCAGGCGGCCTTGATCGGGCAACCTGCGCAAAGCCGCTTAGCCTGCTCCAGGCCAGCTGGCGAGTCGGCGAACCAGAGATCCGGGTCGTGTGCGCGGCAGGGCAGAGCAGCCGACCCAGAATGCGCGGTACCAAGCAGGTGGGCCAGCTCCGCCCCACCCGGCAGGTCGGGCAACGCACCGCCGTCCAGCGGGACAGTCGCGGTAAACACTTGTCTCTCCTCCTCGGTGGTGGTGCCGGTGGAACTCGCCGGTACCGTGCCCGCCGCGGGATGAGGACCTAGCAACACATGAAGGCCGCGGATCCCGCTGCGGGGTCCGCGGCCTTCATGAGCCGGTTGCTGGTGGCTCGAGAATCAAGGCTCCGATGCGGACAAACGCATGCGGTCGGTATCGGGCAAATCAATGCCAGCCGGGTGGACCAGAGCCCGGATGCGGGCCTGGAAGGAACTCCCAGCGCGCAACCGACGCGCGCCGGACGGCACGGCCAGCAGGTGCTGAGACCAGGTCCTCCCAGGTACACCGAGGGCCCCGAACTGGTGGAGATCACGGGCGCCGATGGTTATAGACATCTTCATCGGAGCACCTCCCTCCCGCTCAGGCCACGCTCAGTGGCTGGATGATCCGCCCTGGTCAGCCGCATGCAACGACCGCCTCCAGGAGAATAAGAGCAAGGCTAGAGCCCTGCTGATACACCAGCAACCGATTTTCTTGCTTTCGTGCCCATTTCGTCCGAGGGAGGTCAGCGTCGTATCCCGCCCCTGGGTCGCGCCTTCGCGGGCGCCAACCGGGGCGGCGGATCGTCCTGGGGCACCAGACCGTGGAGGAATCGGCTGCGACGCCGCGAACGCCTCCCGCCCGCGCTGCGCGACAGGGCCCAGGACAGCGCAAGCCTGCGGCGGGCCCGGGTCACACCGACGTACAGCAACCGGCGCTCCTCTTCCAGCGCAGCCTGGTCACCCTCGGCGTATTGGATTGGCAGCGTCCCGTCGACGAGGCCGATAAGGAAGACCGCGTCCCACTCCAGGCCCTTCGCCGAGTGCAGGGAGGCCAACGTCACGCCCTGCACCGTGGGTGGGTGCGCGGCGTCGGAGCGGGCGTCAAGCTCAGCGACGAGCTGGCCGAGGTCGGCGTCCGGGGTGCTGGCTGCCAGGTCATCGGCCAGCTCGGCCAGCGCGCGCAGCGATTCCCAACGCGACCGCGCGGCACTGCCCGCAGGCGGCTGCTGAGTAAGCCCATACCGGGTCAATACCGCGCGAACAGTCCGGCCCAGCTCGACCGACGACTCCCCGGCGGGCGGACGAGGCGAAGGTCCGGCAGCAGCCGCGCGCAGTCCGCGGATCGCGGTCCGGACCTCAGGACGCTGGAAGAACCGCTCTCCACCGCGGACCTGGAAAGGGATCCCCCGGGCATCCAGGGCCTGCTCGTACGCCTCGGACTGCGCGTTCACCCGGTACAGAACGGCGATCTCGGCAGCTGGGGTGCTGCCGCGCAGCAGCTCCGCGATGGCGTCGGCCACTGCGTTGGCCTCGGCGGGCTCGTCGTCATGCTCAGCGAACGACGGCTGCGGACCGGCCGGCTGCTGGCCGGTCAACTGCAGCCGGGCACCCGCCGGCCGACCGGGCGCGGCCGAGATCAACCGGTTCGCCAGCGACACGACCTGCGGTGTGGAGCGATAGTCGCGGTGCAGCCGTACCGTCACCGCACCGGGGAATCGCCTGCTGAACCCCAGCAGAAAACGGGGAGCCGCACCGGCGAAGGAGTAGATGGTCTGGTTCGCGTCGCCGACGACAGTGAGGTCGTCACGGGCGCCCAGCCAGGCGTCGAGCATCCGCTGCTGCAGCGGCGTGACATCTTGGTACTCGTCGACGACGAAGCAGCGGTAGCGGTCCCGGAACTCCTGCGCCACCGCTGAATGCTCCTCCAGGGCGGCCACCGTGTGCAGCAGCAAATCGTCGAAGTCCAGCACCCGGTTGCGGTTCTTCAGCTCCTCGTACCGGGCGTAGATCGCCGCGATCTGCGCAGCCGGCACCGGGGTGGCCCGGTGGACGGCGGTCACCGCGGCGGGATAGTCCGCGGCGGTGACCAGGCTGGCCTTGGCCCACTCGATCTCACCGGCGAAGTCACGAAGGTCGTCAGCGCCGGCGTTGGCGCCAGCCCGCTGCGCGGCCTGGCCGACCAGCCGCAGCTTGTGCTCCAGCAGCGGCCACGGCTGGTCGCCCACCACCTGGGGCCAGAAGTAGCGCAGCTGGCGCAGCGCCGCGGCGTGAAACGTCCGGGCCTGTACGCCTGATACCCCCAGGTCGCGCAATCGGGTGCGCATCTCCCCCGCCGCGCGAGCGGTGAACGTCACCGCGAGGACCTGCCCCGGGGCGACGTGGCCGGTGCGGACCAGCTGGGCGATCCGCCGGGTGATGGTGCGCGTCTTTCCGGTGCCCGCGCCCGCCAGCACGCAGACCGGTCCCCGTGGGGCACATACCGCGGCGCGCTGCTCGTCGTCGAGGCCGTCCAGGAGATCCCGATCAGCTCCGCCGGTGCTCACGATTGGTATCCTCGCAGAGCGCTCGGACACCTCCCAGCAACCGCCACGAAGCGTTATGATGCGTGACGTGTTCGGTCTGTAGGCGGTTCGCGCGAGGATGGTGGGCCAGTGAAGATCCACGACCGGAAGCAGTGGGAGCGGGAGCTCAATGACCACATGCGCCGTCACGCCGCCGACTTACGCAAACCACCGCAAGCGCCACCCGAGCCCGGGATATGGGTCACCGCGCGGAAAGTCTACCTCTGGACGATCCTGGTGATGATCATCACCAGCGTAGGGTGGGCGGTCGGCCTGTACGTCTTCTGACCCTCAGGCGCGCCACGATGGTGGCGAGCGCGGTCAGGGCAACTTTACGCCACCAAGAGCGGCGAGCGGGTCGGCCAGCCGTTTGCCGTCCCCCACCACCACACCGGTGAACCGGCTCGGGGCGAAGAACTCGGCGGCGGCCTCGGCTACCTGCCCGGTCGTGACCGCCTGCAACCTGCCCGGATGGGTGAGCAGCCAGTCGAGATCCAGTCCGAGAGTGGCCAGCGTGGCAAGGTGGCCGACCAGCCCCCGCTGCGACGATGTGGCGATGGTCAGCGACCCGATCGCATAGTGCCGCGCGCTGTCCACCTCGGAATCATCGGGAGGAACCACGACCAGCCGACCCAACTCGTAGCGCGTCTCCAGCAGGGCGGCGGCGGTGGCCTCGCTGGCGGTGTCCGCTTCGGCGATCAACGTGGCCCCGTGCCGGGTGAACTCGAAACCGCAGTGCGCGCTGTAGGTGTAGCCCTTGTCCTCCCGGATGTTCTCCACCCAGCGGGAGGAGAAATACCCACCGAAGATCAGATTCGCCACCTGCAGCGCCGGGTAGCGCTCGTGGTTGCGCGACACCGCCTGGGCGGACAGTCGCAGCTGGGACTGCACTGCTCCCTCGCGATGCACCAGCTGCAGGTCGGCGCCGGTCAGCTCGGGCAATGCGGCCAGCTCGACGGCAGGGTGGTCCGCGCGCCAGCCCGCTAGCATCGTCGCGACAGCCTCGACCGCGCGCCCCGGGTCGATGTCGCCCACCAGCACCAGGACAGCACCGCCGGGCACTACCGAGCGACGGTGCAGTGCGCGCACCGCGGCCGGCGTCACGGCGGCCACGTCATCGACTTCCGGCCATTCCCGGGCGAACGGGTGGTTACCGTAGCGGCGGCGCTGCAACGCCTCTCGAGCGATCACTTGCGGCTGGGAGCGGTTCAGCGTGAGCCGCTCCACCAGGCGGTTACGCTCCCGAGCCACTTCGGCGGTGCCATATGACGCCGAGGTGAGCGCGTCGGCGAGGATGTCGAGCACCACGTCCAGCCCACTGGCCAACGCCGATCCGGACACGGACAGATGCTCGGGATCCACCCCGGCGGACAGGTCGCCGCCGACAGCAGCCAAGCTCTTGTCGATCGCGAACCGATCCCGCTGTGGGGTACCCCGAAGCAACGTCATAGCCAGCAACTCGGCGCGGGCCGGGTGGGTGCGCCGGGTACCGCCGAACGGGATCTCCAACCGCAGCTCCACCATCGGAACCGCGGGCCGTCGCACCGCGATCACCCGCAGCCCGCTGTCGAGCACGGTGTCCACGACAG
Organism: Pseudonocardiaceae bacterium; assembly: GCA_036266995.1. GTDB lineage: Bacteria > Actinomycetota > Actinomycetes > Mycobacteriales > Pseudonocardiaceae. The sequence continues at coordinate 34,725 of DATAWX010000245.1, read as the reverse complement.
ACGGTGCGATAGCCGCGCGCGGCGGACCCAGCGGCGGTAGCGGGCGGGGACCCAGCTCGGTTCGGCCGATCTCCTCGGCGCTGCGGTGGCGCATCACCCCTCCTGTCCTGCCGAAGAACCGCTTGCGGGTTCGAGCATCGGCGCTGTAGAGCCGTTGGGGGGTTGGACGATCAACACCGCGCGGGAGTCCGGCCGTAGCGCCGCAGCGGCGCTCGCGACCTGCTCAGCGCCCATCGAGGCCACCATGACCGGCAGCTCCGCGACCAGCTCCGCGCGCCCGTGCAGCAGCTCGAACGCGCCGATGGCCATCGTCCGCGACACCAACCGGTCGTGTTCCCGGAACAGCGTCGCGGCCCACCGAGCGGTGATCCGGGCCAACTCATCTGAGTCGGGTCCGTCCGCGGCGAGCCGGGCGATCTCCTCGTCGGTTGTCTCGATCACCCGGTTGACGTCCACGGTGGTGGGATGGATGGCGGTGATGGAGAAGGTGTCCGGGTCACGCGCGTCCAGCGGCGCGCCGAACAGACCGCAGCGTGCGCCGATGTCGGTCACCAACGCGTCGGTATGAACCAGGCGTTGCTCCAGCCGGGAGGAATCACCGTCGGAAAGTACGGAGGCGAGCACCTCGTAGGCGAGATAGTCCTCGAAGCCAGCGGTCGGATCGGGCAGGCGGTAGCCGATAGCCAGTGCGGGTAGTGGGGCGAGCGGATCGGGATGGTCTTGCCGCCGCTCCCGGTCCGGCCGCGGTTCAGCGAACGACGGTCGCACCGGAACCGGACGGGCCGGAACGTCGTCGAAGTGTCGGTGCACGAGCTCGACGGCGGCGTCGACCTGGAAATCCCCGCATATCGTGAGCACCGCGTTGCCCGGTGCGTAGTAGTCATCAAAAAACGCCGCGCAGTCGTCTACCGTGGCCGCTTCCAACTCGGAGAAATCGCCGTATCCATTGTGCGCATTGGGGAAGGTGTCGTAGAGCACCGGCGGCAGCGTGATCCATGGGAACCCGCCATAGGGCCGGTTCAGCACATTGAGCCGGATCTCCTCTTTGACCACGTCGACCTGGTTTCGCAGATTTTCCGCGGTGATCCGGGGCGCTCGCATCCGATCAGCCTCGATGAACAGCGCACGCTCCAACGCCGCAGAGGGCACGATCTCGTAATAGTTGGTGTAATCGGGGTGCGTGGAACCGTTGAAGGACCCGCCGGAGGACTGGACGTGGCGGAAATGGGCGAGCTTCTCCAGACTCTCGCTGCCCTGGAACATCAGATGCTCGAAGAGGTGCGCGAAGCCTGTACGGCCCTCCGGCTCGGAGCGGAATCCGACATCGAAGTGCACGCCGACGGCTACCACCGGAGCCGACTGATCCGGGCTGAGCACCACCCGCAACCCGTTGGGCAGGGTCTCGCGGTGCAGCTCCACCGTGGGCGACGGAATGCGAATCATGGGACCACCCTACGGCGGTCAGCGCTGAAGTCTCTGCGCAGCCGCCACGCCAGCAGCGCACCGGCAATCCCGGCGACCACGACACCACCGGCGCCCAGGCGCTGCCCGTTCGACGTCGCGGTCGGCCGCCCGGTCCCCGCAAGGCGGGCTACCAGCTCACCTGAGGGCAGCGGGTCGGGCACCTCAACGGCCAGCACCTCACCCAGCCGGTGACCGCAGCCATCCAGCCGGCCCATCACCTCGCGACCGTCGAACAACTCGACCCGCACCAGATCCTGTGCGTCGGATGGACCGCAGAGCACCGACTGCACCACTGTGCCCTGGGCCGCACGGACAGCACCGGCCGCGGACGGCCACATCAGCCAGCCCATACCTATCGACCCCAGTGCCAGCACCAGGACCAGCAGCACCGCACCCGCACCCGCGCTATCCCTGGCACGCACCGCAGCATCATAGCCAGGCCTGACCGTGCCATTCGGAGCCGAATCGATGTCCTGAAGGATCAGAGAGCGCCACTCGGCTCCGAATGGCGCAACACCGGGGTTTAAAGGCGACGTAGGCCGGCTTGGCGAGCTCCGGCTTCTAGGGCGGCAAGGCCGAAGGCGTCCGCGGGGCCCAGCGCTCCGGGAGCGCTCACGCCGTGCTCGGCGGCGCGCTGGGCGCCCCAGGCAAGCAGGTTCGCGGTGAGCTGGTACGGATCGCCCGAGACCAGGCGTACCTCCGCCAATGCGGTGCCAGCGATGTCGTAGACGGTCCCGACAACGTGCGACGTCACCCGCGCCAACGCTGCCGGGTCGGGCTCGTCGGCTACCCACCGCGCCGCGAGCTTCCCAATCCCGCGCACCAACGAGCCCGCTCCCGGCAGCGCCAGCAGCGCGGGGATGACTCGAGAGAATAGCCGCGCAGCGCGCGCCGGAACTCCGAACCGACCGAGGTAGACGTCGACCTCGGGTAAGCTCTCGGGACCGGCGAGCCGGGGCAAGCAGTAGTGCTCCGTGGAACCGATGGCCAGCGCCGGGCAATCCTGGCCGTTCCAGGTAAATGTCCGGATCCGCGACCAGGGGGCTTCCACCTGGATCCCCTCGCGCCAGGCGAAGCTCTGCTCAGTAACCAATTCGGCAAGCGAGGCGAACGTGCCCCGGCTGATCAGCTGCGCCCGGCCACCGCCATCGATCAGGTACCCGACCTCAACCCGGTGCACCCCACGACCCGCCAGCCCCAGCGCGAGGGCACCGGCGAGATTGCCGGGCACATAGTCGTAGCCGAACGCGGGGATCAGGCTGGCCCCGGTCCGCTCGGCCCGTGGGCCAAACTCTTCGAACACCCGGCGGATGAATGGAGCCTCGCCAGTCGAGTCCAGGTAGACCGCCCCCACATCGACTGCTGCCCGCAGTGCTGGGCTGCCGAGCCGGATGAACGGCCCAACCGTGCTGACCAGCACGTCACCACTGCCGATCAGCGCCCGCACCGAGGGAATATCGTCGACGTCGGCGCTCACCACGTCCAGCCTGTCAGGTCCCAGGTTCTCCAGTCGCCGGGCCAGCGAGGTGAGCCGGTCGACATTGCGCCCGGCCAGCACTGGCCGCAGACCCCGCCGAACCATCGCCTCCGCCGTCCGGCGGCCGGTGTACCCGGTCGCGCCGAACAAGACGATCACAATCGCCCTCCGGTCGGTGTCAGTCCGTTCGCAACGCTCGGGCCAGCTCGGCGCGGCTGCTGATCCCGAGTTTGGCGTAGGCGTTGGCCAAGTGGGCCTCCACGGTTCGCACCGAGAGCACCAACCGCTCCGCGATGGCCTGATTCTTCATGCCCTGCACCACCAGACTGGCGACCTCGCCCTCCCGGCTGGTGAGCGGTCGCGGTGCGAGCTGCTCCAGGGCGGGGGTGCGGATCTCCTCGCAGGCTCGGGCCAGGCTGGCGGCTCGAGCTGTGGATGCGGCCGCTCGACGCCGATCACCGGCACGCAGGTGCGCCGCGGCAGCGTGCGCGGCTGCGTCAGTGGCCAGCAGCCGGGCGCCCATCGCCTCGAACTCGGCCGCCACCTCATCCAGCGGTCCACCGGCGTTGGCGGCCGCCGCCTGCGCATGCGCACTATAGGCAGCTACCAGCGGTCCTTCCACCTGACCGGCCAGCTGCCGCAACCGGCCCACCACCTGGCTTGTCCGTCCCAGGCGTACCACGGTGTGCAGAGCTTGGGCCTCCACGGCGCGCTCGCCCATACCGGCCGCTACCGACGCCGCACGCAGTGCCCGATCGGTCGCCTGGCAGATCCGGTCCTCAGCGGCCGCCTGCCAAGCCTCCGCCAACAACCACTCCGGCTCGAACACCGCGCACTGGTGTCCAACTCCGCCGCTATCCAACAACCGCCGCGCGGCCGTGGCGTCGCCGAGCTGAGCGTGGGTTTGCGCAAGCAGCGCGATACACATCTGGCCAAAACCGCCTGGGTCAAGCTGGCCCAGGCCGGCCACCGCTTCGGACAACCACCGGATGGCGGTGCGCGGACGTCCGGAGGCCAGCGCTGACCACCCGACATGGGCAGCCGCCAACGCATCCCCGGCCCACTGCGGCTGAGTCATGCACCACTCGTGCAGCTTGCTTGCCCGAGCCACGGCGTCATGCACGCGGCCGGCCAGCAACAATGCCGACAGCTCGCCATGAGCCAGGAGTTGCCGGCATAGCGCCATCTCCGGCTCGATGGTGCACCGCGACAGCGCCGCCCAGCCCCCTTCCGCTGCGGAGAGCGCCTCGGTGATGCGACCGCGCGCAGCCAACCCCGCGGCGGTCGCGCTCGACGCCCACATCGTCGCCTCCGCGCTGACCCCTTCCGACGCCAGGATCTCGGCACCGGACTCCGCAGCCTGCTGCGGACGTCCCGCGAAGAACGCCAGCACGCCATGAACCGCGCTGGTATGCCGGCAGATCTCGTTGTCAGCCGCGTCGGCGGCCGCCTTGTGCAGCATGGCTTCGGCCTTCGCCACCTGGCCAAGACCGAAGAACAGGTTCAGCGCGCGCACCACGGCCAGGTGCGATCGGTCCTCCGCCGAGGTGGCGAATGGTGCCGCCGCCGCGGCCACCTGCTCGGCATGATCGGGCTGGCCCTGCCAGCGCACCGCCTCCAGCAACGCCAGATGCGCCCGCATACCGTCCCGGCCGTCGCTGCCGTCGATGGCCGCCTGCGCCATCCGAGCGGCATTGTCATGATCGAGCAGTGCGTTGGCGTGCACCGCGGCATCGGCCAGCAGGCTGGCGTGTGCGCCGGGCTGGTCACTGTCCAGCAGCAGCATTCCGGCGCGCAGCAGGTCGTCCGGGCGTTTCCAGGGCAGGTGGGTATTGGCCAGCCGGCGGCGCAGCCGGCAGGCGTTGGCCTCCGGCAGCTGGTCGCGAACCACCGTGGCATAGATCGGGTGGGCCAACCACACTTCGGCCCGCCAGCCGCTGTTGACCACCGTCACCAAGCCGCGACGCTCCAGCACCGCGACTACCTCCGGGTTGATCAGGCTGGCCACCCGCCCAAGACCCAGCGGCTCGTCGGTGGCCAGTAACTCCAGCGCCGTCCGCTCGTCCGCGCCCAGCCCACCCAGCTGGGCCCGGACGATCTCGCGTAGCCGGGGCGTGGGTTCCATCCGGCCTTCCCAGCGCCACACCTCCCCGCGCATCCGCAGAGCGCCGGTCTCGCAGCCGCCCTCCACCAGCTCCCGCAGGAAAAGGACGTTCCCGCGGGTGGCGCGCCACAACCGCTCAATCGTGCGGCTGTCCACCACCCCGCCGAGAACGTTGGTCACCAGCCGCTCCAGCTCAGCTCGCGGCAGCTGCGCCAGCTCCAACCGGTCGGCCAACCCGTTCTTCCACAGCGTCACCACCGGGTCGGGAGCAGGCTCTCCGGTTCGAACGGTCAGCACCACACACGCGGTGCGGGTCAAGGTCAACTGATGCAGCAACGTCACTGACAGTTCGTCCAGCAGATGCGCATCATCGATCCCGATGACCAACCGGTGGCCGTTGCCCTGCTCCGCGATTGCGGCGCCGGCGCGCTGGAGCAAGGTCAGCGGATCGGATACCGTCCCTACTGAAGGGAGCAGATGTGCCACCGCGCCCAGCGGTATCGCGGCCGCCGCACTGGTCCCCGCCGCCCACTGCGTCACCCGACCACCACGCTTGGCAACCGCCAGCGCTTCCCGAGCCAGTCGTGTCTTGCCCACCCCAGCCGGGCCGGCAATGACCACACTGCGTGATTCCCCACTGGTTAAACGCTCAGCGATAAACTGCAACTCTAGGTCACGTCCCGTGAGCGTCCACGGATCGATCCTCATAGCTGCCCCGACCAACACGCTCGGTACCTCGCGCTGGTCGGGGGCACAGTTGATGGCATGGTGCGAACAACCGACCGCCCCCAGCCCCTCGGATACATTGGCTACGCCCCCCCGCGTCGCGCCAATAGCTGACCAGCTACCCCTTGAGGTCAGCATATGCTAACGGTGACGAAGTCGCTATGGGCGACACGTCAAGTAATTGTGAATATTAGCGCGAGTAGGACCGCGAGATCCGTGCTCGGTAACAGCGTGTACTCATTCGGTGACATTGCGTTCAGGTGTTTTCGAGTCCGACGTGATGTATGCTCGATCACCCTGCAATGACCTGTCACCTACTTACGGTGAATCCCGCACGATCGACGACATCCCCGACGTCTGGGAGCGGGTGACGCTCGGGTTGCCCCGGTAATCCAACACCGACGCACCTGCGGCTTGGACGGCCAGTGTGCCGGTGACCGCCACGGTGGCATGGCTGGCCCCGGACAGCGTCGCGTCAAGATAGCGGACAGTGAGATCTGCCAGCGGAAGCCGGCTTGCCCCCGCGGCACTGAAACGTAAGTCCTGGACAGACCCGGACAACGCCAGGTTGCCAGCGCCTGAGACGGTGGCCAGTACCCGTCCGACTGCGACCGGTCCGGTGATTGTGCTGGCCCCGGCGATGCTCAGCTGCAGTGCGGGGCTGGTCAGTTCCGGGGCCAGCGTCACCCGGCTGGCGCCGGCGGTGGCCAGCCGATCGAGCTGGCCCACCGTGACGTCAGCCGACAAGGTGGCATTCCGGACGCTCATGCCCGGTTTGATCCCCAGGCGTAACTGGTTACCGGTGACGGTGGCCTCGACACGATCAGTCAGGTTGTCATCCGTCGTGACCGCGGCCTGTGCCGGGTTACCCATCCGCAGGTGCACCACGAAATTGGCCTCCGCCACCACCGAGGTGACCCCGGACAGATCGATCGTACGGGTGGTCAACCGGCCCGAACCGGCCATCCCATCGACACCGTCCGCACCATCGCGGCCATCAGTACTATTGCCACCATTGCCACCATAACCGTTGGCTCCCCAACCGCCATAGCCGTTGCCCCCGTTACCGCCGACACCATTGGTGCCATTGGCGTCACCGCCTTTGCCACCGTAACCATTTCCGCCGCTACTACTGGTATCGGTGCCACCGGAGCCGGGGGTTCCGCCGGTCGACGTGCCGAGGCAGCCCGCCAGCGACCCCACTGCGGCCAGCACCGCCACCGCCCTACCAAGCCGCACGGTCCACCAGCCCGTGCCACGACCCCGGCCAGGTTCGGTGCCACCGTTCGGGCAGACCAGCACTTACAACCTCCCTGCGCTGACCGCCGCCGGCGTTCCTCGCCGTCGTAGCCACCGGACCGGGCGCCGCGCCATCATTCCCAGCATCAGCGCAGACCCCACCCACGGTAGCAACAGCAGAACAATCTGCACGACACCCAACGCAACCTCGGCCCCGTGGCTGGCCGACGCCGCTTCCCCCACTGCGTGGATCAAAAAGACAAGCCGGTGCCACACCACTGGCAGCACCCGAGGGAGCACGATCAAAAATCCGATCAACCAGTACCCCAGATAGGGCACCACGATGAGCACCCACAGGGTGATCATTCGGCGGACCCACGGCTTGAGTTCCTGCACCCGCGGATGGGTCGCCCGCCCGGGGATGATGCTTGCCAACACCGGACCCATCCGGCTGAACAGATCGGGAACCCCGATCAAGTCGCTGAGGATGTAGTAGCCATCCAGGCGGATCATCGGAAGGAACTGCGTCGCGGTCTCGACATGCAGCGCCACGATGGTCACCAACAGCCACGGTGCCCCGGTATACAGGTACGCCACGCTCATGCCGGCGATGAACACCGCGTTGAAGTACACACCTCCGAGATCAGTGCGTAGCCTCCCCACCCGGCCCAGCCGGTAGGAGTCGGTGACCGTGCTGTACAGCGCGGGCCACACCAGGTACAGGCCAAAGCCCATCACCCCAGGTTTAGCGCCCCCATACCGGCAGGCGGTGACATGCCCGCACTCGTGAAACGCCGCCGCAGCCAAGATCAAACCTAACACCAGCAGGGTCAATGCCGGCTGGTAGATCAACGCGATCGCGCTGGGCACGATCAGCCCCAGACCTCCTTGGGCGATGATCAGCACGTCCAGGCCGATGAAGCTGGCCAGCATGGCGAGGATCACCGGCGGCCAGAACATCGGACCGAAGACCCCGGCGATGCGCCACACCGTCCGCTCCGGGACAACCCCGACCCGGAACTTCAACGCCAACAACGGATCCGACTTCACCGCCATCTTCGGGGCCGCGCCGGCCGGTCCGGTCTCCTGGCCTGCGGCCCCCGGGGCAGCCGCCACGATCCCCGCCGGGCGTAACCGGTTGTCCACCAGAAACGCCACCTGGTCCGCCTGCACCACCTTGCCGAACTCGGCACTGAGCACACCCGCGACCTGCTCCTGGTCACGCTGACCGTCCATGCTGGACGCGAGCAGGTACAGCAATCTGGGCAACTGGATGACCTGCCCGTCGGCCCGGCGCACTATGTAGCGAGGCTCTTGAAACCCCGATCCCTGGTACTCCCCGATCAGCTCGACCCCGTCAGCCAACCGCGGCACGGTGCCCACAGCCGACCCGAAGTCAACCCCCACGCGCTCAGTATCGATGACGTCCTCCCCCGACTCGAAGTCCCACTCCGCCGAATCGAATCCCTCCGCCGAATCGAAACTTGGTCGAATCGAAACCTGCTCGAATCAAAGACCGCCGCCCCGAAACACGTCGCGAGTAACATTACTTAATGCCACCCACCCTACCGACGCTTAACGTCACAGGCACGGCTCGTCGCTACCTAGTTTCGCCGGGCCACTGCGTAGTCCGGTGCGGGAGGGGCGGCCGTAGCCTGGCCACCCCCCAGCCCCCCGCACGCAACAGCCTGGCAGCCGGTAGCACCGGCGGCAATCAGCTGTAAGCAGCTCCGCCGGCACCGCCTGTCGCGCCGCCACCGTCGCCGCCGACACCGGTGCCGGCGAGGTTGGTCTGGTCGCCGAGCACGTTGGCATTGATGAGGTTGGCGCCGAGGCCGCCCCTGCCCACCCCACCGGGTGCACCCAGACCACCGTTGCCACCGCGTCCGGGTCCACCGACGCTGAACAGCGACAACACGGTACGAGATGGGAGCAGCTCCACGCGCTGCCCGTCGAGTTCGGCCAAGCTCAGTGCGTCAGACATAGATCCTCCTAGGAAAGGTGGGTCCTGTGGTCTCCAGATGGCCCCAGGACTACGAACGCCGCATCGGTGGCAGTGCCGATCCGGCGCTTCATACCTTGCCCATGATGAGATCGATGTGGCAATCAGTAGCGGTACTTAACTCTTACGAGTGTCATACTTAGACTATTTGGGTTACAAGAGTACCTAGGACCTCCGAGACTCTACGGACGTTATAGGGCCGACCTACCTATGACACAGACCCGGTAAGGCAGCTTTTCCGCAGGCAGTAGCCCGGTAGCTGGCTGGGAGGAGGGGAGCGATTCGACCACTCCTCCCAGCCTACGGTGCGGCCACGAACAGGTGACCGCACAGCGGCGCCGGCTCGGCTCAGCTGCCCACGGGTCCGCCAGCGCCGCCGTCGCCGTTGCCGCCGGCGCCGCCGAGGCCGTCGCCGGCGCCGTTGGTCTGGTCGCCGAACAAGTTGAGGTTGATGAGGTTGAGTCCGAGGCCACCCCGGCCGACGCCGCCCGTGCCGCCCCCGCCGCCGTTACCGCCACGGCCGCCGCCGTCACCACCAGCGCTGAACATCGACATCACAGTACGAGCCGGCAGCAGCTCCACGTGCTGACCGTCGATCTCAGCAAAGCTCAATGCGTCAGACATCTAAATCCTCCTAGGAAAGGTGATCCCGGCGAGCCGGGCACAAGTACCTGGTCGGTGGCAGTACCGATTTGGTAACTCATACCCTGCCGCGCAGTAACGTTCATGGCAATCAGTAGTCACACGTAACTCAACTAAGGGAGCTACGTAGAACCAGCCGACTATTGCGAATACGTAGCCAGCCGCACAGACTACGGAACGTTGCCCGCTGGGAGTACCTATGCCAACGGATGGCCATCGCTGAATACTTATCAGTAGACGTCAGTTTGGTGCTTGGCGTCGCTGAGGGGAGGGATGCCCACGATCTGGCCACCCCTCCCCTCAGCGGCGCGATCAGCTGACCGCTATTGACGCCGGCTCGAATCAGCTCGCGACAGCTCCACCTGCACCGCCCAGGGCGGCACCGCCCGCGCCACCGGTGCCGTCACCGGCACTGTTGGTCTGGTCACCGAACAGGTTGAGGTTCAAGAGGTTGATACCCAGGCCGCCCCGGCCGACGCCGCCAGTGCCACCATGGCCGCCGTTGCCGCCCCGGCCGCCGCCACCACCGGCACTGAACATCGACATCACGGTGCGGGCCGGCAGCAACTCCGCGTGCTGCCCATCGATCTCCGCAAAGCTCAACGCATCAGACATCAAAATCCTCCTAGGAAAGGTGGTCCCAGTGATCCGGGACGATAATTGCTTCATCGGCGGCATTACCGATTCGGCAATCCATACTTTGCCTGCAGTAAAGTCACGGGGCAATCAGTAGTAACACCTAACTCGTCCCAGTGGACTACCTATGCAACGGACCACAGACGGTGAACTGGTCTTTCGAATACGTAGGCGGCAATGTTTGCGTCGTACATTTCGTCGGCGCCGGTACGTACTGGCGACACAGAAGGCCGGGAGGGGCAGCCGCGCCGCCCCTCCCCCGAACCCCCACGCCGAGCGATGACTCTGATCAGCTGGAGCAAAGTTGTCGGCTCAGGACTCGGACTCGCCGGCACCACCGGTAGCGGGACCACCGTCGGCAGAGCCGCTGGGGGCACCGGCGCCGCCGGTGATGTTGTTGTACACATCGCCCTCGGTGTAGAACCAGCCGCCGGTCAGCGCTGCCTTGCCGCTGCCTGCGCCGCCCGTGCCACTGGTGCCACCCGCGCCACCGTTGCCGGCGTCGCCACCGCTGGAACCACCGCCAGCTCTGAACATGGACAAGACGGTGCGGGCCGGCAGCAGCTCCACGTGCTGCCCATCGATCTCCGCAAAGCTTAGTGAATCAGACATCAAGTCCTCCTAGGAAAGGTAAGTCCCGGTGACCCGGGCACAGGAAACCACGTCCTCGGCGACATTGCCGATTCGGCACCACATACCCTGCCGAGAACTAACACCATGCGGCAATCGGTAGTCGCACGTAAATCCTTTGATCGACTACCTAGCGCTGGAGCAGCTTTTCGAATACGTAGTCAGTGGCAACATTTTTACGGAGATCGTGGGGATCGGTTACCAAGGCCGCATCGCGGCACTACGACCTCGGGGCCGGCTCGCGGTCAGCCGACCGGGATCGTGCGCAACAGATCGCGCAATCCGTCGGCGTCGAGCAGGTCGGCGGGTCGCACCGTTCGGTTGTCGCGGACGTAGTGAAACGCCGCCCGGACCCGCCCCAGCGGCGCACCAGACAGCGCGGACCAAGCCAGCCGGTAGGCCGCGAGCTGCACGCTTACCGCCCGCAACGTGACCGCATCGGGCACCACGCCGGTCTTCCAGTCGACCACTGTCCAGCCACCATCGGGATCGGCGAACACCGCATCCATCCGGCCACGCACGCCCACCCCATCGAACACGGTTTCAAAGGGCACCTCGACGTCGTGCGGGCTACGTGGCGCCCACTCGCTGGCGAGGAAAGCTGCCTGTAGCAATCCGAGTTCGGCGTTCGGGGCGGCGCCTTCATCGGCAGCGCCGGGCAGCTCATCGTGATCGATCAGCCGAGTGCAGCCGAACCGGCGTTCCAGCCACGCGTGAAAGGCGGTACCGCGGCGAGCGAGCGGGTTCGGTGGGAACGGCAGAGGCCTTCGTAGCCGCGCGGCTAGCGCTGATGGATCCTCGGCGAGCTCCACGAGCTGGCTCACCGACAGGTGCGCGGGCAGTACGACGCGTTGCGCACCGCGGCGGGCAGCCCGCTCCGCAAGCAATACGTCGATCTCGCGCTGCCAACCGGCTGCACCGCCCACCGATGGCTGCTCGGAGCTCATCAGCACCAGGGCATCGCGCACCAGCTGGGCACCCTCGGCGACGGCGTCGCGCCGCGAGCCCAGCGGATCGGCGGGCGTGAGCGTGCGCCGCGGTTCGGTGTCCAGCGGGTTCGGCTCGCCCTCGCCGGGGGCCGCGGCCCATTGATCGATCACACAGTGCTCAACGTCGCGAATCTCCGACAGGAAGCCCGAGGGCGACCGGGGTGTGCTGGCGCCCTCGCCCCAGTGGTGACCGCTCACCAGCAGGGTCTGCTCTGCCCGGGTCAGCGCGACGTACATCAGCCGGCGTTCCTCTGTCAGTCTCCGGGTGTCGAAAGCCGCCTCGTGGTCCGCGACGGCCGCGGCGATCTCCTTCTGGTCAGCTCCGGCGGGCAGCCCGAGGTCGGGCAGGTCGGCCCGGTCGCCACGCAGCGACACCGGCAGCTCAGTGATCGTCCGCAGCCACGACGAGCTCTTCTTCGCTGCCGGGAACACGCCGTCCACCAGATGCGGGACGGCTACCACCTGCCATTCCAGACCTTTGGCTGCGTGCACGGTGAGGATCTGCACGCGGTCGCAGGCGACCTCGACCTCGCCCGACTCGAGACCATCTTCGGCATCCTCGGCGGTGGCCAGGTAGTCCAGCAGCGCGGGCAAGCCGGCCAGCGGGCTACCTGCCGCGAAGTCCGCGACCACGTCAGCAAAGGCATCCAGGTGGGCCCGGCCGACGGGACCCGGACGGGCCAGCGACTCGATGTCCAGCAGCAGGGACCGCTCGACGTCGGCCACCAGATCGGTCAACGGCTGGGTGACGCGGCGCCGCAGCGCGCGCAGCTCGGCGGCCAGGGTGTGCAGCCGCTGGTAACCCAGCTCGGAGTATCGGGCCGGATCGCCAGGCGAATCCAGCGCGTCGACCAGCCCCGCCTGATCGACAGGTTCCCCGGGTAGCTCGCCGGGCAAGGCGGCAAGCACGTCCTCCGCGGCGCTGCGCGCACCCCCGCAGTCCTGGCCCGATGGACTCCGGGGATCCATCGCCAGCTCCCGGGCACGACGCCACAGCGCGGCCAGATCCGCCGCGCCGAACCGCCACCGCGCACCGGTCAGCAGCCGCGCCGCAGCAGTACCGGCCAGCGGATCGACGAGCAGACGCAGCACGCACACCAGGTCGCGGACCTCTGGTGTGTCCAGCAACCCACCCAGCCCCACCACCTCGACGGGAACATCGCGGGTGCGCAACGCGGCGGCCAGCGCCGCCATGTCAGAGCGGCGGCGAACCAACACCGCGGTGGTCGGCGGGGCGCCCTGGTCGGCCATCGCCGGACACCAGCGGTCGGCGATGGCGTCAGCAACCCAGCTCACCTCGGTGCGGACGTCGGGCAGCAGCGCGCAGCGGACCTCACCGGGTTCGGCACCGTCGCGGCAGCGCAACTCGCCGACGCGCACCGGGCGGCCCCGAAGCTCGCCGGAGACCGCGTTCGCCACCGCAAGCACCTCTAGTGGGTTGCGGAAGCTGGTCAGCAGCCCGCGGGTGACGGCGGGGGTCCCGTCGCCGTGGGGGAAGTCGGTGGTGAATCGCGGCAGGTTGGCCGCTGAGGCACCGCGCCAGCCGTAGATCGACTGGCAGGGGTCGCCCACCGCGGTGACCGGGATCGCGTGCCCGACGGCAGCGATGCTGCCGAACAACGACCGCAGCAGCACCCGCTGGGCATGTCCGGTGTCCTGGTATTCGTCGAGCAGCACGGCGCCGAAGCGAACCCGCTCGGTCTCGCCGACCTCCGGATGGTCACGCGCCAGCTTGGCCGCGATGCCCATCTGGTCGCCGAAGTCGAGCACGGCCTCGCGCCGCTTGAGCTCCGTGTAGCGCTGCACCAGCGGCAGTATCGCCAGCCGGGACCGCTGACTGCGCACCACCGACGTGAGATCGGCGCGCAGCGGGCCCCGCTGGCGCGAAGTCGGCGAAGCCGTGATCAGCGCCGTGATCAGCGCCTCGGTGGATTCCCGCAGCTGCTCCGGCTCACACAAATGCTCGGCAAGCTGCCCGGCCAGCCCGAGGACCCAACCGGTGACCGTGTGCGGCACCTTCCCGTCGAGGTCCAGGTCCGGCTCCCAGCCGGCGGTGACCCGGTGCGCGAGCTGCCACGCGCCGGTCTCAGTGAGCAGCCGGGCCCCTGGGTCGATGGGCAGTCGCAGCGCGTGCTCAGCGACCAGCCGGCCGGCGTAGGCGTGGTAGGTCAGCACGGTGGCCTCGCTGGCCAGCACCGCCGCCCTACGCTGCCCGGTGGGGTCGAGTCGATCCAGCACCGCCGAACCGGCGAGGCGGCGCAGCCGGGCCCGGACGCGCTCGGCGAGCTGCTGGGCCGCCTTGCGGGTGAACGTCAGGCCGAGCACTCCGTCGGGGGTGACGTACCCGTTGGCGACCAGCCACACCACTCGGGCGGCCATCGTCTCGGTCTTACCCGATCCGGCACCGGCGACCACGAGCGTCGGGCCCTCTGGGTCGGCGGCGATGACGGCGGCCTGTTCCGCGGTGGGCCGGGCGATCCCGAGTTCCGTGGCAAGCTCAGCGGGCTCGATACAGCTGGCATGCACCGTCGTCATTGGGTGACCTGCCGACCGGAGTCGTGCAGCGGGCAGGCGATCTTCGAGGGGCACCGCGCGCAGTCGCCATTGTCTATGGCGACGAATTCCGGCCCCGCTGTGCGCCGAGCAGCCTCGCGCACGACGTCGTTCCAGCGCTCCAACGCCGCCGCGTCCAACGGCCGTTGATCACGCTGCACCGGTGCGGCGTTTCGCGCGGAGACCGACACGATGCAGGCCCCACCAGGTTCGGCGGGCAGGCCGTGTTCCGCGAAGGCGCCATAAACCGCGGCGAGCTGGTAGATGGCCAGCTGCGGGTGGCTCTGCGCGGCCTCTTTACTGACCGGGACCTTGCCGGTTTTCACGTCGATGATCACTGGACGGCCGTGGCGGTCGCGCTCCAACCGGTCCACTCTCCCGTGCAGTTGCACAACTGGGTCGTCAGCACCACCTGGCGCAGCGGGAAGCTGCACCTCGAAGGCCTGCTCACAACCGACTTCAGTGAGCTCGCTGCGGCTCGCGCTCCACCAGATGCGAAATGACGCGACCATCTGACGAACCCGCTGCTGTTCTGCCCGGGAGTACCACGGGGCACCCGCGTCGACGCCGGTCCACGCCTGACCCAACGCCAGCTCCAGCTGCTGATCGCTGGCACCTGCCGCCGCCGCCTGGACCAACCTGTGCACCAGCGACCCGGTGACCGCGGCCAGCGCCCGCACATCCTCACCACCGTGCCGGGTGAGAAACCAGCGCAATGGGCAGTTCGACACCAGCTCCGCCAGCGACGGTGACACGCGGGCCGGCTCACCCGGCACCCGTAAAGGGGCGTCACTCGACAGCGGCCCTAACCCGTACCAGGCATCGGGGTGCGCGCCGGCCACCCCGGCATGTGCGAGCTGGGCCAAACCGGCCGCGGCGCCGCCCCGTCGCACGCTGTCCTCGGCGGGATCACAGCACACCCGGCGCAGCTCCGCGACGAGCTCGGGGAGGATCAGCCCTCGTTGCCGAGGTTGCACTGGTCGCTCGTGCGTCGACGCGTCCGTGCCCTCGAGCTCGTCGAGAAACCGAGACGGCTGTTCGTCTTCCCCGCGCACCGCGGTGACCAACAGCCGGTGCCGGGCCCGGCTCGCGGCCACCAGCAGCAGCCGCCGTTCCTCGGCCAGCAGCGGCGCGGTGCGCGAGACCGTGATGGATTCGACGCCTGCGGTGGTGTCGATCAGATGTTCCACGCCGAGCAGGGAGCCGCGCAGCCGCAGGTCCGGCCAGCTACCCTCCTGCACCCCGGGGACCGCGACGAGTGACCATTCACGGCCGGCTACGGCGTGCACGGTCGCGACGGTGACCGATTCGCCCTCTGGCGAACGTGCAGCCAGCGAGTCGCCGGGTATCTGCTGATCAGTAAGGTAGTCGCAAAAGCCGAGCACGCCGGCCGGGCCACCATCGGCGCCGGGTAGCCGATCGGCGTACCGGGCGGCGGCGTCGAACAGCGCGACCACCGCGTCAAGGTCCCGGTCGGCCTGCGCACCAGCCGTACCGCCGCGCGCCGCGATAGCGGCCCAACGCTGCGCGAGCCCACTGGCCTGCCACAGCTGCCACAGCACTTCCTCAGCACTGTCCCCTCGCCGGGCCGCACGAGCGGCGGCGGTGAGCAGGCTTGCGAGCCTCGCCGCCGGCGCCGCTGTGCGCTCCTCGAGCCCGTCCAGCCCCCGGCTGCCTGGCTCGCGGTCGGTGCGCAGCACGTCGACCAGCAACGCGCCGCTGGTTCGCGGCTCCCCGGCGGCGAGCTCGCGGCGGCGCAGCTCCCGGCGCAGCCGGCGCACAGCCAGCGGGTCGGCCCCGCCCAGCGGGGAGGTCAGCAGCGCGGCCGCGGTCTCCTCGTCGAGGGCGCCAGGCTGTACCGCGCAGCGCAACACCCCCAGCATCGGCAGCACCGCGCCTTGGCGGGCCACCGGCAGCTCCTCGCGCGGCGCCGCCATCGGCACCCCCGCCGCGAGCAGTGCCCGGCGCAGCACTGGCAGCGCCCGCCCGGTGGATCGCACCAGGATCGCCATGTCCGACCAGGCCACTGCGTCCAGCAGATGAGCCCGGCGGAGCTGATTGGCCAGCCACGATGCTTCGGTCGCCGCGGAGCCGAAGACCCGGACGGTGACCTCCCCGCCGGGGGGCTGCCCCACCGGACCGGGCAGGTTGGCTCGCGGGCCGGGCAACCGGCCCGCGAGCCGGGACACCGCGGCCCGTACCGCCGGCGCCATCCGGTGATCCACACTCAGCCGGATGACCGGGCCACCACCGGTGGTGAGCAATCCGGGGTCCGCACCTCGAAACGAGAAGACCGTCTGGTCGGGATCGCCGACCAGCAGGAGCTCGTGGGTGCTCGCGCCGAGGCGGGTCACCACGGCGCCCTGCAACGGGTCGAGGTGCTGGGCATCGTCGACGATGAGGTGACGCACCCGGTCGGATTCCCTGCGCATCACCTCGGCATCGGTGTCGAGCACCAGCAGCGCCGCGGACACCAGCTCGGCGGCGTCCAGCGCTGGCGCGGTGGCTTGCGGGGCGGCGGTACCCACCGACCCGCGCAGCAGCATCACCTGCTCATAGGTGCGAAAGAAGCGCCCGGCGGCTACCCATTCGTCGCGCCCCTTCGTGCGACCCAGCGTGATGAGATCCTCCGGCGCCAGCCCGCGTTCCGCGGCGCGCATGAGCAGATCCCGCAGTTCAGCGGCGAAGGCCGGCAGCCCCAACGCCGAACGCAGCCGGGCCGGCCACCCTCGACCGCCGGCCGCCCGCTGGCCCGCGAGCAACTCCCTGATCACTACATCCTGATCGGGGCCGGACAGCAACCGGGGCGGCGGAAGATCCTGCAGCGCCGCCTGCAGGCGCAGCACCCCGAAGGCGTAAGAGTGCACGGTGCGCACCAGCAGTTCCCGCACCGTCGGCGTCACCCCGTGCGCCACGAGACACTCGACGATGCGATTCCGCAAGTTGGCGGCAGCCCGGCGGCTGGAGGTGAGCACCAGCACCCGCTCGGGGTCCACCCCGCGAAGCACCCGATCCGCAACAGTGTGCGCCACGAGAGTGGTCTTGCCAGTGCCCGGGCCACCCAACACCCGCAACGGGCCGCCAGCGTGTTCCAGCACCCCGCGCGCGTCCGGACCCCAGACGATCGGCTGGACGGCTTCGGTGACGGAACGAACCAGGATGGGCACGGAGCGCATGCAACCACGCCACTCCGACAGTGCGTGGTGCGGGAGGATGGTGGCAATGGACGTCGAGGATCTGGAGCGGGTACGCGGGGTGGTAGCCGCTATCCCAGCGGGCTCGGTGCTTGCCTACGGCGAGGTCGCCGCCCGCGCCGGGCTGCCGGGCCGGGCGCGGCTGGTAGGCCGGATCCTCGCCGAGGACGGCCAGGACCTGCCGTGGCACCGGGTACTACGCGCCGACGGAACCCCGGCGCCCCACCTCGCCACCGAGCAACTGGCCCGGCTCCGCGCCGAGGGTGTACTGGCTGAAGGCGGGCGGGTCCCGATGCGCCGCTACCGCGTAACGGCGCATCTTGGCCGCCGCCGGTAAGCCCTTGATCGCCGTTTGTGTGCATTGACGACGCGGTTTGTCGCGCAATGCACACAAACGGCGATCAAGGTGCCAGGTGCCCAAATAATGGAATTACCAACGGTTCGCCGGCGTCTTTACCTGCACTGGGATCACCCGGCGCCGAGTAACCGTCGGGTTACGGCATGTAAATCCTGGAAACTGTGCGACGCACAGCCGTTACCTAAGCTAGTCATTCGGCGAACATGATCGCCCGCACGCCTTGCCTCGTAGTAGCTGCTCACTGACCTGGCCATGCCTTCTACGGAAGGGCGTCCGATGTGAACGGCGTGTTACGTACTCCGCACGGTCATCTCGGTGGCGACGTGAGCGATGACGGTCCTTCTTGAAGGCCAAGAATCCACCGTATAGGGTAAGTGAGCTTAGGCCCCTGAATGATTACCCTCGAAGAGGTGGCGTCCGTGCCCGATACCCGCGATAGAGGCTCGAGTGTCGGGATGGACACCGATTTCGCCGATTCACTGCTACGCATCGGCAGGCATTTCCAACGCGGGGAAGCGTCAGAAGATCTGCGCACACTACACCAGATCGGGGGCCGGTCGGCCGACGTTTTCTACCGGGACCGCTGGGCCTACGACAAAGTAGTGCGCTCGACTCACGGCGTGAACTGCACCGGTTCCTGCTCGTGGAAGATCTACGTCAAGGACGGGATCATCACCTGGGAAGCCCAGCAGACCGACTACCCGTCGATCGGGCCGGACAAGCCCGAGTACGAACCCCGCGGCTGCCCCCGAGGTGCGTCGTTCTCCTGGTACACCTATTCACCGGCCAGAGTCCGTTACCCGTATGTGCGAGGCACGCTGCTGGAGCTCTACCGGGAGGCGAAGGCGCGGCTCAAGGACCCGGTGCTGGCCTGGGCCGATGTGGTCGACGACCCGGAAAAAGCCCGCCGGTACAAGGCGGCCCGCGGCATGGGTGGCTTCGTCCGCGCCGAGTGGTGGGAAGCCACCGAGATCGCCGCGGCCGCGCACGTGCACACAATCAAACGCTACGGACCCGACCGGGTCGCCGGGTTCTCACCGATCCCGGCGATGTCGATGGTCAGTCACGCCGCCGGCGCCCGATTCATCTCGCTGATCGGCGGCGCGATGCTGTCGTTCTACGACTGGTACGCCGATCTTCCGGTGGCCTCGCCGCAGGTGTTCGGCGATCAGACCGACGTGCCCGAGTCCGCAGACTGGTTCGACGCCGGCTACCTGATCATGTGGGGTTCCAACGTCCCGGTCACCCGGACCCCGGATGCGCATTACATGACCGAGGCAAGATACCGGGGTCAAAAAGTGGTGGTGGTATCACCGGACTACGGCGACCACACGAAGTTCGCCGACGAATGGTTGCCGGCGCGGCCCGGAACCGACGCCGCGCTGGCGATGTCAATGGGTCATGTGATCCTCAAAGAATTCTTCGTCGATCGCCAGACACCGCGCTTCACCGACTACGTCGAGCGCTTCACCGACTTACCATTTCTGGTCACCCTCGACAAGCGGGGCGACGCGTACGTTCCCGGCAAGTTCCTCACCGCGACCGATCTGGGGGATACCGGCGAGGGCGCCGAATCCAAAACCGTGCTGCTGGATGCGGCTACTGGTCAGCCGGTCGTGCCGAACGGGTCGCTGGGTTACCGGTTCACCCGTTCCGGGGAGGGTCACTGGAACCTCGACCTGCACAGCGTGGATCCGTTGCTGACCGGGTACGGCGGCGAGCGCACAGCCGAAGTTGATTTCCCCCGGTTCGACACCGCTGAACCCGGGGTGCTGCGCCGGGGAGTGCCGACCCGAACCGTCGCCGGCAAGCTGGTCACGACGGTGTTCGACCTGCTGCTGGCCCAGTACGGGGTGCACCGGCCGGGTCTGCCGGGCAGTTGGCCCACCGGCTACGACGATGCCGAGCAGCCGTACACCCCGGCGTGGCAGGAGCCGATCACCGGTGTGCCGGCGGCCGCGGCGCAGCGCATCGGCCGGGAGTTCGCCGACAACGCCGAGCGCTCCGGCGGCCGGTCGATGATCCTGATGGGTGCGGGCACCAACCACTGGTTTCACTCCGACCAGACCTACCGGTCGTTCCTGGCGCTGGTGATGCTCACCGGTTGCCAAGGCGTCAACGGCGGTGGCTGGGCCCACTACGTCGGGCAGGAGAAGTGCCGGCCGATCACCGGCTGGTCGACGCTGGCCTTCGGCCTGGACTGGCAGCGACCGCCGCGGCAGATGCAGGGCACCATCTACTGGTACCTGGCTACCGACCAATGGCGCTACGACCCGTTCACCGCTGACGTGATGGCCTCACCTCTGGCGAAGGGGCGTTTCAGCGGGCGCACCGCGGCGGACAACATCGCGCTGGCCAGCCGGTTGGGTTGGATGCCCAGCTACCCGACGTTCAACCGCAACCCGCTCGATCTGGCCGACGAGGCCCAGCGGCTGGGCAAGGACGCCGCCGAGCATGTCGTCGACGGGCTGTCCACCGGGCACCTGCGGTTCGCCTGCGAGGACCCGGACGCGCCGGAGAACTTCCCGCGCTGCCTGACGGTGTGGCGCGCCAACCTGCTCGGCTCCTCGGCCAAGGGAAACGAGTACTTCCTGCGCCATCTGCTGGGCACCGACTCCGCGCTGCGCGCCTCCGACCGCGACGGGGTGCGCCCCGTCGAGGTCACCTGGCGAGACGAGGCCCCGGCCGGCAAGCTCGACCTGCTGATGTCGTTGGACTTCCGGATGACCAGCACCACGCTGTTCTCCGACATCGTGCTGCCCGCCGCGACCTGGTATGAGAAGCACGACCTGTCCAGCACCGACATGCACCCCTACGTGCACGCGTTCTCCCCGGCGATCTCCCCGCAGTGGGAGTCCAAGACCGACTTCGAGGCGTTTCACCGGATCGCCCGGGGTTTCTCCTGGCTGGCTGAGAAGCACCTGGGCGTGCGCCGGGACATCGTGGCCGTGCCCCTGCAGCACGACACCGCGGATGCCACCGCCCAACCCGGCGGCCGGGTGCTGGACTGGAAAGCCGGCGAGTGCGAGCCGATTCCCGGCAAGACCATGCCGCGCATCGTCGCAGTGGAACGCGACTACCCAGCGATCGGCGAGAAGATGGCCGCGCTCGGCCCGATGGTCGAGCGGGTCGGCCTGACCACCAAAGGTGTCACCACCCACCCGGACGCCGAGGTCGCCTATCTCAAGGCGGTCAACGGCGCGGTCATCTCCGGGCGCGCCGCCGGGCGGCCCTCGCTGGCCAAGGACACCCACGCTTGCGAGGCCGTCCTGGCGCTGTCGGGGACCACGAACGGGCGGCTGGCCACCGAGGGCTTCCGCACCCTGGAGCGGCGCACCGGCACCAAACTCGCCGACCTCGCCGCGGAGAACGAGGGCAAGCGGATCACCTTCGCCGACACCCAGGCCCGCCCGGTGCCGGTGATCACGTCGCCGGAGTGGTCGGGCAGCGAGACCGGTGGCCGGCGTTACGCGCCGTTCACCATCAATACCGAGCGACTCAAGCCGTGGCACACGCTGACCGGCCGGCAGCATTTCTATCTGGACCATGACTGGATGTCCGAGATGGGTGAGCAGCTACCGATATTCCGGCCGCCGCTGGACATGACGGCATTGTTCGGTGAGCCGCAAGTGGGCGCGACTGATGGTGTTGATGGGCACCGTTCGATCACCGTTCGGTATCTCACCCCGCACTCGAAGTGGTCGATCCATTCCACCTACCAGGACAACCTGCACATGCTCACGCTGTCCCGCGGCGGTCAGGCCATCTGGATGTCCGACGTGGACGCTGCCAAGATCGGTGTAAAGGACAACGAATGGATCGAGGCGATCAACCGCAACGGCGTGGTGGTCGCCCGGGCGATCGTCAGCCATCGGATGCCCGAGGGCACCGTGTTCATGTACCACGCCCAGGAGCGCACCGTAGGCGTGCCACGCACCGAGAAAACCGGCAAGCGCGGCGGCATCCACAACGCGCTGACTCGACTGATGATCAAGCCGACACATCTGATCGGTGGCTACGCCCAGCAGTCGTTCGCGATGAACTACCACGGCCCCACCGGCAACCAGCGCGACGAGGTCACCACCATCCGCAGGCGCAGCCAGGAAGTGACCTACTGATGACGCGCAGCGACGCTTGCGGAGCGAACCGATGAGACTTATGGCACAGCTGGCCATGGTGATGAATCTCGACAAATGCATCGGCTGCCATACCTGCAGCGTCACCTGCAAGCAGGCCTGGACCAACCGCGGCGGCGTCGAATACGCCTGGTTCAACAACGTGGAGACCAGACCCGGGCAGGGATATCCGCGTCAGTACCAGGATCAACAGCGGTGGAAAGGCGGGTGGACGCTGACCAAACGCGGCCGGTTGACGTTGCGTTCCGGGTCCCGGTTCAAGCGGCTGCTGAACATCTTCGCCAATCCCGACCTGCCGGAGGTGGCCGACTACTACGAGCCATGGACCTACGACTACGACAATCTGCTGTCCGCGCCACAGATGGACACCACGCCGGTGGCACGCCCCATCTCGCTGATCACCGGCGAGGACACCGCGATCACCTGGGGCGCCAACTGGGACGACGATCTGGGCGGCGGCCCCGAGCAGATCGGCCGAGACCCGGTACTGGCCAAGGTGTCCGACAAGGTGAAGCTGGAGTTCCAGCAGACTTTCATGTTCTACCTGCCGCGGATCTGCGAGCACTGCCTCAACCCGTCGTGCGCGGCATCCTGCCCGTCCGGCGCGATCTACAAGCGCAGCGAGGACGGCATCGTCCTGGTCGACCAGGACAAGTGTCGTGGGTGGCGGCAATGTGTCACCGGGTGCCCGTACAAGAAGATCTACTTCAACCACAAGACCGGCAAGGCCGAGAAGTGCACGTTCTGTTATCCCCGAGTGGAGGTGGGCATCCCCACGGTCTGCGCGGAGACCTGTGTCGGGCGGCTGCGCTACATCGGCGTGGTGTTCTACGACGCGGACGCGGTGCTGGCCGCGGCGTCGGTGCGCGACGACAAGGACCTCTACCCGGCGCAGCTGGGGGTGTTCCTCAACCCGCACGATCCGCGGGTGGTGGCCGAGGCCGAGCAGGCCGGGATCTCCCAGGAGTGGATCGAGGCCGCGCAGGCCTCCCCGATCTACAAGTTGATCGTGGACTACCAAGTGGCGCTGCCACTGCATCCGGAGTACCGAACCATGCCGATGGTCTGGTACATCCCGCCGCTATCCCCGATGGTGGACGCGCTGTCGAACACCGGACATGACGGCGAGGACCCCGGCAACCTGTTCGGCGCGATCGACGCGCTGCGCATCCCGGTGGAGTACCTGGCCGAGCTGTTCACAGCGGGCGACGTCGGACCCGTGCGTGCCTCGTTGCAGCGGCTGGCCGCGATGCGCGCGCACATGCGCCAGGTCAATCTCGGGGAGCGGGTCGATCCGGAGATCGCCACGTCGGTGCGCCTGACCACCGAGGAGATAGAGGCGATGTACCGGCTGCTCGCCATCGCCAAGTACGAGCACCGCTACGTCATCCCCAGCGCGGCCGGCTCCGATGCGCACCGGCTCGATGCCCTGGCCACCGGGTGCAGTCTGGACTCCGACGGCGGCCCTGGCATGACCGCATTCGACGTCATGGACGACAAGTTCCACCTGACGCAGCAGCCTGCGGACGGCAACGGCGCCGCGGCGCCAGCGGACAAGGAGCGCCGGATCAATCTGCTCAACTGGGACGGCAAGAGCACCAACGGCCTGTTCGCCGCCGTGCCAGCTCATCGGCCGCAGACCAACGGTGCGAGCAACGGTGCTGCGGCCGAGCCGACGCCGGCGGCGGAGCCAACCCGATGAGCCGGACCTGGCTGGGCCGCCGCAAGACCGACTCGCCGGCCGGCGAAAGTATCTCGGGCGAGCTGACTCTGCGGGACCAACGGATGGTGTGGCGGATCGCCGCGCTGCTGCTGGATTACCCGACACAGCAGACCTTGAACATACTCGACGAGCTGCATGCAGCGGCCGGATCGCTGCCGGCGCCGGCCGGGCCCGCACTCGTCTCGTTCACCGCCCACGTCCGCCGAACACCATCGATGGAGCTGGCCGCGTACTACGTCGAGACCTTCGATCTGCGCCGGCGCAATTGCCTGCATCTGAGCTACTACGCCTTCGGCGACACCCGCAAGCGCGGCATGGCGCTGCTGCGGTTCAAGCACGCTTACCGCGCGGCGGGTGTCGAGCTGGGCGAGCATGAGTTGCCGGACCATCTGACGGTGGTGCTGGAATTCGCCGCAACCGTCGACCCGGTCGTCGGCCGGCGGCTGCTGATGGAGTACCGGCCGGTCGTGGAACTTTTACGGCTGTCCCTGCAGGACAACGGGTCGCCTTACCGGCCGGTGCTCGACGCGATCTGCGCCACCCTGCCGGAGCTCAACACCGCCGATCGGCGCCGGGTCACCGAGCTGGCCGCGCAAGGGCCGCCCGAGGAAGAGGTGGGCCTGGAGCCGTTCGCGATGGACCCGATGCTGCAAGATCAGCTGGGCGGACGCCGATGACCACCCTGCTGTGGCTGACCGTGCCGTACGTGGCGTTCACCTCGTTCGTCGTCGGCCACGTCTGGCGCTACCGGCACGACCAGTTCGGTTGGACCACCCGGTCCTCGCAGCTCCATGAGAGCCGCCTGCTTCGGCTGGGCAGCCCGCTGTTCCACTTCGGACTGCTTGCGGTGCTCGGCGGCCACGTGCTGGGCATCGGCGTTCCGGCCAGCTGGACCGCGGCGCTGGGCGTGTCCGATGAGGCCTATCACCTGATCTCGGTGTCCGTCGGCACGCTGTCCGGCCTGGCCACGGTCGCTGGGCTGGCGATCCTGCTCTACCGGCGGTTCGCCGTGCCCGCGGTGCGCAAGGCCACCACCACGATCGACAAGGTCATGTACCTGCTGTTGAGCACCGCGATTCTTACCGGGATGCTGAACACCCTCGGCAGCAACCTGATCGGCGGCGGCTACGACTACCGGTCAACGGTGTCACCATGGTTCCGCAGCCTGTTCACCCTCTCGCCGCGGCCAGAACTGATGGTCGGAATCCCGCTCAGCTTCCAGATTCACGCCCTGGTCGTGCTCGTCCTGCTGGCCGGCTGGCCCTACACCCGCCTCGTCCACGTCTTCAGCGCACCGCTGGGCTACCTGATCCGCCCCTACGTCGTCTACCGCAGTCGCGACGTCGCCCACCCTGGCGCCCGCCGCTACTCCCGCGCCTGGGAAGTACCCGCCCCCACCCCTCCCCGCCGATAGCTGATCACTGCGCTTTCGTCACTAGTCTTGCGGAGGTGCTGCTGAGAACGGAGTCGTTTGGTGACCGGGTCGCTGCCTGACGATTGGGAGCATTGGCGTCAACAGTTCAATCCGACGGACTACGACGAGCGCTGGCGGCGCATCGCGGCTAGCGGTTCGAACCCCCATGGCGAAGCGGATTTCGTGTTCTCCTACGGTCCGCGCACCGTGTTGGACGCAGGGTGTGGCACCGGCCGGGTGGCCATCGAACTGGCTCGCCGCGGGCTTGAGGTCGTCGGTACCGATCTCGATCCGGACATGGTTGGTCGGGCCCGCGCCAAGGCGCCCGAGTTGACCTGGGTGCGCACCGACCTCAGCGAACTCGATCTGCCAGCCCGCTTCGATGCCGTCGTGCTCGCCGGCAACGTCATTCCGTACATAGCAGGCGACCGGCGCCAGGCAGCGGTCGCCGCGTGCGCGCGCCATCTGATGCCAGGCGGTCGGCTCATCGCCGGATTTCAGCTGCAGCATGGCTGGCCGACCGTGGCGGACTACGACGGGTGGTGCGAGGGCGCCGGCCTCACCCTCGACGCCCGGTACGCCACCTGGGATCTCCAACCATTCACCGACTCGGACCCCTATGCCGTGTC
The DNA here is from genome assembly GCA_036266995.1 of Pseudonocardiaceae bacterium. Classification (GTDB taxonomy): domain Bacteria; phylum Actinomycetota; class Actinomycetes; order Mycobacteriales; family Pseudonocardiaceae. The sequence continues at coordinate 8,809 of DATAWX010000245.1, read as the reverse complement.
AGTGCACCGCTCGGCGGGTGACTCGTCCCGTTCCGGCTCGTGATCATCGTTTGTGTGCCTGGGACGACATGCGATGTCGCCTCAGGCACACAAGTCGTGATCATGCCCCTCGACCCGGCCAGTCCGGCAACGTCAAGATCACTTCTGTCAGCGCGGGGACAAGCAGGGCCATGACTCACACCACGACGACCTCAAGTAGCCTTTCCAGGCCGGCGAAACCGTCCAGCTCCCGGGTAATGAGGGGGATCGAGTGCGCTGCTGCCGTCGCGGCGAGCTGTAGATCCATCCGCCGAGGACGGGGGTTGCGGCCGGCTCGCCGGATCACGGCGGCCATGGTGCCGTAGATCTCGGCGGCCAGGACGTCGAAGGGCACCACGACGAACTGCTCGCGCACCGCGCGGTACCGCTCGGCGCGCGCTCGCCGTTCGATCGGATCGTCGATGTCCAGACCGAAGGCGAGCTCCGCGACGCTGACCGCACTCACCGCCGGTTCCGCGGATTCATAGACGCCCAGCTCCACGTCCGCCAGGTCGATGATCACGGAGGTATCCAGCAAGATGCGCACCGGCGGCCTACCGCCCAGTCGGGTGAGGGCGGCCGTGCAGCCAAGGGTCCTCTAGCGCGTCGTCCGGCCCGAATACCGCGTCGGATGCCGCGCGTTCACGGTGCCACCGCGCAGTGTCGACGGGGGACATCCTGCGGAACTCCGCCTGCAGCTCGCCCACCGTGCGGCGTCGCACCGGTCGATCTGCCTGGTGCGGGATCAGATCCGCGACCGGTCTGCCATTGCGAGTGACGGTGAAACTCTCCCCCGCCTCGACCCTCCGCATGATCTCCGCGTTGTCGTTACGAAGCTCACGCTGACCGATCACCTGATCCACAACACCACCGTAGCACCACGTGCTACGAAATCGCTACAGAGTTAGGCGCTGCGGCGAACTGCCCGGGTACCGACGAGGTTGGCCAGCCGGTCGATCACCCCCGGATGTGTGCCCAATGGCGCAGCCACCACGTCGGCCTCGCTGTCCGCGAGCCTGCGGTGGAACAGGCCCGGCGCCAGCAGCCACGAGGCCACCGCGACCCTGGGTGCGCCGTCTGCCCGCAATCCCCGCACCAGAGCCGTCACCGAAGGGGCACCAGTGGCGACGAACCCCACCCGAACCCGGCAGCCGAGCTCACCGGACAGCTGCATTGCCGCGGCCCGCACATCAGCAACCGCACGCTGGTCCGATGAACCCGCGGCCGCCAGCACCACCGCATCGCCCGGGCGCCATCCGGCCACCCGCAACCGGTCGGCCATCGCGCTCACCAGCAACGGGTGCGGCCCGAGGGCAGCGGTGACGGTAACGTCCCGGCGGCCAGTGGCGGCCACCTCCCTGGGTACATCGGTACGCACGTGATAGCCGCAGGTCAAAAAGGCCGGCACTACGGTGACCGGGCCGGGGGCGCCAGCAACTACCTCGCGCACCGCCGGGCCGAGCACGTCGATGAAGGCGAGCCGTACCGAGCTGCCAGGCAGCCGCAGACGCAGCGCGGCGACCAGCTGGCGGGCGACCAGGACACCGGCGAGGTCGCGCGTGCCGTGCGCGGCTACAACGACGGAGTGCGCCGCACGCCGGTGAGCGTCGATGGACGCTATAGCCCGCATAGCCACTCACCCGGCAACGCCGTCATTGGCAGTCTCCCGGCTCCAGGGCCAGCCGGTATCCGCGTTTGACCACGGTCTGCACCAGCCGTGGGGCGCCCAGCGCGGCACGCAACCGGGCCACCGCAGTCTCCACGGCGTGCTCATCGTCACCGGCCGCAGGCATCACCGACAACAGCTCGCAGCGCGGCACCACCCGGCCCGGACGGGCCACCAGCAGCCGCAACAGGGCCATCGGGGTTGGTGGCACCGCCCGCAGCACCCCATCGACCACCGCGGCATGTCCACGTAGCTCCAGTACATGACCGGCGACCGGCCAGCGCGGCGCTCTGGCTGGTAGTGCCTCGGACAGCGTGCGCACCAGCGCGCCGATCCGGGAGCGTTCCGGCTGCACGGTGGGCACGTCTCGGGCCACCAGCGGGCCCGCGGTCACCGGCCCGACACAGGCGACAAGGACATCCCGGCGCAGGCGTTGCAGCAACGGCCCCAGCACCCCGAGCTCGTCGGCTCGGCTGAGTACGCTGGCCGCGGCGGGTGCGCTGGTGAAACTGACCGCGTCGAGGCCACCGTCCAGCGCCGCGGTGATCAGCCGGTCCAGCGGGGCGAGATCCTCGGGCAGCACCCACCGGTAGACGGGCACCTGTATCACCTGCGCTCCAGCGCAGCGCAGCGCATCGACGAAGTCCGGCAGTGGCTCGCCGTGCAGCTGTACGGCGACCCGCACTCCGACGAGATCACTGGCTAGCAGGTGCTCCAGCACCTCGGCTGACGACTCCGACGGTGGTGACCAGGCATCGGTCAGGCCGGCGGCCCGGACCGCGCCGCGCGATTTGGGGCCCCGGGACAGCAAGGTGGCGCGGCGCAGGGCACCGATCAGCGCCTCCCCCAGCCCCCACCCGTCCGCGGCCTCGACCCAGCCACGGAACCCGATGCCGGTGGTGATCACCACGGTGTCCGGCGGGTGGTTGATCAGAGCCTCGGTGGCGGCGTGCAGTTCAGTGTCATCGGAGACGGGCACGATCCGGATAGCCGCGGCATGCACCACCTCAGCACCCCGACGCTCCAACAAGGCGCCCAGCTCTGCGGCCCGCCGCGCGGCAGTGACACCGACGGTGAATCCCGCCAGCGGCAACGGCTCGGGTCTCGCCCTCAGGGACACAGCGGTCATCCGGAGCAGACTTCCACGACGCCGTTGATCACCCGCGCCGGATAGGTCGGCACCGAGACGCCAGGGTCGTCCAGGCACATCCCGGTCGCCAGTTCGAAGATCTGCTTGTAGATCGGCGAAGCCACCGTCGGGCGACCCTCGCGGTCCCCGACGATCCCCCGAGACAACACCGAGGCCCCGCTGAAGGGATCCATATTGGACAGTGCGTACAGGGCGCCGTCATGGGTGCGGAATACCGCGACCGCCGCGCCGTCGATCAGCGCGGCCACCCCGCGTTCCGGCACCAGGTAGTCGTAGCGGCAGACCGCCGTCCAGTGCCGCTGCAGCTGCGCGGTCACGGGACCACCGCCAGCCTCGGGCCGGCGATCAGAACCGGTTGGCCTGGTCTGCGATGCGCGGGAGTGGGCTGGCCCCGCTCCTCGACGAACTCGACGGTCGGATCAGGCACCCCCGGCGCGTTGACGAACGAGGTGAACCGGGCCAGCTTCGCCGGGTCTTCCAGGACGCCGCGCCACTCGTCGGAGTAACCGACCACGTGCGCCGCCATCGCGGCGTCGAGCTCGGCGCAGATCCCGAGTGAGTCGTTCACGATGACGTCTCGCAGGTGGTCCAGGCCGCCCTCCAGCTCCTCCAGCCACGGCGCGGTGCGCTGGAGCCGGTCGGCGGTGCGGACGTAGAACATCAGGAAGCGGTCGATGGTGCGCACCAGCGTCTCGGTGTCGACGTCGGAGATCAGCAGGTCGGCGTGCCGGGGCCGGAAACCGCCGTTGCCGCACACATAGAGGTTCCAGCCGTTTTCAGTGGCGATCACCCCGAAGTCCTTGCTGCGGGCCTCGGCGCACTCCCGCGCGCAACCGGAGACCGCGGACTTGAGCTTGTGCGGGGCGCGCAGCCCGCGGTAGCGCAGCTCCAACGCGATGGCCAGACCCACCGAGTCCTGCACTCCGTAGCGGCACCAGTCGGTACCCACGCAGGACTTCACGGTCCGCAGTGCCTTGCCGTAGGCGTGTCCGGACTCGAACCCAGCGTCGACCAGCCGGCGCCAGATCGCCGGTAGCTGCTCCACCCGGGCGCCGAACAGGTCGATCCGCTGCCCCCCAGTGATCTTGGTGTAGAGCCCGAAGTCGCGGGCCACCTCGCCGAGCACGATCAGCTTCTCCGGGGTGATCTCCCCGCCGGGGACTCTGGGCACCACCGAGTAGGTGCCGTTGCGCTGCAGGTTGGCCAGGAAGTGGTCGTTGGTGTCCTGCAGGGTGGCCTGCTCGCCGTCCAGGATGTGACTCCCGGGGTTCAGCACTCCGCTCAGCGAGGCCAGGATCGAGGCCACCGCGGGCTTGCAGATGTCACAACCGCGGCCCGCACCGTGCTTGGTGACCAGCTCGGAGAAGGTCCGGATCCGGGTGGCGGCGACGATCTCGAACAGCTCCGCTCGGCTGTGCGTGAAGTGCTCACACAGCGCCGCGGACTGCTCGACGCCTTGGGCGGCGAGCAGCTTTTTCAACATCGGAACGCACGAGCCGCAACCGGTTCCCGCCTTCGTGCACGCCTTGAGGGCGGTAACGGTGGTCGCCCCGTCGCGCACCGCCGTACCGATCGTCTCGACGGTGACCGCGTGGCAGGAGCACACCTGGGCACCGGCCGGCAACGCGCTCGGATCGAGCTCAGCGCCGGACGGGGAGATCAGCGCGCCGGGATCGGCCGGCAGCTCGGCGCCGACCAAGGCACGCAGCGTTCCGTAGAGCTCGGCGTCTCCGACCAGCACCCCGCCGAGCAGGGTCCGCGCGTCGTCGGACACCACCAGTTTGGCGTAGCGGCCGGAGATGGGGTCGTTGTGGATGACCTCCAGCGCGCCTTCGGCCCTCCCGAGAGCGTCGCCGAAGCTGGCCACATCAACCCCGAGCAGCTTGAGCTTGGTGGACATGTCGGCGCCGGGGAAGGTGGCATTGCCGCCGAGCAGCCGGTCAGCCACCACCTCGGCCATCGCGTAGCCGGGCGCAACCAACCCGTAGCAGCGGCCCTCGACCGCGGCGCACTCCCCGATCGCCCAGATGTCTGCGTCGGCGGTGCGACAGCGGGCATCGACCAGCACGCCACCGCGCTCACCGACTGCCAGCCCGGCATCACGGGCCAGCTGATCGCGTGGGCGCACCCCGGCGGAGAAGACCACGACGTCGGTGTCGAGCTCAGTGCCGTTGGAGAGCCGGACCAGCATCCGGCCCCGGTCGGGTTCGATGGCCGCCGTGGCGTGACCGCAGTACACCCGCACCCCGAGAGCCTCGATGAACCGGCGCAACAGCGCCCCGCCGCCCTCGTCCACCTGCATCGGCATCAGCCGGGGTGCGATCTCGACGACGTGCGGGGACAGCCCGAGCTGGCGCAGTGCATGCGCAGCCTCCAGGCCGAGCAGCCCGCCGCCGACCACCACCCCGGAACGCCGGCCCAGCGCCGTGGTCTGCATCGCGCGCTGCGCCGCCGCGCGGATGGCGTCGAGGTCATCCGGAGTGCGGTAGACGTAGCAACCGGGCAGGTCGTGGCCGGGTACCGGGGGCACGAACGGCGCTGACCCGGTGGCCAGCACCAGGGCGTCGTAGGCCACCCGGCGCCCCGACGCGGTGCGGACGACGCGCTTGCGCCGGTCGATCCGCACGGCCGGGTCACCTAGCCGCAGCTCCACCCGCTCGTCGTGGACAGCCGGCAGGGCCAGCGCCTCGGCATCCCAGGAGTCCACATACGACGAGAGGGCGACCCGGTCGTAGGCCGCCCGGCCCTCCTCGGCCAGCACCACGATCCGCCATTGCCGCTGGAGGTCCCGGCCGATCAGAGCCTCGACCAGCCGGTGTCCGACCATGCCATGACCCGCGACAACGACGGTGCGCATCATGCTGCTCCCTCCTGCCCAGCGAGCACGACCGGTCCCCAACATCTTGTGCGCGTTTCGTGAACGCTGTGTTTCCGTGCTGTTTCGTCACATCTGTTTCGTCAAACCTGGGCGTAGGCCAGCTGCAGGCTTCCGGATGGCGCGGCAGCGGGTGCACGGCGCAGGTAAACCACGTAGGTGACGACAACACAGGCCCCATAGAAGATCAGGAAGGCCCAGCACGCGGGTACCCCGGACTTCGTGGTGAGGAAGGACTGCCGGAAGGCGAGGTTGATCAGAACCCCACCCATCGCGCCGATCGAGCCCGCGATACCGATCACCGCGCCGGACAACCGGCGCGCTCTCATCCGCGCGGACTGTTCTGGCTCACCCGCTGCGATCGCCGCCCGCGCCTTCACATTGAAGATCGACGGGATCATCTTGTAGGTGGAGCCGTTGCCGATACCGGAGAGGATGAACAAGGCGATGAAGCCGGCCATGAACAGCGGCAGCGACTTCTCGTTGGAGGCCATGATCACCACGCCGGTGGCCAGCGCCATCCCGATGAAGTTCCAGACGGTGACTTTGGCGCCGCCGTACTGGTCGGCCAGCCAACCGCCGACGGGGCGGATCAGCGAGCCGATCAACGGACCGATGAAGACAACCGAGGCCGCCTGCAGTGGGGTGCGGTGAAACTGGGTCTGCAACACCAGGCCGAATGCGAAGCTGTAGCCGATGAACGAGCCGAACGTGCCGATGTAGAGGAACGACATCACCCAGGTCTGGGCGTCTCGGACTGCCTCGCGCAGCGCGCCGGTGTCGTTGCGTACCGCGGAGATGTTGTTCATGTACCGGGCCGCACACAGCGCGGCGAGCAGGATCAGCGGGATGTAGATGGCGAGCACGAGGCGGGGGTAGCCGGTACCAGCTGTCGCGATCACCACGAGGCCGAGCACCTGGACCGCGGCCACTCCGATATTCCCGCCACCGGCGTTGAGCCCGAGCGCCCAGCCCTTACGCCCCTCCGGGAAGAAGGCGTTGATGTTGGTCATCGACGAAGCGAAGTTGCCACCGCCCAGGCCACCGAGCGCTGCGACGATCATGAATGTCGTGAAGGACGTACCCGGATGCATCACGATGATCGCCAGGGAAGTCGGAACGAGCAGCAACAGTGCACTGACGATGGTCCAGTTCCGCCCGCCAAACCGGGCCGGCGCCATGGTGTACGGGATCCTGATCAGCGCGCCGATCAGCGAAGGCAGCGATACCAACAAGAACTTGCCTGCGGGGTCGATGCCATAGGCAGGGCCCATGAAGAGCACCAGGACCGACCAGACCGTCCACAGCGAGAACCCGATGTGCTCGGAGAAGATCGAGAACCACAGGTTCCGATTCGCCACCCGTTTGCCGGTGTTCTCCCAGAACACCGGGTCTTCCGGATCCCAGTGGTCGAGCCATCTCCCCCCGTGACCCGGCGTAGCCGGAGCTGTTATCTCGGCAGTGCTCATCGCGCCTCCAGAGCTGGTGGGTTCGATGAGTGACGCTAGGTGCCGGTTATGTTCACGACGTTGCTGCTTGTTGCAGCACCGAGAACTCCCGTTCACATAGTGGGGCGGCCGTGGCGTGAGGACCCCGGCGCACCAGGCGTTCGGTGACCCGCCGGGAAATGTGGATGCACCGCGGACACGTCCGCGCTAGCGTGGTCACATGATCTGCTGAGGTACTCCTGGCGCGCCCGGTGAGCGCGTGGGCGCCTTCCGGTTCAGCGGTGGCGCAATCCTTACTGGTGACGCCCTCGGGCCTCCTCCGTCCGGGTCGGCCACGAGCCCGGATGCCGGGCGTGAATCACTGTCTACATACGTTCGATCAAGGAGACCTGATGGCAGAGCAACCCGAACCCGAAGACCGGCCCGACGATGCGGCTAAGCCGATACCCAACCGCCGCGAGCGGCGCGGTGGAAAGTCCGCAGCTCCGGCGCCCCAGGGTGGCAAGTCCGGTGTGGGACGCCGGTCCGGCCCAGCAGCGCCCTCCCGGCAGTACTCCACGCGCCGCCGCAGCGGCTGAGAGTCAGTAGACGGGCAGTGAAGGGTCCACCTGCTTGGCCCAGGCCAGCACTCCACCGCCGACGTGCACGGCGTCCCGGAAGCCTGCCTTGTGCAGCGCGGCGAGCGCCTCGGCGGACCGCTGCCCGGACTTGCAGTGCAACACCAGTGGCTTGTCTTGTGGCAGCTCCGCCAACGCCTCACCGGACAGGATCCGGTCCTTGGGGATCAGTGTGGAGCCCGGGATCCTGACGATCTCGTACTCGTTGGGCTCCCGGACGTCGATCAGGGCGAAGTCCTTGCCTGAGTCGATCATCTCCTTGAGCTCCCGGGCGGTGATCGTCGAGCCCGCTGCCGCGGTGGCGGCGTCGTCGCTGACCACTCCACAGAACTCCGCGTAGTCGATCAGCTCGGTGATCGGCTCGCCCGCCGGATCCCTACGGATCTTGATGGTGCGGTAGCTCATCTCCAACGCGTCGTACACCATCAACCGGCCCAGCAGCGGCTCGCCGATCCCGGTGATCAGCTTGATCGCCTCGGTCACCATGATCGAACCGATCGACGCGCAGAGCACCCCCAGCACGCCGCCCTCGGCACACGACGGCACCATTCCGGGAGGCGGCGGCTCCGGGTACAGATCCCGGTACTGCAACCCTTGGCCGCCGGGGGCGTCCGCCCAGAACACCGATGCCTGGCCCTCGAAGCGGAAGATCGAGCCCCAGACATAGGGCTTGCCGAGCAACACCGCCGCGTCGTTGACCAGGTAACGGGTCGCGAAGTTGTCCGTGCCGTCGAGGATGAGGTCGTAGTCGCGGAAGATCTCCAGCGCGTTGGATGAGTCCAGCCGCAGCTGGTACAGGTTCACCTGGACAAGCGGGTTTATCTCACGGATGGAATCCCGAGCGGACTCGCCCTTGGGTCGGCCGATGTCGGACTGACCGTGGATCACCTGACGTTGCAGGTTGGACTCATCGACCTCGTCGAACTCGACGATGCCCAGCGTGCCCACGCCCGCGGCGGCCAGGTACAGCAGTGCCGGACTGCCCAGCCCACCAGCGCCGATCACCAGCACCTTCGCGTTCTTCAGCCGCTTCTG
>DATAWX010000244.1:0-3382 GCA_036266995.1 Pseudonocardiaceae bacterium | reverse complement strand
GGTGTTCGAGGTGGACGGCCCGAATCCAGGGCCGGGGGTAAACGTCGCGGTCAGCGAGTGGGTGCCTGGCAGAACGTTGAGGAAGATGGCAAAGCCGCCGGTCACGGCCTGCGGGCGACCGATGATGGTGTTGCCGTCCTTAAGCGTGACGGTTCCGACCGCGTTAGCGGGCGACACCCTCACGATGGAGATCGCCAAGTGCGTCCCGAAGTCAACGGGAATCACCTGCAGCGTGGTCGATGTCTTCGTCACCACGGGTGTGGGCGTCGGCCTCGGCGTCGGAGTCGGCGTCGGCGGAACCGGGGTTGCCGTCGGCCTCGGCGTCGGAGTCGGCGTTGGTGGCACCGGGGTCGGCGTTGGTGGCACCGGCGTCGGGGTTGGTGGGACCGGGGTTGGGGTTGGTGGGACCGGGGTTGGGGTTGGCCTCGGCGTCGGAGTCGGGGTTGGTGGCACCGGGGTCGGCGTTGGCGTCACCACCGGTGTGGGCGTTGGCGTTGGCGGGACCGGCGTCGGGGTTGGCGTCACCACCGGTGTGGGCGTTGGTGGGACGGGGGTGGGGGTTGGTGTGGGTGTTGGCGTGGGTGTTGGCGTGGGTGTTGGTGTTGGTGCGGGGGTTGGGGTAGGTGTGGCTGTGGTCCAGCTAATGGTGATCTGGCCGTCGCCGTTGTTGAGGGTGCCGGTGTTGGTGCCGGGGGTTAGGACGGGGGAGGTGATGGCCGCAGCAGCGAATGCGCTGCCGCCGGCGCCGCCGCCGCCGGCGCCGCCGCCTCCGCCGAAGGTGCCGCCACCGCCGGAGCCGCCACCGCCACCGAAGTACCCGCCTCCCGCGCCGCCGCCCGCGCCGCCGCCCGAGGTCGTGGCGGTCACTCCACCTTGGCATTGCGGGGTGGGATCGGTGGGCGAATTTTGGATGCAGGGAAGGTTCCCGGCTCCCCCGACACCGCCGAGGCCGGAGCTGCCGTTGGCGCCGTCACCACCGAAACGCGGATCGTTGGGCTCTGACGAGGCAGGCGGATTCGCGTGCCGGCCGGGGTTGAGCCCCCCGGTTCCGCCAGCGGTTTGGGTGCCGCCGGTGCCCGAAACTCCAGCGTTGCCGCCGTCGACCGTAGCGCCCCCATTGACGCCGGTGGTTCCGCCGCCATCACCGCCGGCACCACCGATCGCGTTACCCTGGCCGCCGACGCCCCCGCCACCGCCCCCACCGCCGCCAACTAGGACACGGTCGGACAGGGCACAGGTCAGCGCCGCGCAGCCTCCGGTGACGAGTCGCACATCTGAGGAGCCGCCGGCGCCCGATCCGTTGCCACCGTTAAACGCCGTGCCACCGTTAGCCCCACTGGCATCCCCCGGGCCGCCGATCACGCCGCCGGTGGAACCCCCGAAGCCACCCAACGCGCCCTGCCCGCCGGACGGGCCGTTCATCATCCCACCGGAGCGGCTCGCCGCCGTGCCGTTGATTCCTTTGCCGGCCACGTCGACCTGCAACGCGTTCCCCGAAGTGAGGCCCGTCAGCATCCCCGACGCCTCACCGCCATTGCCGCCCGGGCGCCCGGTGATATCCCCGGCCGGTGACCCCCCGTGCGCGGCGTCGCCGGCAATGAAGTAATGCCCACCCTGGGCACCGACGACATCGACAGCGACGGAGGTCACTCCCGCCGGCACCGTGAAGGTGTCCGACCCCACGGTCGTATAGGTGCACAAGTTGCCGGCGGCGGCGAGCACTCCGCTGTTCCCACACGTGCCCGAAGCTGGGGTTGGTGTCGGTGCGGCGGTAGCGGTGGCGGGTATGACCGCGAGTTCCGCCACGACCGTCGCGAGGACCATCAGCGCCGAGATCACAAGCGAGACCACCCGGCGCCCCTGCCACACCCTGGCTGTCCCAGTGAAGGCTCCCCAGCGCGTGGTGCGCGGCACCCAGCTCCGCGACCCTGCACCCCTGCGCAGTCCAAGGCGTCGTAACCGGGACACGGATCGGTCTGGCATGGCTACTCCTGAGCACTCGTGGACAGGCCCGAGCTGAGCTGCGGGCACTCACAGCTCCGTGCAGCACTTCCGGCAGGCGGGGTGCCCCGCCCGTCGTGCCGGGCCAGCGCACCACCGAACAACCAGGCGCCAACCCGCCGCAGAAAAGGTCCCTGACCCGGGACACTCACCGCAGGCACGGATGTCATCCCGGGGACATTGCGCCCCGCACACCAACGCCTGAAGTCCAGCAAGTGACCAAGGGATGGCCAGCACGCCCACGAGGGACAGCTAGCGTGGCCACCACGGTGTGTAGCCCGATCGCTGTGCTACCGCCCTCCGCACGCCGGTGTGGTGGTCAGTGGCGTTGACGGTGCCCTCGGAAGGCAATAGCGGCGCGTCGGGGCGGGTGTGGTCGTCGTCGAAGTGGCCCCACACGTCTGCGATGAACCAGCGCAGCGTCGCGTCCGCGCCGTTGAGGGGTACAGAGGGTTTTGGAGCGGGATTGTTGTCCGTCGTTGATCTTGCGGATGACGGCGTCATCGAGGTTGCCGGTGATCGGGGTGTGAGAATGCCCCGCCCGCTGGTTGCGGGCGGGGCATTGGTTGGCTCGGTGACGGTGTGTTCGGCGTGGTGACGCTGGGTTGAAGTTAATCGGTGCCGGTCTCGGAGATCGCCATGCGGGCTGCTTTCTCGTCGACGATTGAGCTGTTGCGGGTGACCGCGGCGGTGAGGGCGTTGACGGCGAGGTTGTTCACCGCACGGGGGTAGCCGCGGGAGGCGTTATGGATCAGGGTGATCGCGTCGGCGCTGAACAGGGTGTCGGTTCGCCCGGCGATTTTGAGGTGGTGGGTGATGTAGTCGCCGGTCTCGGTTGCATCCATGCCGGCGATGGCGTAGCGCACCGAGATTCGCTGGTCCAGTGCGGCGAGTACTCCGGGGCGGAGGCGTTGCCGCAGGGTGGGTTGCCCTAGGCGTGCCCGGCATCTTTGTTGATCGCAAAGTCGGCAGACGTTGAGAACGCCGGCACGACACCACACAGCGCGAAGCAGCGCTGGCAGTCAGCTCGTAGGCTGAGGTGTTTCTCGGACAACATTCGCGGATGTGGAAGTGGGGTTCTAGTCCTCTTGGGCGACGCGATCCGAGGACACGCGATCACTGGCCGCAGTCAATCTCGACAGTTCCTCCGCCATCGTGATCGTGTGGCAAAATGTATCGATCGAGACCTCCCTGCCGCCCAGACTCTTGAGCGCCTCAACGGTCACGGGATCCCGCATCGATAGTCCCAGGTCCTCGGCCCAGCTTATAGCCGATTTGGAATCGGTCATGCTGGCCATCATCTGGTCGCGGTCGTTGTCCGTCCGAGTCGCTTTCACCGACTGCTGGACGGTTCGAATTTGGGCCGGTAAGCGAAAATCAT
>DATAWX010000243.1:0-3733 GCA_036266995.1 Pseudonocardiaceae bacterium | reverse complement strand
CGCCCGGCCGCCAGGTAGGCGGAGGCGAGGTTGTCGCGGGAGGCTAGGGTGTCGCGGTGGGTGTCGCCCAGGACCCGCTCGAAGTCGGCGAGGGTCCGCTCGATCAGTGGGATGGCCTTGTCCGGCCGTCCGGCCGCCAGGTAGGCGGAGGCGAGGTTGTCTCGGGCGATCAGGGTGCCGGGGTGGGTTTCGCCTAGGACCCGCTCGTAGTCGGCCACCACTAGCGGGCCATATTCGATGGATAGGGCGAAGCTGTCCCCGAGTTGGTTCAGGCACCAGATGGCCCAACTGCGCAGCCGCAGCAGCTTTTTGGTTACCGCCGTGTCACCCTTGCCCAGGTAGGGGGTGAGGTGCTCGTGCAGGGCCATGATCTGCTGCACGGTGTCCCGCGCGGCAGGCCGGTTCCGCTGCGGCTCGGCCAGGGACTGCGTCACCCTGGACAGCAGCCCTGCCAGGGCAACGCCGAGCCTGGCCAGGCTGCCTCGCAGGGCCTGGCGTTCCAGAGCCACGCGAAGGGTCAGCCGGTGCGCGCTGACCGTGGAGTCATCGACACTAAAGGTGAGCAGCGACGCGCTGGCCAGCCGCCCCAGCGCCTCATCGACCTTCTCCGGGGCTGCGGTACTGCGGCGGCGAGATTGTGCGAGCAAGCCTGCCTGCCCGGCGGCGTGAAGCAGCGGTCGGGCAACCCCGGCGGCTGACAGCAGCGATACCACGTTGATCAGCCCGCGGCATAGGCCGGTCGAGTCGCCGTCCGCAGCAGCATCCAGGCCTAGCACGATCGCCTCGGCAACCCCATGCGGATAGGGGTCGGCTTCGGCCCGTACCAGGTAATCACGCACCGGCAGATCCCGCACCCGCGCCAGGTAAGCCCGGTAGTCCAGATGCTGAGCGGCGATCACCGCCGCCGACTGCGCCAGCGCGAGCGGCAGCCACCCCAGCTTCGCGGCCAGCTCCGCCGCCCCGTCAGGATCAGACCGGCCAGTGCGCTGGGCCAGGAACGACAGCGCCTCGTCCTCGGTGAACACATCGACCGCCAGGGGCGTGCCTAGCCTGGCGGTCTCCAGCCGGTTGCTGGTGAGGATCACCTGGCACTGCCCGGCCGAGGGCAAGAACCGGGCCAGCCCTTCCAGGTCGGTCACGTTGTCGAACACCACCAGGCACCGCTTTCCATCGGCCTCCAGCCAGGACCGCACGGCCGCGCTGATGGCCTCCAGGTCCGCGCCAGGCTCGCCGATACCCAGTCGGGCGGCTACCTCCGCCAGCCCGTTCAGCACCTGGGCCAGATCTGCAGCATTGACCCACGCCACCAGCCGCCAGCCCGCATCGATACAAGACCGGGCGTACGCCGCCGCCAGCTGCGTCTTGCCCACCCCGCGCATCCCGGTCACGGCCCGAACCACCGTGATCCCAGGCCCGCGAGCGTCTAGAGTCGCCGTCAGGTTCTCGCGGGGCTGGAACGCAGGTGCACGCTGCGGAACTTCCCCCACCACCAGCGACCCGGCTACCGGCGGCGCAGGTTCCTGCAAGCTCTTGATGTAAGTCTGAATTAACCGGCCGACCCGATCGGTATTCTGATCAGGCCGGACGGCCTGACCACCCGGTACCAGTTCATTGGCTTGTCCGGTAGTCAGGGCTGGATCACCATCTGCGGGCACAGCGGCGTTCTCGTGTCCCTGCCGCAGTTGCAAAATCCCGAACACCGCACCACTGCCGACCGCTGCCACGCCCGCGACTGAGCCGACGATCGTCCAGGCCAGCCCGGCATCCATGCAGCGACTTTACGGAACAGCAAGCATGAGCGCCACACGCACACTGCAATCCGGGCGGCCAAGTCAGAATCCATGCCCGTGCCTGTCACAGGCCACCGACGTAGTCTCTTAGCCCGGGGTTCTGTCTTGGCTCGCCCACAGGATCCGGTCTTGGGATATCCGTGGACAGGCTCCTCCGTCGATAGCTTGCACTGCGTTCGATGCATGTCTCCGAAAGACGACGGCTTTACAGACGACCGCGCTTCGCGGCGACTGACCGCCTTCGAACTGGCAAAACGATCGGCGCCGTATCCCTAGCGCCAGTCGCCATGCTTGGGCCTGCTGGAGTCTGCGCCTGCGTGGTGTCCGCGGTGGGGATGGGCCTGAGAGCGTGCTGAGGCTCGCCGAGTGCAGTGGCGATCCTGGCCAGGGTCCAGGTTCGACAACGTGCACGGGGCTGACGTTCGAGCCTGGCGACGGTGCTCATGCCTACTTGGGCCTGGTCGGCGAGCTTTGCCTGAGACAGGCCAACCTCGCGGCGCAGCCGTTGCAGCTCGTGGCCGTCGATGACGGTGGACCACCGCTGTGCCGGACGGGTGGTCCAATCGTCGGCATGGCCTGGCCGACTGTTGGCCGGGTCGGGAGGGCACTCGGGTGCAGCGAGGCTTGCGTTAGTCATGCGGTCGAAGATCGCGCATTGCCTATGTGCCGGTACATGCCTGGGCGATATCCCTTGATGGCATACCAACCCGCAGGCTGTAGTCGGGGAGCAGCAGTCAAGCAAGCGTCGGCCGCAGCCGTCATGCTGATGTCCGCGTCCTCCTCGCTGTCGATGGTCTCGGCCGAGTCCGCCGAGTCAAGGCCAAGCCGCTTCGCGGTCGCTTCGCGAGCCTGGACACGACGGCCATGGCCCGAGGGAGGGCAGCTACGAGGAGGACGGGGGAGAGGCAGGCTACGAGGCCAGGTCTGCCCAGGTCAGCTCAAGATCACCGTGCAATTAGCGTGCAATTAGCCAGGGTGACGAGCGGTCCGTCACGGACATTCCAGGTCGGCACGACGTGCAGCTCAGAGGCCTGACCAGGCGTGATCAGTCCGCTTCCCAAGCTGATAGTGCGAGTTCGATTCTCGTCACCCGCTCCACGATGTAACCGCAGGTCACCGCCGAGTCCTGGACATAGCCCGCGATCTTGCTGGCGCTGATTCCGGCCAGTCGGGCCATTAGCGCTAGGGAAAGTTTGCGCTTGCGAGTTAGCCGGCCGACCAAGCTGACAGCCTGCGTTTGCGCGGCGCTCAGGGGCTGTGTGTCAGCGAGTGCCGACCAGGCCGGTCCTTCGCGACCTCCGCCTGGAACGACCGCTTGTCCGCCTGTCTCAACCTGTCTCAACCCTGTCTCAACCCTGTCTATCGATGACGCCAAGTTCTTTATTGCAGGTCGATAGGAATGCCACCACGGGAGCGTTGAAGGCTTCAGGTGCGCCGCTGTGGACGCGGTGGCCGACCGGGATGGTGATCTGCTGGCAGTGGGGGATGAGTCGGCCAATAGCGGTGAGGTCGTCTTGATCAAGGTGGCTGCCTGGTCCGCCTCGGATGAGCAGAGTTGGTGCGGTGATGCCGGGGAGCCTCTCCCACCAGGCATCGTCGGGCTGGCCGAGTTCGGTGATGACCGACTGGATCGCAGCAGGGTCGAATCGGCGGTGACGCAGACCGCCGAGGACCATTCTCACCTGCGACATGTAGCGTCGCCGTTTGGTGCCGCGGGACGGGGAAGCGGGTTCTTCGACGATCAGCCGCCGCACCCGGGCCGGGTCCTGTTGCGCCACGGTGAGCGCGATGTGGCCGCCGAGGGAGTGCCCGACGACGTCAAGGGCGCCGAGGTTGAGTTCGGCCAGCATGCGAGCAACATCGGCGTGGTAGCTGAGCAGACGATAATCGGCGCAGCGAGGGCTGGCGCCGTGGCCACGCAAGTCGGGGGCGATGACGCGGTA
>DATAWX010000242.1:0-2060 GCA_036266995.1 Pseudonocardiaceae bacterium | reverse complement strand
CATGGACTTGTACAACGCGCCAAGTTGGGCGTTGACCTGACTCCAGAGGGCGTCGAGGTCTGTCGAGGCTGTCACAAGCCGACATGGGAGTCAGCAGTCAGAGCGAACCCACCGGCAAGTGGCGCGCCGAAGTTGTCCGAGATTATGGTCGTCACGATGAACGACATACCCGGCTACCAGATCGACGAGGTGCTAGCCCGGATCTTTCATCGGTCGGGTGTTGGTGATCGTTTCGGCGGTGGGTTCGTCGTTGTCGGCTGATTGTGCATTGTGGGTGTGACGGTTTGCCCGAGGTCGCTCGGTGTCGCCGGTTCCACTGGCCGGGTGTGCGGTGCTGGTCGAGACGGTGGGGCCGGTGTTCAGCCGGGTGCGGGCAGCTCCTGCAAGGTGGTGATCATCTGTAGGAGCAGGTTCGCCCAGGGTGCGTGCGAGGCGAGGTGTAGGCGTCGTCCGCGGGCGTGTTCGGCGAGGCGGCCGGCGATGGTGAACAGCCGCAGTCGTAGGCGTTTGGGTTCCCACCGCCGGGCGTCGTGACCGGCCAGTGCGAGCAGTTGCATCCAGGCGGTGAGTTCGACGGCGAGCGCGACGATGGCGCACCAGATCTGGTTCTGGGCGAAGTCGTGCAGGGGCAGGTTGCGCAGTCCGGTGTCTTTGGCAACGCGGATGCGGTCCTCGCAGCGCGCTCGGCGGCGGTGACGCAGTTCGAGTTCGGCGAGCTGGCCGCGGGCGGTGTTGGTTGCGAACGCGGTGACCCGCATGCCGTCGGTATCGGTGAGGCGTAGCTGCGCGCCGGGGTGGGGTCGTTCCTTGCGCACGATCACCCGCATCCCGGCCGGCCACGGGTTCGGGCCAGAGGTGAGCTGCAGCAGGCCGGTGACGTCGGCGACCCACGCGCCGTCACGGATCTGAGCGTCACCGTCGTAGGCCGGGGTCCACCCCTTCTTCGGCATCCGGGCCAGTGTCTGGGCGAAGGTGTCGGGCAGGGTGAACCCGACCGAGTAGGACAAGCGTTGCGACACCAGCCAGTTCACGAAATCGTGCGTGCCGCCGGCACCGTCGGTGCGGATCAACACCTTGCGTCCAGGCCGGGTCCCGGGCCGATGTCCGGGCAACTGAGCCAGCGCAGCCTTGACCACGGCGATGTGATCGGCGGCGGTGTTCGAGCCCGCGTTGCCCTTACGCAGTAGGCAATGCAGCGGTTCACCGGTGCCGGCCTGGCCGTGATCGACGAACGCCCAGAGCGGGTGGAACCCGAACCCGCGCTTGAACGTCGGAGCTGCCTGTTCCTTCTCCGAGTGGGCGGTGACCAGGGTGGCGTCCAGATCGACGATCAACGGCCGGTCAGCGCTGACATCGTGATCCGGCGCATGCGCCCCAGCCAGCTTCCAGGCCCTCGCCCGTGTCGCGGCGCGAACGGAGTCGATCGCCTTCAACGCTCGCGGCGCATCAGCTGCGAGCGCGTCGATCGTGCGTGAGACCGTCGGATCCGAGGCCACCTGCCCGAACACGGCTGGCTCGGCCCGAAGCAGCGCAACGTCAGCGAGACAGTCGCCGCCCAGAGCAAGGGTGAGCGCGAGGTCGGTGATCACCTTGCCCGGATCGTGGATCGCCATCGGCCTACGCCACGGCGACAGTGCCGCCGACAGCGCTCGATCCAGACCCGCCGCGCGGGCCGCCTCGACCAGCAACACCCCGCCGGCCTGGGAGACGACCGACGTCCCGTCCGCGTCGGCCTGGACACACGGATACAGCCCGATATTCTTCACCCTGAAGGTGCTCCTCGCTCAGCGACATCAGTGACTCGACATCCCTGATCCTGCTGGGCTCGGAGCACTTTTCAGTTCATCGCCGCGCGGTCACCGTGAAAGCACCGGGCTTACTGTGCCCGGCGAGGCGTCCTCGTAGTCGATTGATGCGCTGCGTGCGCGCTGGGGGGTGTTGGTCTTTGCCGGCGGCGCGGCGTTCGGCGCGGTAGGTGGCGTAGGCGCCGCGGCAGTGTTCGCATTTGCCGCCGCCGCCGGAGTAGCCGCTGATCGTGCCGTGCCGGTACTGCCTGCCTG
>DATAWX010000241.1:0-10675 GCA_036266995.1 Pseudonocardiaceae bacterium | reverse complement strand
CGCCGACGCACGACTGGGCGCCGACTGGTTGGGATCCACTGATCCGCGTGTATTCGCGACCCGTCCGATAGCGTTGTACTCACCGGATTCCGACCCGCTATCCACTACCGAGGCGGCTCGAATGGGCGAGGTGGTCCAATTGCCCGAGGATATTGTCTCCCTCGTGGCAACTCACGACGCAGAGCCCATCGTGGACAGTGCGCATCCAGTAGTGGTGTTGGTGGTGCTCATCGCGCCCCAGCACCCGGCGCTGCTCGTGGGCCCGTTCGACTCCCACACCGCCGCGCGAACCTGGTGCGGGCGCGTTCGTGGCTCCGGGATCGGTCACATGGCTGAGTGCCACCTGCTTCCGTTGCGGTGCAGTGATCTCGGCGTCGATAACCCGCCGGACGAGACCACTGTCCCGCAAGCTCCGGCGGTGGTGCTGCTGGACACCAAGGACGCTTCAGTCGTGTACGGACCGTTCGGCAGCGGCATGGAGGCGGCGCTGTTTTGGCATGACGTGACCCGCGTTCTGGAGCTGACCAACGTGCAACAAGTACACGTGTGCGAGCTCGCTCCCCCAACCGATGGCGCAACCCCAGCGACCGACGGCGTGCCCGACTCCACCGACGAGCGGGTGCGGGGCTGGGTAGTACGGCTTGGGGCACGCACCAACGAGGAACCCCGGCTCGTCGGCCCCTTCAACGACGAACACAGCGCGCGAACCTGGCGCGCCGAACCCGCCTGTGCTGCCACGACCGGAACAGCGCTGCCGATCTATGCGCCGTGACGGCTGGGGGGAGCTATCACATGCCGACCGACCACGACATCCCTGAACCACCCGACACGGCCCACGTTGCGGCCGTGGACGCACCGATACCCGGCCCCCTGCCCGATCCCGCCCCGACGTGACCGCCGGGGCGACACAGCTACGCGAACGAGGCGTCGATACGGGGCGTGGGAGGGGCTACCGCCGGACGCGATGAAATCCTCGCCTCGTCGTTCGTCGCCCCGCTGATGCGGTGCCGGACGAGGTGTGGGCGACGCTCGTGCTGGCCGTGGACATCGTCGGCGATGCCGACCCCGATCGCGTGGGTGAGGTGGCGTTGTTTCGCCGGGAGCTAGGTGCCCGAGCAGCCACCGGCTGGCCTGTATGACGGGGATCTCGTGGTGCGTCTGACTCCCGGCCGACTCGACGTATCCGCTGTTGTGCGACCACTGTCGGTGGAGCCGACCCCGACCACGCTACTGCTGTTCGCCTAACGCATCCTGCTCGTCGGCACCGACAACCGACCGTTCGCCGCTATGAATTAGGTGCAGGTGTCGGCGACGGGGAAACCGTCACCCACCCGCAGAATTAGCTGGTGAAGTGGCATTATTCGTACTCTGCGATATTCTCTGGTGGCGGGTCGAGGCTGGCGCTGGGATGTGCGTCGTCGCACGTATCACGTGCTCACTGGAGCTATGAGCTGGGGTGGTCGAACAAGCTATTAAGCGTTGTATCCGCGTTGTGCACGACTGCGCCCATATCGGGTCAGTCTGGTGAGGCTACGCAACCGGTGGCGGCGAGTGGGTCCCCGTGATGAGCTTTCTGGGCACCGAGGAGTACGGTGAGTACGATCTAGTTGACGACCTCGCACTTCAGCAGGATGCGACCGAACAAGCTGTCCACATGATTTACGCCTTGGAACGAACGTCTGCTCCATCACCAACGGCCGGCCCCGCAGGAGTAACGCTCTCGGTAACGGCTCTACATCGAAGCCGGCGTCGTCTTGGCTAATGCTGGTACGGTTCGCGGGTCGTCCCGTTTTAACCTGAGGCGGGAGTCATCACGGAGACTTTTCGCGGTGTCTCAAGGTGGGACAGCTGCCACCTGCCTGACGGCTCTTATGACCGTATCAGCTTGGTGCGAAGCCCGTGGGAGGGTAGAGGATGCGGAACACTGAGCTCATGATAGTGCTGATGGTCGGAGTAGTCTGCTCTGCGGTACTCGGGCTGTTCATGGTGCGGCGTTTTACTCGCGCGTTTCAGATTGTGGAGACGCACTATCGGCCTGACAACCTTGAGCGTGAGCGTCGTGAGGGGATGTCGCGTCTTCATGACCAGGCTCAGGCTACCGCCGGGAGGTCGGACTCGACGTACCAGCGCCGTGTTTCGACCAGCTTGGACCAACTGGAGGCTGTGAAGCGCGATGTTGAGGCGTACTGAATAGATTGGGCGCGCCAGGTGCGGCGCGTAGGCCGGTGGCCGATTGTTGGTGCTATGGGGATAAGCGTGCCGGCGGTGGCAGTGCTGGTCGGGGCGTGGCTGAAAGTCGGGCCTGAGCAGAGCGACATCGGCTTTGTCGTCATTGCCGTAGGCATGAACTGCTTGGCAGCATTCGTTGCGATATCGATGCGTTATTTTCCAGATCGTATCGGTGGCACGTATTTCGCTATCAAAGACATGATCGACTCTAGTTTGCGTTTAGAGTCATCGGATCTGGACTCAGGTTAGTGGGAGCTACTTGCGACTAATTGGCCTGCTTCCCGGGTAGGACGGAGAGTTGCAATAATGGTTAGTTTGTTGGGCGCGTAGCGCCTGCGTAGTCGTCTCCTTTGTACCGGTAGGGCTCGGTTTTCACGACCTGCCCCAATCGGGTGCGTCGATCATCAGTCCGCTGCCAATGTAGAGCCCGACGTGGTGGATGTGAACGTCGGCGTTTCCGTAGAACACGAGATCACCAGGTAACAGCGGCTGCCCGTCGGGCATCCGCGGTCCCGCCCGGAATTGCAAGTCCGCTGTGCGAGGTAGTGTGATCCCGGCCGTTTTGTAGGCGGCGGAAGTTAAGCCGGAGCAGTCGAAGCCACCGTCCTGTGACCCGTTTCCGCCCCACACGTACGGCAGCCCTCTTTGTCGGCAGGCGTAGTTGATCGCGGTCAGCGTGACGGCGTTGGTGGCTTGGATGGTGTTGCAGTCGCCCGAACCGACCGAGGCGGCGCCGTTTGCGTATTTTTTCGCCTGCGCGAGAACCTCGTGCACGTACCATTCGGCGTGGTTGTACGCGAAGATCGCCGCGTGCAAATCGCCTCGTTCGGCTCCGCTGTCGCAGAGGTAGTAAGCAGCGGCGTATATGGCGTCGTGAGGGTTGTACCGTGACGGCGGGCGCGCGTCGCCCGCTGGGAGTGGGTGCCGTGCCGCCACACCGGAAAATGTGCCGGACAGAAACTGCATGGGACCACCGGCTCCCGCATAATTCGCAGTTCCGTCCGCGACCCCAACGAGGGGGCTGCGGCCGTGGTCACTTTCGATTTTGCCGATGGCCGCAAGGATCGACCAGTTCAGCCTGGGGCAGACGCCGGCCGCCTCGCGGTACAGGGCGAGGTAGTCGGCGGGGATGTCGGCCAGCGCGGTCGCGCTGGGCTGGCTGCTCCCGATGCCGAACACGGCCGAGATCGCGCCGGACACCCCGGCGGCGATCAACACCGGGATGAGGATGATCGCCCCGATCGCGGCGACACCGGCTTTCGCGATCACCGGTGTTTCACTGCCTGCTGGTGCTCGGTGCGCGTGAGGTGGTCGGCGGCATCAGGGTGGGTGCCGGGGCTCTCAGCAGCGGCGCGTCCGATCCGATCGCCGACTCGTCGCTGTCGGCACTGTCGGTCCTCGGTGGCGGGACGTGCGGCCAGGCGTCGAGCAGCCGGTGCAGCGCGCGCCGGGTGCTCACCCCGGCGGTGATGTCCAGGGGCAACCACACCTCGTCGGCGGGGCTGGGGTGCGCGGCGGCGGGGTTGAGCAGCTCGGCCGCGGCGGTGGCGACCGGCACCGAGCGCGGGTCGTCGAGCCCTTGCCAGGCGTGGTGCAGCAGCCGGCGGGCGGTGGCCTCGCGGCGGGAGGTCGGCACCCACACCAGCAGGGGGGTGGTGATGGCGGTGGCTGCGGCGAGCGCGGCGTAGCCGGTCAGTTTCCCGGCGAGCTTGGCCAGGGCTTCGGTGCCGAAGTCGTACTCGAGGAAGAACTCGATCTGCTGGCCGTGGGCTGCCCAGCGGCCGTAGGCGTCGGGTTTGATCAGGTCACCGAAATGGCGGGCGCAGCGGGTTTCGGACCACCAGGCGCCCAGGGTGGTGTGCTCGGCTGGGTTGCTGTGGCGGGCGTGGTCGACCAGGGCGGTGAACCATTCGTTCACGCCGACGGTGTGCGCGAGTCGGAGGTTGTGGGCGACACCGAAGGCGCGGTCGTGCCGGTAGCCGAGTTCTTTGACGTCCAGGCCGTTCTCCGCGGCCAGCACGGTGGCGCCGGCGGGGGCGAGCACGTAGTGCATGGGGGCGGTCCCGACCGAGATGAATGGTTGGAAGCGGTCCACCACGCCGTACTGGAACAGCTCCCGCATTCGCATCCGGCCCGACCGGAATGAGGGGAAGGCCAGGGCGGTGATCTGGTGGGCGGTGAGCACGCGGTGTTCGTGCAGCATCCGGATGATCCACCGGTCGCGCGGGGTCAGCCGCCAGGCCAGCACCGCGTGGTGGTCGGTGGTGTTCGCCGCGCGGGGAGTCGGGCGGGTGGGCTTATGGCCGCGCAGGGCACGCTGCCGGGTCGGATTGGTGATCATGGCCTGATCCCTTCAGGAAGGTGGGTGTGGGCGTGGCCCTCGTGGGCGTGGCGGGTCAGCCGTGGCGGCGCGGGTCGGCGCTGCGAGGCCGAACTCCTGGCTCCGTTCCGCGTTCGCGGTTCGCCGGCCGAGAGGGGGTGGTGGACGTCAGCGGGGGCCGCGCGGGAGCGCCACCGCTGGTAGTGGAGGTGGCCGCGCGGGTACGGGCGTGTGACGCGCGACGGGCAATGCCCCGGATCTCGCGTGCCCGGCCGGGGATCGCGGGTGGGAGCGGTTGGGTGCGCATGGTGAAGGGCTGCGCTTGTTCTTCGTTGAGGACGAGGCGCACGGCGGCGTGGTAGACGCCGAGGTGGGCCAGGTCGTGGTCGGAGAGCCGGGGCGCGGTGTGGCGGGACAGCTCGCGGGAGTCCTCCGGAGAAGCGTTGAAGAAGATCTTCGACCGGGCGTTGGTCGACATGCCCTCACGGAGTTCACGAGGGAGCTGTCCGAGGTGCTGGTGCGCCAGCGTCATCGCGACCCGGAACCCGCGGGCTTCGGCGAGCATGTCCTCGATCGGGTACGGCAGGTTCAAGAAGTTGTGGCACTCGTCGATCACCAGCGAGGCGTCGCGGCGGTGGCGTTGCGGGGTACGAGCGCGGCCGGTGGTGGCTTGCCAGGTGCCGGCGACCACCAGCGACCCGACCAGGCGGGTGGTCTCCTCGCCCAGTGATCCCTTGGGGATGCGCACCAGACAGATCCCGCCGTCGAGCACAGCAGCCATGTCCACTGTGGAGTGACCACCTGCGATGGCGTCCCGCACGAACGGGCGCAACAAGAAGGCCCGCAGCTTGTTCATCAGAGGGCTGATCACCTGGCTGCGGCTGGAGTCGGTGAGTTCGGCGTACCAGGACCAGAAACCGCGCAGGACCGGGTCGGTGACCCCGGCCGTCACCCGTGAGCGGAATGCGGGGTCGGCGAGCAGCTTCGGCAGGTCGGCGAGGGTGGCGACGCCTTGCTGGGTGCGCAGCGTCAAGCAGGCGGCGCGCATCACGTCGTCGGTGCGCGGACCCCAGAACGCGGAGTACACCCGACGAAAGACACTGACCAGGTTGTCGACGGTCAGGTCGGTCTGTCCGCCGTCGAGCGGGTTCAGGCAGGGCGGGCGGCTTTTGCTGTCGGCGTCGAACAGCACGACCCGATCCGCCGCCGAGCGCGGCAGTCGGGAGAGCACGTCGGTGACCAGGTCACCCTTGGGGTCGATGAGCACGATCCCGCGCCCGGCTTCGGCATCGGCCAGGATCATGGTGCCCAGCAAGGTCGACTTGCCCGAACCCGTCGCTCCGATGACGTGGAGGTGGTGCCGCGCGTCGGGCACCCGCAACGCGACGGGGCGTTCGTGACCGGTGTCGGTGATCCCGAGTGGTTTGGCCTCCGGGCCGGGTGTGGCGATGCCCGGTGGTGGGGAGATCGCGCGGGCTCCGGCGCGCTGGATGCCGGGGATGGACTCGTCGGTGGGCAGGTGGGCCAGCACCGCCAATTCCGGCACCGCGAGCAGATCGCCCTGGCCGAGGCGGCGCTCGGCCAGGACGGTGCCGGGATGGCGGAGGCGGTGTCGGGTGTAGTGGTTATGCTCGGTGTAGGAGGCGAAGGATGCCGCGAGGGCGTGGGCCCGGCCGCGGGCGACATCCCGCGCGGTGCGGACCTCGTCCTGGTCCGCGTCCTGCGGGAGCAGCGTGGCGACGGCGTAGCGGATCATGGTCTCGTACTGCGACCCGCGCTGCTTGGTGACGATCGCCCGGTTCTGGGCGGAGTACTCCAGCGAGGTCTGCGGGTCGCTGTGCAACGCACTGGATTTCATCGTGTGCCGGGTGCGGCCCGTGTTGATGCCGGGGGTGATGAGGTCGAGTAGGCGGCCGACCAGGCGGGTGGAGCCGCCGGTGTGCACCCGCCGGGCCGAGCGGCGTGCCTTCGCGACGCGGCGGCCGGTGACCGGGCGGGCGAGGATCTGCACGCAGGCGTACTCATCCCGGCCCAAGCCGACCGGGGCGCCGATCAGGGCGCGGATCGGGTCGGCGTCGAAGTCGGTGCGGATCGGCAACGCCTCGCAGCGGGCGAGGCGGAGTTCGCCGCCGACGACCAGTCGCCGCTGCGCCTCCCCCGGTGCGGGGAGCGGTGGGTCGGCGGTGCTAACACGTGTGTGCACGCCCGGCCACGCGGCTTCCACGGCCCGCTCGACCAAGCCGGGTGGGATCACGCCGGGCACCCACAATCGGATGGCGATTCCAGCCTGGGAGAACACATACTCACACGCCACGTGCGGCTGACCGGTGAACCACCGCAGCCAAGCGGGCCGCAGCAGCCCCACGAGGTTGGACCAGAGCGCGGCCCCGCCGGCGGGATCCACGGTGGGTGGGGCGAGCACGGTGACCTGGCGGGCGTCGGCGACCAACCTCGCGTGGCAGCGGCGGGTCCACCCCCGCCGGCCGGCGGCGAACCCCGCGCTGCCGAGGGCGAGGATTGGTCCCCAGGTGATCGCCCCGTCTCGCACGTGGCCGAGCAGCGCGAGCAGGGCACCGCCGGGGTCGCGCAGGTAGTCGCCGAGCCAACCACTGGTCAGCCCCGTCCGCGGGATCCCGATGGTGGCCAGCGGGGTGGGCGAGTCAGGGTGGATGAGGGCAGCGGGTATCCAGGCAAGCATCGTGGGAGTCCTTCCAAAGGCAGTGGGAACGCTCAGGCGGAAACGCCGACGACGAGTTGTCAGGCGGCGTTGAGTTCGATGTGGTCGTCGGGATTGGAGGAACCGAACTGGTCGGTCTCAGCGGTCTGTGGTGACTCGTCGGTGAAGCCCAGATCGACGTAGGATTGCCCGACATCGGAATCGCCGGTATTGGTGGTATCCGTGTATGCGGCGAGTTCCGCGGGGTTACTCGTGACGAGATAATGCTCGGTCGGTGAGGCGATGGATTGGAAAGCCACCCGTTGCGTTCCTGCCGACAACAATCCCTGGCCCCGATCCGCTGATAACAGGAATCGTCTCTCTCCGGCGGACAAATCGAATGTCCGCGTGATGTCGTCGATAGCTTGCGATGCTTGCCGGAGCAGGATCTGTGTTGCGGCGTTCGCGACGACGGCTTTTCCGAGATCGTTGCCGAGGACATCGGCGGTGTCTTGGGTGGCGACGGTGAGCCCGGCCCAGTGTTTGCGGGAGGCTTTCGCCATGCGGAACAGGAACTCCGCGCCGGAGCGTTCCTTCATCAGCAGCCACGCCTCGTCCACTACCACCAGGCGGGGGCGGCGAATAGCCGGATTGGACACGCGCCGCCACACGGCGTCCAGCGTGAGCAGGGTGCCGATCCCTTTGAGCTCATCGGGCAGGTCCCGCAAGCTGAACACCACCAGATGGCCTTCGGGGTTGGTGGTGGTTGGTCCGTCGAAGAGCTGCTTGAACGCACCGTCGACGAACGGGTGCAGCCGCGCGGCGAGTTCGGCGGCGGCCTTCTCCCCCGCCTGTCCGGCGGCGAGCTGGTCGCGCAGGTCCCGCAGGGTCGGCGCGGGGCGGGTCCAGGTGCGGGCGTCGGCGGTGATGCCGACCGACTGGTAGGTGGCGGCGATGCCCCGGTCCAGCGCGGCCCGCTCGGCAGCCTCCAACTCGCCGCCGACAAGGACAGCGATGACGGTGTGCAGGAACAGGCTGCGTCGGACGAGGGCGTCCTTCGGGGCGGTCCGGTGTCCGTCGGCGCGGGTGTGGATCGGCAGATCGAACGGGTTGAGCCGGACGCCTGCGGCGCCGAGGTGGACGTAGGTGCCGCCGACCGCCGCGGCCAGGCGGGCGTACTCGTCCTCGGGGTCGACGACGGCGATCTCGATCCCCCGATACAGACTGCGTAAGAGTTCGAGTTTGACCAGGTAGGACTTGCCCGCCCCGCTGCGGCCGAGGATGACGGAGTTGTGGTTGTGCATCCCGTCGCCGAACCGGTCCCAGTGCACCAGGCCCTGCGAGCCGATGTTGTAGCCGTAGAGCACCCCGGAGGGGGCGGCCACCGACGTTGGGTCGGGCGCGGGCAGGTCCGGCGAGGTGAACGGGAACGCGGCCGACAGTGCCGAGGTGTCGAACGTCCGCCTCATCCCGATGAGGTCCAGGCCCATCGGCAAGGTCGACACCCAGCCTTGCAGGGACCGGTAGGTGGTGTGTTTCGCGTCCAGCAGCAAGCTCGCGGACAGGGACCGCACAGCGGCCACTTCGTCGGTCAGCGCCCGCTGGGAGGCGGCGTGAATCGTGAGGTACAGGCCGACGCGGAACAGTTTGCCTTCGCCGCGCGCGACCCGAGAGGACAGGTCGTAGGCGTCCTCGGTGGCCGCTTCCACCTGGGGGTCGTAGAGGCGGCCGTGCTCGGCGGTATGCCTGCGGCCGCTTTCCAGTTTGGCGAGCTGTTTCTTCAACCGGGCCGCGGCGGTGGCAGGGTCGATCGGCTCGACATGCACTGCGACATCGAGGCGACCGGGGTAGGTCAGCAGCGGCGACAGCCAGCCGGGATGCACCTCGCGGGGAAACCCGGTCACCGCGAACGACGCCACCCACTCGTTGCCGACCTCCAGGTGCCGCGCACCCACGGACAGGGCATCGGGGGTGAACGCGGCGGCCCGGTCGGATGCGGTCCGGGTCGCCGGGCGGTGCTGGCCGCGGCGAGTGCGTGTTCGGATCGTCATCACCACCGCCCCCTCTCGTCGGCCACGTCGTGGTCCCAGTCCTCGTCCGGGTCAGGTTCGTCGTCGCCAAGATCGGCCCGGTCGTCGGCGTGCCAGAACGCGCTTGCTCTGTCGTCGGTGGGGTCGTCGTCGATGAAGTCGCTTCCGCCGACGGTGGTGATGACCTCGTCGGCCCCGGCCAGCCCCGCCGAGGGCGGTAGGAGTGTGTCCGGGTTGCACGCCGAGGCGAGCACGGCGGTGGCCTGTCCGGCGTCCAACGGGGTGACCACGATCCCGGCGGGAGCCAGCAGCTCCAGGGCCTCGCCGAGACGGCGCACCAGCCTCGACTCCGCCGCGCGCCGCTCTCCGGCGCTCGCTCGGCCACTGTCGTCGGTCGCGCGGCGTCGCCTGCCGCGGGTCAGCGAGGTCAGCACGGATAGGGGGCCTGGTCCGCCCAGTCCGTCGGTCGGTGTGGCGGTGGCGCCGATCGGCTCGCGCATGATCAGCAGCACCTGGCGGCGCAGCAGGTCGGTTTGCTCACCGAGCTGTATGAGGTAGTCGGCGTGTTCGATGGCGGCGGACTCCAACGCGGGGTGCGGCAGCCCGCCGGCCCGTGCCCGCAGTTCCGCGATCTGGTCGGACAGGTCGAGGCGTTCGGTGCGCACGAGCATCTGCACCGGGGCCGTGAGCGAGTGCAGATAGCGACCGAAGCTCGCAACCAGCGACTCCTGCTCGGCGGGTGTTCTGAGCGCGAAGTTCACGGTGCTGGCGACCGCGACGACGGCAAGACCGTCGGTGCCCAGGTCGACGACGCCGGTGTCGGTGACCGCCTCGGCGGGCAGCCGCAGCGCGGACGGCGAGATCTGCTCCCGTACCGGCACCTTGCCCTTGGTCGATGTGCCCTTGCCGTTCGCCCCGGCCCGGCCCGTGGTTGTAGCGGTCTGGGCGGTCAGCCAGGCCGGTGCGGGCCGGACGCCTTCGGGCGCGGCGACGCGGCGACGCGGTGGCGGGGTCCCATGCGTTGGCGGATCGCGGCAACCAGGAGCCGGTCCAGCGAGATGCCGTCGCGCTGACCGAGCGCGAGGATCGCCGCGGCCGCCCCGACGGGGATCGCCAGCGCGAAGAACACCGGGATGGGCACAAACGTGCGGGTAGCGGCCCAGGTCGCGTAGAGTACGAGGCCGGTCACGCCCAGGATCCCCAGTTGGCGGGCGGTCAATGGGCCGAGGACACGGTCGTGCATATCGACGTCGGCCGGTATGCGGACAGGTGAGGTCATGGCGTATCTCCAGGGTTCGGTCGCGGCGGTGGTGGGGTGCGGCGAGGTGGTTTCGGCAGGTCCAGAGGCAGCCGGAGCTGCCGCCCAGCACGCGGCGCAGGGTGTGCTGGTGAAGTCGCGGGCGGGGGTTTCGTGGTCGTGACGCGGCGCAGACCGTCCAG
>DATAWX010000240.1:0-21220 GCA_036266995.1 Pseudonocardiaceae bacterium | reverse complement strand
GGCGGTGTTCGATCTTGTTCCACTTGCTGGTGCACGGGGGCAGGTGGCAGACGCTGATGGCCAGGCCGGTCTCAGCGGCCAACGCGGCCAGTTCGGTCTTCCAGGTGCGCCGTCGGTTTCCGTTGGAGCCACCACTGTCCGCGGTGATCAGCAGGTGGTCGGCGTCGGGGTAGGCGTGGCGGCCGCTGATGTTCCACCAGGTCCGCAGGGTGTTCACGGCGAACGCGGCGGTCTCGTGGTCGGTGCCCACACTGACCCATCCGGTGTTGGTGCCCAGGTCGTAGACGCCGTAGGGGATCGCCTTGCCGGCCTCGCCGATGAAGTCGTGGACCTCGACTTTCTCCGGGTCACCGGCGGGCCGGTAGTCCTTGGCGTTGTTCTTGTACTGGCCGACGAACGAGGTAGGCCGTCGGGCGAGGTGCCAGCAGGGCTGGACCCGACCCGACGACCCCCTCCCGAACCGGACGGGCTCGCTTTCCGAGCATCCGGCTCTCCAGTGATTACTGTGTGGGTGTCGTGGTTGGTTGTCCGCCGTGGATTGCTGCGTGGCAGTCGGCGCAGACGATGAGACTTTTCCTGCGCTTTTTGGCCATGAGTTGGTCCCAGACGGGCTGCGGGTGCCCCGGTGTGTTGAGGTCGGCGAGCTTGCGGACGTGGTGGACGTCCACCGTGGCGCCCGTGTGCTTGCATAGCTCGCACCGTCCGGCTTGAAGCCGGGTGACCAGTTCTTTTCGCCGGACGTTGACCGGGGCTGGGACACGGTCGGTCAGGACCGCGTTCCTCTTTCGCCGCAATGGAATCCCACCGAACCGTGCGGTCAGTGGTTTGCGACCTACGCGCTCGACGTTGACCTCGAAACACCTGCGCGGCCCGTACGGCGTTGAGATGGTGGTCTTGTAGCGGTCCGCCATCTTCGTCACCGTCGAGTCGTGCTTGCATGCCAGCGTCTTGAGCATGGAGGTCTTCATCACCCATTCGAGCCGGTTCAGTCGGTAGACGTCACCGGCTAGCAGGTAGTACTCCACCAGCCCCCGGTACTGCGCACCGTAGGTCCTGACGATCGTGTGGTCGTCCTCGTTGACCATCTGGTTGCGTCGCTCGGGTTTTCCGAACTTGAGGTAGGGGGCGATTTTGGCCTTGATCACATCGAGGGGCACGCGTAGGCCGACGGTGCCGTTAATGGAGCGGCGCGTGCCGGTGACCTTGTGGTCGGCGTGCTGAACGGTGATCTCGTGGCCGAGGAATCGTGCCGCGCCTGTTCGGGCGTGGGTGATCAGTGTTTTCTCCCGGGACAGTTCCAGGTTGAGTTCTTCAGACAGGAACGTCGCCAGACGGATCTTGATTTCCTCTGCTTCGGCCTTCGGTCCGGTGAACCCGAGGAGGTGGTCATCGCAGTACCGCACGTAGCGCAGCCGCCGAAATCCCGGATCGTCGGGATCCTTGCTCGGCAGGTTCCGCCGCCGCTGACGCAACGCGCGCACCGTGGGGCGGTCCCCGCGTCTGCGCGCCCGTACGAGCTGCTTTTCCACTTCTTGGTAGTCAGGGTTGGGTGCCCTGCTGGTGCCTCGGGTATATTCTGGGATGAGAACTGTCGCGACGTATCTGTCCAACCTGTGCAGGTAAATGTTGGAGAGGATGGGGGAGGCTACGCCGCCTTGTGGAGCACCTGACAGCGTTTCGTGCCATACCCAATCGTCCAGGTATCCGGCTTGGAGCATGTTCCGCAGCAACCGAAGGAACCGGCCATCGTGGATGTCGCCCGCCAGCGTGGATGGCATGATTTCGTGATCGAGCGATCCAAAGCAGTCGGCGATGTCGGCCTCAATGAACCAGGTCGTTCCTGGCCATCCAGTCGCGACCTCAGACCCGAATCCGCGAGTAGTGGTCGCGACACGGTTGCGTGGATGACGATAGGTGCCCTTTTGACCTGGGATGATGGCGGTTACCACGCCACGATCATCTGGGTTGAG
This sequence comes from Pseudonocardiaceae bacterium, assembly GCA_036266995.1. Classification (GTDB taxonomy): domain Bacteria; phylum Actinomycetota; class Actinomycetes; order Mycobacteriales; family Pseudonocardiaceae. The sequence goes on along the minus strand of DATAWX010000240.1, from coordinate 19,250 downwards.
AGGACACCTATCGGGTGGACAGGTTACGCGGTATGCGCCGGTTACGGCGGCTGGTGGGTATCGGCGCGCCGGATGCGTCGCTGACAGCGGTGTCGGGGATGGTGGCGGTGACCGAGCTGGTCGATCGCCTGAACATGATCAAGCTGTTGGACGCGGCGATCGGCCCGATCAAGGCCCGTGATCGCGGGCACTCGGGTGGGCAGTTGCTGGTGGGGTTGACGGCCGCGCATCTGGCCGGGGAGGATTTCCTGGTTGGGCTGGACCGTCAGCGAGGTGATGTTGCTGGTCAGGCGCTCGCACCGGTGTCAGGGTTGAGCTCGACGACCGCGGCGGGGTTGGCCCGGAGGTTCACCGAGGGGCAGTGGCGCGCGGTGGAGACCGGGATCGGTGACGTCCATTCCGCGGTGCTCGCCGTACTGTCGCCCCAGCGGGTCGCGGCGCTGTGCGAGACGGTCACGATCGATCTGGACACCACCGATGTGGAGGTCTACGGGCGCAAGAAACGGGGGATGGCCTACAACTATCTGGGGCAACGCTGCGGGCGTCCGCACGTGGCGACCTGGGCGCAGACGTGCACTGCGCTGGCGGCGGACCTGATGGCCGGCGACGAGGACCCCCGCGGTCACGCCGCGGACCTGCTGGGTCGCGCACTCGCGGCACTACCTGCCGCGGCGCGGGCCGGGCGGGTTCTGCTGCGCGCCGACGCCGGTTACTTCGCCGGGGCGCTGGCCCGCGCGGCGTTGCTGGCCGGTGTCGAGTTCGCGATCGGGGCCAAGCGCATCGCCCCGCTGTGGCGGATCCTGGCTGGTGTCGCCGAGGGCGACTGGATCGACGCGATCGACATGGACGGCGCGCAGGTCGCGGTGGCCGCCTACGGCCCGGACTGGTGGCCTTCGGCGACCCGGCTGCTGATCCGCCGGGTCCACCTGGCCCCCGACCAGGTCAGCGCCGACCCGCGGTCGCGGCGACGCCGCACCCTGCACCCCGACCAACGCGCACTGCCCATCGCCGAGCTCGCCGCCGCCGCCGCCATCTACGGCTACTCGTTCATCGTCACCAACCTCGACGTGTCCACCCCGGCCAAAGCAACCGAAGTCGAGCACTGGTACCGCCACCGCACCGCGATCGAGAACGTCTTCCGCGACGCCAAACACGGTGCCGCGCTACGACACCTCCCCTCGGATACCCCAGGTCAACACGGCGTGGATGTGGGGTGCGCTGCTCGCGGTCAGCATCGCCGGCTGGCTCCACCAACTCACCGCCACCCCCGGACCCCACGGCATACTGATCGGTCACGGCGTCCGCGACGGCCAAGCCATGATCACCACCCTGCGCCACAGACTGATCCGGGTACCCGCCCGCCTGGTCCACCACGCCGGCGCGCTCGACCTACGACTACCACCCGGCCACCACCTACTCCCGACGATCCTCGCCCGTCTCCGCGCCCTCCCCGAAACACACTGACCAGGCCACACGGCCCCGACAACCCGGAACCCGCTCACCCGAGGCGACACTCGGGCACCTAGCCTGCCCCGAACCCAGAAATCACCCACCAGAAGATCAACAAAAGAGGAGAAGATCAACTCACCCTGCTACTCGCGGATTCGGGTCAGACGGTGCGGTGTGGCAGCCACGTTCGGGCCGGAACCCATGTGACCGATCGGAGAACTGCGGCTCGTAATACGCTTCCAGGAGCAGGCGGATCACTTCGCCGACGAGTTTATCCGACCACGACGGCAGTCCCAGCGGTCTTTTCTTCCCGTTCTTCTTGGGAATGTAGGTGCGCCGGACGGGCTTGAACCGGAAGCGTTCGTGGCGCAGCGCATCGATGATGCGTCCGATCTTGCCCAGGGACATGCCGTCGACGGTCTCGCCGTCAGGTCCGGGTGTCATGGCCCCCTTGTTGGAGTACAGACGCCCGTAAGCGAGCAGATACAACTGTGGGTTGAACAGTTGCCGATACAGTCGTTCCAGCGGCAGGCCGCGCCTTCCGCGTTCACGCAGGACATCCAGTACCGTTGCGGCCTCACGCATCACGCGTACCTCGCGGCCTTCGAATATCCGATCACCTGGCCCCCTTCGCCCGGCTGTGGACAGCTTTCCCGTCCTCCTTGGTGGGGCGTTACTCCCACGATTACTACGGGGCCTGTGTCACCATAGGGCACCTGGCTGGTACCAGTTAGGCGATCCCACGTTCGTCCTTTCCATACGTAACAGAGCGACTTAGGTGCCCCACTCATCCCCTTAAACTCCTTCATTGGGAGTCGCTCCGCGCCACGGAGGTTGCGTCCGATAAGAGCTGACTCGGACGCATGGAACGGCGCCGGTTTCAGGTACATTTCCGACGGACGAAAAGTTGCGTCTTCTGGGAATTGGGATTTAGGCAGTCTAGCTTTCACCGTATCGCTCGGGTCCCGCAGCGCCCCGTTCCTCGTACCTGGACACGGCCGCTGCTTCACTGGCATGCTATTGTCCCCGGTTTCCTTTCGGATTCAGGTTAGCCATCAGACCCAGGAATACTCCTCCGAATTCCTCCTAGCTGTGCTAGGGATATGGCAAGGCGCTTCGTGGCGCAGGTTCTTTTTCTTGCAGTCCACGCTGACCACCGGCATCCCGGCGGCCAGGGCCGCCGCGACGGTGTCGCCGATGTGGCGGAACTGCGCGTCGCGGTCGGGTGCTGGGCGCCCTCCAGGGTCTTGGAGTTGGCTTGCAGGCGGTAGCCGGCCTCGTGCAGCAGCCGCCCCACCAGTGTCGCGGAGACATGATGTCCCTGGGTGCGCAACTGCTCGGCCAGGCCCCGCAACGACTTCGACGTCCAACGCAGAGCAGTCATCGGGTCCCCACGCGAGTCGGGGTCGACCAGCTTGTCCAACGCCACGGGCAGGTCCGGGTCGTGTTCCTCGGCGCGTTTGCGCCCGCCCCCAGGACCGCGGGAGCGGCCCACCGCCAGCGGCTCCGGGTCGTCAAGCTCGGTGCGCCCACGCCCCACGGTGTCGGGTGAGACCCCTACCGCGTCCGCGACGATCCCGACTCCGCCCGACCCCAACTCCCGGGCCTCGCTACCCAGCCAGACCCGACGCTGACGCTCGGTCAGATGAGGCTTGATCGCGTCGTAGCGCCGCACGAGGGATTCCATGACCGCGGACATAGCACAGACGGTAGCTACCACAAGACCAAAAACTAGGTTATTTCGCTACGCGTCCTTAGGATCGAGTGTGAGGGCGTGTGCCTGGCGTGTTTGGGTGACCCTGGTGAGTGCGAGCACGCGGGGCCGGTGAGGCTGGAGCCCGGCGCCCGGCAGGCCCTTGTTCCGGGCGCTGTGCGCAAGCTCTAGCCGCTGAAAGAGATTACGAATGACAGGGCTAACTGTTGCGCTGTTCGTAGTGTCGTCGCCAATTGAGGCAACGGTTGAGATACTCGGCGAGTTCGTCGTGCCCGAACTCAATTGTAGACCAAGGTTGGTTCACGTGTTCGCCTCGCCAGATGTACGCAAGTGCGTCCGTTTCCAGGGGCGCCAAGACCCGGACTGCAGCAAGTGTGTAGGTTGGGTCCTCGAAGGCGTCTAAGGTGGCCCATTCAGCATCGGTTAGATCGATGAATAGTTTTCCGTTCGCCTCTCCGTGGCCGGGAATCAGTCCGGGGTAAACCTTGTGCGGTAAGCGTACGGTCCTCCAACCCGGGGCCTTCGCGATCAGGTAATGGGGTATGCGACCGATGAGGATGTTTACGACATCGTCGTGGAGGAGCGTGCCGTAGACAAAAAGTTTACTGGTTTCCTCCGATGGCTGGGCCGGTTGGCCAGAGTTCGTGGAGTTCGCTTGGTGTAAGCGGCCGCTTGTAGGCTTCACGAAGCACCTCCGTGGGCGTTGTACCGCCCGCTTCCACGAGTCGTACGAACCAGTCTATGCCTGCGGGGTAGGACCATAAGTAGGATCTGAGCTGCGGATCTCTGCTGCGGTCGTATAGTTCGCGGGCGATCGCCTCGTCAGTCCACCAGGGAACCTGGCGACGTGCCAGGTCACGACAGTCCGCAGCGGACGTGCCACTGTTGATCAGGATATGCAGCTAACCGCGGATGAGGTTCGTGAAATGATCGGCTCTTGTGCGGGCTACTACGATTTCGTCATCGGGTGATGCTATCCAGGGTAGAACTTGAGCCAAACCTTCGAATAACACTTGGTGTGGACAGTGGACGGCAAGAATCCTTGGCCACTCGACCGTGTTGGACTCGGCCTGCGTTGTCAGGCTTGAGTATTGCAGAGCATGCCCAAGAACTTCGTGAAGCGCGAAGCGATACGCGTCGACACGGGAAAATGAGGCATTGTTCTTGTTGATGCGTAGCCGTGCGTCGTGACCGGCGCCGTCGAGCCAGTAAGCCCGATATGCGTCGATCTCGACATCTTCGATCGTGAGGTTGAAGTTGGCGTTTGTATCGACGAGCCGGCGGACACTGGGCTCGTACTTGTCGGCATACTCTGTGATGGCAGCGCTGACCTCGGCTGCCGGTAGTTGCTCGCTGACCGAGCACAGTTTTCTCCAGGCGTGCTCATCCCACGCGATCCCCAGTGACGCGAGGGCGTCTTGAGCGATCCCTGCGCGTTGCTCGACGTAGTCCCACGTCCACCCGCGGGGGGCGCAACCCTGCGTCGTGAAGATGTACTCGTTGAATGGTCCTTGTTGGCCTATCAGGGCGTTGAGGTAGGCGATGTGCGCGTCAAGGTGGGCACTCAGTACTGATCGACGCTGCGCGTCGATCTGGATCCGCAGCCTCGTCAGCTCGTCGAGCGCGGCGAACCGATTTTCAAACGGGCGTGGCTTCTCCCCTGGAGGCGCGCAGTCGAAGTCGATCACAGGAGGCTCGCCGTGGGATCTTTCCAGTGCATCCCATTGGCGCACCGCGTCTTCGACGGCGTCACGAAGGTCCACGGCTGACTTCCCACCGCAGCGTCACGGCCTGGCTAGGTTGGAGGTAGTCGCGGGTCACGGTGATGACAGCATCGCCGGCGTCGTCAGTGCACACCAGGTCCTCGGTCGCTGAGGCCTCGGACCCGTCGGCTTGCTCTTCGATGGCGGTGCAGTTCAAGAGCATGTGAACACCGCGGTGGCGGATGTTGAGGGTGAGGTGGCGGGTGTACCGCCGCAGAGCCTGCCGCCAGTAGTGATCGTGGACGAACTGCCCGCCCCGGCAGAAGTAGGAGACGGTGGCCACTTCTCCGCAGTCGATCCCCGGGGAGATGTGACAGGCGAACTTCGACAGATTATTCATGTCGTGAGTCCGTTTGATCGCTACCTTACGCTCATTGGTGGGTGACGGCTCGATCACCAGAGGTCCGTCTGTGTTCTCAAACCACAGCTCTGTCATCAAGCGCTTGATAGGACGATTGGTCAGGTTGAGGAGTTGATGAGAATAGGTGACTGTCGACCACCCTGCATCGTCGATGTCGATAGAGCAGGTCAAGTCAAGTTCGACAATGTGACCGGCGAGTTGCGTCAACCGGGCTATCTCGGCGTCGGATAGACGAAGTCGCTTGGATAACGCCACCAGCGACCGGGCGATTCGCTGCGCTGGTGGTTCTTCGGCCTGAGACTCCGGGGCGCCCACAGAGAGGGGAAACGCGACGCTGGGCGAAGAAACCGTGCGAGGTTTCTCTAGGCGGTCAGATCGCCATCCGCCTTGTCCGTTAGTGGCGGGTGCTTGGAGACCCCGTTCGATGGAGTCAAGCATGTTAGACAAGGTTGCGGCGCTTTGATCGACTGGCCGAGTTTGGGTAGTCGCCGTTGCTTTCCGCTGCTTAGTCGGTTCGGGTACGAAGTCGATCCCTGGCTCGTGAGTCTGGAATAGTTGGTCGACCTTCCAGTCAGGAAACATGCTCTCCAGGATTCGACAGTGGTCGGGATAGGGAAGACCGACCAATTCACCGGATAGCCACCGGTAGAACTGTGCCTTGCTCGGCCCCGCTCACGGCCCTCAAGACGGCCCCTACCAGTGGGAACGCCCCGCACCCACCGACCCCGACATTCCACCCCGGCCGGTGCTACTGCCAATGCCACGTAGCCTAAGTTGATCAAGTCTCTGGTCTGGTAGTTCTTGATCGCTTCGGTGTGGTGTGATCGTCTCGGGGCGTGCGACTGGCACGGTCGCTGGTCATGGGCGAGGGTGTTGTGGTGCGGCCGGATCAGGTGTCGCTGGGGGTGCTGGTCAACGCTGTGCCTCGGGACGCGGTCGATGAGGCGGTCGCGGTGTGCGGGGTCGGTGAGAAACGTTCGGACGGCAAGCTACCTGCGCACGTGATCACGTACTTGACGTTGGGGTTGGCTCTGTTTCCTGACGACGACTACGAGGAAGTCGCGACCAGGGTGACGGGGTCGCTGGACCGGTGGGGTTGCTGGGACGCGGCGTGGAGCGTGCCGACCGCCTCGGCGATCACCCAGGCCCGCAAACGGTTGGGCCGCAACGTGTTCCCCGAGTTGTTCGAGCGCACCTGCGGACCGGTGGCGGGGGAGGCTTCATCAGCGGCTGGGGCGGCCGCGTTGGGCACCGCGCGCGGGTCGTTTTTGCGCCGGTGGCGACTGCTGGCCATCGACGGGTTCGAACTCGACGTGCCCGACACTGAGGCCAACGCCGCCGAGTTCGGCTACGCCGGCTCCGGGGACAACCGCTCGGCGTTGCCGAAAGCGCGGGTCGTGGCGTTGGCCGAGTGCGGCACCCACGCCTTCGTCGCCGCCGAGGTCGACGCTTACCGGGTCGGGGAGAAGACCCTCGCCGCCCGCCTGTATCCGCGGCTGCGTGCTGATGAGTTGCTGACCGCGGACCGCGGTTTCTACTCCTGGCCGGCGTGGGACTCCGCCGCGGCGACCGGGGCGGCGTTGCTGTGGCGGGCCCCGACCCAGCTCGCCCTGCCCGTCGTGGCGGTGCTCGGTGACGGGACCTACCTCAGCGTGCTGATCAAGCCTTCGATCCACGGACCCCGTCGCGACCGCATCATCGCTGCCGCTCGCCGCGGCGAGGACCTCGCTGAGCTCGCCGATGCCCTCGACGACAAGGGGTGGCCAGTCGCCTACCTGGCCCGGGTGATCGAGTACGAGGTGCCCGACCGGGCCGGTAACGGCAGCGGGGAGCTGATCGTCTTGCTGTCCACGATTCTCGACCTCGGCGGGGACGACGGGGCCCGAGCTGATGAGCTGGCTGCCGTCTATAACCAACGGTGGGAGCAGGAGACCGCCAACGACCAGCTCAAGACCCACCTCCGCGGCCCGGGGAAGGTGCTGCGCTCGACGCTGCCCGACCTGGTGCTCCAAGAAATCTGGGCCTACCTGATCGTGCACCACGCGATCAGCGCCCTGACCGCCCGAGCGTCCGCCGCCGCGGACCTCGATCCGGACTCGATCTCCTTCGCCAAGGCCCTGCGCCTGATCCGCCGTACCGCTACCGGGACGGCGGACATTCCCCCCTCAGGACTGGGCTGAGCGTCTCCCTCGGCATCTGGCCCAGATCGCCCACCTGCTCATCCCGCCACGACGCGAACGCACCTGCCCACGGGCGGTCAAACGAGCCCGGCACAACCGCTACCGGGTCAAAAAGCCCGGCGAACCCGCCAGCACACGCCATCCCAGACCGCCCACGATCAACATCCGCAGACTAAACCCCCGGTCAGCAGCATGATCAACTTAGGCTACGTGGCATTGGCGCTGCTGCTGCGTGCCGTCGCTGAACGACAGCGATGGCAAGCCGAATACACCGCCGCCCAACTTGCCACCGGCGCCGCACCACCCGGCAACTGTTCGGCAACTGACGATCAGGCCGCATGAACGGGACAGGAGGAACAACCCATGGACAACGTGACCTCGCTGTGGGCCCTTGACGTTCCACCCGAGGACCCGGTGTCACTCAACGACTTCGCTCACGCGGACATCTACACCGTGCGGCAAGCCGCCGCTCGCCTGGGTATCGGCCCCGGGCTGGCTTACGAGCTAATCCGGGCTGGCGAGATCCCAGCTAAGCGGCTGGGCCGGCGTTGGGTGGTGCCCCGGGAACTGTTTCACGCCTGGCTCAACGAGCTGCCAAAGGGAGCCTGACATGTCATTCGTTTCGCGCACTCCGGAGGGCAACTACCGGGCAAATTGGCGGGAGCCCTCCGGCCAGCAGAAAGCCAAGACCTTCCGTACCAAGACGGAGGCAAAGCGATTCCTTGCTGAGATCGACGGCAGCCTCTCGCGCGGCCTGTATGTCGATCCGCACGCCGGCCGGCTGCTGTTCGCCACACACGCCCGAGAGTGGCTGGACAGCCGCAACGACGAGCTGACCACAAAGGCCCGTGACGCGTCGATCATGCATACCCACGTGCTGCCGCAGTGGGGCACGTGGCCGCTCTCAAAGATCGATCACCTGTCGGTGCAAAAATGGATCACTGAACTGGGCACCCGCCGGGCACCGGCCACCGTCGCCGAAGCCCACCGCCTCACCTCAGCGGTGCTCCGGTCGGCAGTCCGGAACCGGCTGATCGCGTTCAACCCCTGCGAAGGCATCCGACTCCCCCGGCGCCGTCGACAGGACACCGCTGACCAGGTCGTCAGCCGGGACGAACTACGCAGCGAGCTACTGGCGGTAGTACCCGACAGGTACCGCGCGATCATCGCCACCGGTGCCGGTGCTGGGTTGCGCTGGGGTGAAGCCGCGGGTCTGCGTCTCGATGCACTAGACCTCAAGCGCGCCCGCCTCTCGGTGATCCGCACCGTGGTCGAAGTCAGTGGGCACACTACGTTCAAGCCCTATCCCAAGAGCAGCGCTGGCCGGCGCACAGTACCGCTGCCGGGCTGGCTGGTGCCGATCATCCGCGAGCATCTGGACCGGTATCCCGTCCCAGCCGAAGCACCGGTCTTCGCCAATGCGGTCGGCAAACCGCTCCGTCGGACCCTGTTCCGTTCCCGAGTCTGGCGGCCTGCACTGGTGCGAGCAGGATTGCTCGGCACTCTCACCGTCATCGACGAGAACACCGTTCGGGCCAGCTGGACCGACGACACCGGAGCGACGCTGGCCAAGGAATTCACGATCGAGCGGGAAGCGATAATGCACATCGCCAAGTCCTGCACCGGCGGTCTACGTTTCCATGATCTCAGGCATTCATACGCCACCTGGCTCGTCGATGACGGCGTGCCGGTCAACATGGTCCAGCGAGTGATGGGCCACGAGCGGTCCTCGACGACCCTGGATCTCTACACCCGGCGCACTGACGATCACGATCGGATCTTGCAAGCACTCGATGACGATGACGTCTGCTGACGATTCGCTGACGATCGACCGTGATCACTCAATTGAAGATCATCCCGAAAGCATCGATAAGGCCCCTGAGCTGGGCTTTTGAGAGTGGGCGATACTGGGATCGAACCAGTGACCTCTTCGGTGTGAACGAAGCGCTCTCCCGCTGAGCTAATCGCCCCCTGCTGACCGCGGTAGCTGCATCACCATACAGGATCAGGCCAGCGGTGACCGCACCCAATCCCACTGCAGACCGACCCATCCGGCGGCCAGGCCGAAGGCGTTTACCAGCCATAGCGTGACCACGACGATGGCGCCCGTCAGGACGATCCCCCCCAGCCGAACGACTGCAGGCTGCCGGCGCACCCACCCGCTCCAGGCATCGTAACGAGCGCGAGTCCAACGCAGCACACGCTTGGCCCAGGTGAACTCGGTTCCCAGGATCGCCAGGCCGGCGAACAAGATCAGCCACCCGGGTCCTGGATAGGGGATGGCGAGGATGCCCGCAGCCAGCACAGCGGTACCCACCACACCCACCATGACCCGATAGGCGAGGTTGAGACCTGGCCGAAGGCGCACCCACTGTCGGAACCGGGTGAACCGGTTCTCGTGGTCCTCTCGGCCCGTGCAGCTCCGGGTTGACTTCTCCCCTACCGTCAGCCCGTCACCTGCCCACTCGCCACGATATCGGTCGGTGTCACAGGGGCATGCCGACCCGGTTCGAGGGAGACCGCGTAGCCAGCGAACTTCCCTGGCCCGCCGGCCGACGGCACAGAGTGCGGCCCGGGTGCCTCTGGCGCGACATCGAACGCCGTCAGCGCTACGGGTGCTCCCCCAGTAAGCCCCCACAGAACGTAAGTATGATCTTCCTGGTTGTTAGGCAGGCGGGTGGCTACCACCGCGACCTGGCCGCGATTGGCGAGCACCATGCCCACTGCACGACCGTCCTTGGTGACCAGCGGCACCCGGATCGCCGTCGGGTCCGCGGCGCTTTGTATCGCCTCGGACATGCCGGTGACCTGACGCTGTGCTTGGTTGAGTTCACCGCCGAGTTGCACCACCCGAACCCCGAGCACCACCGCAGCAGCTACCAGGATCACAGCCGCGGCCACAGTCAGCTCGCGGGCGCGTAGCCACGATGCCTTGCCGATGTGCCGCGCTGGCTGCATCGAGGACTCCAATGGCATGACCGGCGCAACCCAGCTGGCACCTGTGACGCTGAGTATACGCTGCTCCAGCTCGGCACTGGGGACTTCCTCTGGCACGGAAAGGCCCAGCGTGGCGCCGACTTCCTCGGTCTCCGCGGCGATACTGACGCAGGTCGGGCAGTCCGGCATGTGCATGGCGACCAGGGACTCTTCGGCCGGCTCCAGGGCATGCAACGCCCACCCGACCGCCAAGTCCCGATGGGGGCAGCCGACAACGCGGCGCTGCTGGTCGTTCATCGCTTCGCCTCTCTCACCACGCGCGCCTCGGCGACCAGGACGTCCGGCCCCAACTGGTCGGCCAGCAGCGACCGCAGCCGTTGCACCGCAGTAAACATGCGCGACTTGACCGTGCCCAGTGGGACACCAGTCAGAACTGCGATCTCACGCTGAGTGTGCCCGCCGAAGTAGGCGAGCGCGAGCACCTGCCGCTGCTCAACCGGCAGACGATGGAGCGCCGCACGCACCTGACCGGCTGCGACACGCGCCATCGCCGCCTGATCGGCACCCGGTACCGGCGTTGGTGACCAATCCTCGCCCGCTTCTGGCGCTGCGACCATGCGCCGACGGATGGTGCTCTCTCTTCGCACCGCATCCACCGCCTTGTGGTGGATGAGCGTGAGCAGCCAGGTGGCGAAGCCGCCCCGGGCTGGATCGTATCGGGTCGGATCGCGCCACAGCGTCAGGAACACCTCCTGCACCACATCCTCGGCCAGCCCTTCGTCGGCACAGATGCGGCGGGCCAGCGAGTAGCACGGCCGACCAAAGCGCTGATACAGCTGGGACAGTGCCGCCCCATCGGCATCGCCGAGTCTGCGCACCAACTCGACGTCGGAGGGTCCCTCGCCCATACTGAGAGCCGGCGGCACCGACTCCGAACTGTCTCGCCAGCGTTCGGGCCGGGGGGCACTTGATCGAGCCTCATCGGCCACCAGAGAGATCCTCACGTCGTACCTACGCCGGGCGCAACCTACCGGTTCAGGCTAGTTGCCGCACGGTATCGGCTCACACGGCGGCAGCTGGACACGATGGGCGACCACCGCGTCGCTCAAGTGACTCTCCCTGCCCCGTCCGGGTGGTCTGTCATAGGCATCCGGGCGTAGCTCAGCTATTCCCGCGTCACAGCAACCAAAGTCAATCGTTTCAGGGCTGACGGCACAGAAAGGGGCGACAACGATGCGTAACGACCATGTGACCCTCCGTTCATCAGCGGTCTTTGATCTGCTGGCACCACGCACTCCTGCGGTGCCTGTTCAGGTTGCGCTGCGTTACGACACTCGCGATCCATACGCCATCGTCGCGGCCTTTCGCACCGGGCGGGCTGGTTGGGTCGAGTGGGTGTTCTCCAGGGATCTCCTCGCCGACGGTCTGATTGCCGATGCAGGTGACGGCGACGTGCGCATCCGGCCAGGCTCAGGTGATCCCGAGATCGTCGTGGTGGAGCTCAGCTCACCCTCAGGTCACGCCGTGTTCGAGGCCAGCGCCCAGCGGCTCGCTGAGTTTCTCGACGCCAGCTACGACATCGTCCTGCCTGGGAACGAGACTCGGTGGATGAACGTCGACGATGCGCTCGACCAGATGATCGCCAACGATCTGCCTTGAGGTCGGGGGCGGCTTGATCCTGACTTCCGGTGTCAGCTACAGTTCTGACACGCACCGGGGGGAGCCGGGGGTCAGTCCCGTTGGGAGTATGCGGACGTAGCGCAGCTGGTAGCGCATCACCTTGCCAAGGTGAGGGTCGCGGGTTCGAATCCCGTCGTCCGCTCTGTGCGGCCCACCACGCCGGGTCGCCCCACGGGCGGGTCAGCGCGTCATTCGGCACGAACTCGGAACGCTGGCCAGTGGAACCCGTCGGTACGAGGCGCGGCGGAGTGGCCGAGTGGCTTAGGCAAGGGCCTGCAAAGCCCTGTACGCGGGTTCGATTCCCGCCTCCGCCTCGGGCGATTAGCTCAGTGGGAGAGCGCTACCTTGACACGGTAGAGGCCACTGGTTCAATCCCAGTATCGCCCACCAGCACAAACGGTCCTCCTGGGTTGCAGCTTCAAGGCCGAGAGTCAGCAAATAGTCAGCGATTCGACGCTGGTCCGCCGATCGGGTCATCGTCGTCATCACGGTCGTCTTCCTTCCCTGGCTCATTGGTCAGCGCGTCGAGGATGCGGCTCTCGTCGTCAGTGCGGCGGGTGTAGAGCTGTAGCGTCGTTGTGATCTTTTCGTGCCCCATGACGCGGGCAACCATGTTCGGCGGCACACCATCGTCGACGAGCCATGTGGCATACGAGTGTCTAAGATCATGGAATCGCAGGCCACCGAAGCACGAACGCGCGATATGCAGCACGGCTTCCCGCTCCGTCGGGAACTCCTTGACCAGCTCCGCTCCGGTAGCGTCAACCCAGTCAGCACGCACGGTGCAGTCGTCGACGACAGTGACGGCACCCAGCATCCCGGCTCGTACCAGAGCAGGCCGCCAGACACGGGAGCGGAACAGGGTGCGACGCAGCGGTTTGCCGACCGCGTTGGGGAACATCAGACCACTCTCCCCCGACGCGTAATTCTCACGATGTTCCCGAATGATCTCAACCAGCCAAGGCGGGAGCGGGACAGTGCGCCGGCCAGCGGCACTCTTAGGAAACGGCTTGAAGCTGGTTTGCCCACTCACTTCGATGATGGTCCGGATCACCCGGAGCCGACGTTGATCGAGATCGACCGCATCAGCGCAGAGACCGACTACCTCTCCCCATCGGAGTCCGGCACCGCCTGCCGTAGCGACGATCGCTCGGTACCGATCAGGCACGACCGGGAGCAGGACGGTCATCAATTCCTCGCGGGTGATGATTCGCTCGTCGGAGTCGTGCCTGCGCCGTGGTGGCAGCCGGATGTCCTCGCAGGGGTTGAAGGCAAGTAAGCGGTTGGACACAGCCGACCGCAGAACGGCTGCGGTGAGCTGGTAACACTTGGCGACGACGTCTGGCGATCGCTGCTTGCCAAGTTCTGTCACCCACGTCTGCACAGCAGCGTGATCGATCTTGCTGAGCGGCCAGCTCCCCCACTTCGGAAGGACATGGGTCCGCATGACCGACGCATCACGTGCCGCGGTGGTGGCCTCAGTATTGCGCCCGCTCATCCACCTTGTGGCGTGGTCAGTGAACAACGTCCTCCCGGCGTGGGGATCAACGTACAATCCACGCGTTATCGATGACTCGATCTCGGCGAGGAACTGCCGCGCAGCCTTCTTCGTCCGAAATGTTTTTGCGCGCTGCCGCCCCGATTGATCTCTCCAATTCGCACGGTACGCACCAGCAGGGGTGTGGCTGATATGGGACATGTCAGACTCCTTGAGACTGCTCATTGAGCCAGGCATTGAACCGGGCTCGGGGAACGATCCAGCGACGACCCAGCCGCTTGGCAGGAATGACGCCCTGGCGAACTAGTTCGTAGGCCATGCACCGCCCGATGCCCAGGCGCGCCGCGACTTCAGGAACCGTGTACGTCTCGACTCGCGGAAAGTCGTTCAGCGAGATCGGCTCATCACGATCGAAACGCGCCACATCGAGGGGAATGACGTTGGTCATCACTTCGAATTTCCTCTCTGAACCTGTGCGTTTGGCGTTAAGCGGCATCGCGGGCGGCCTGTCGTCGTTCGCGTGCTCGGGCTGCGGCGGATAGGGCGAGTGCGGTGTCTCCGGTGGTGAGGTAGCCGGTTCCGGTGAATTCCCAGTGCGAGACGACGAGGGTGGTGTCCTCGTCGAGCAGCTCGCGGACGTGCTCGGTGGCCTGGCGCTGCCGGTAAGCGCGGCGTTCACCGCGGATCGCACCAAGCGTGGTGGAGTAGCGGCGGCTTTTAGAGGCGAAGTGACCGCGGAAGCCGAGCATGTGTACCCAGCGGCGTAGCCCCTCGTACGCCGGGTGTTCGCCGAGCTGCCAGGCGACGCGCACCAGCCGCTCGACGTGGGTGGGGACATCGAGTTGTGGCAGTATCTCGGGGGTGATGCGCCGTGGGCCGAGGCCGAAGTCTTCGGCGCTTTTGGTGGCGTATTTGGCGATGTAGCGCGCGGCGTACTCTGGGGTCAGCTCGCCCGCCGGGCCGCCGTTGACGGTCTGGGTGCCGAAGCGCAGCGTTAGGTCGGGCCCGCCGGGTACCTCGACGGTGAGCCGCACCTGCGGGGTGGCTTGCCGAATCGCCTCAGCCAGTCCAACCACGTCAACGCTGAGTTGTGGTGGCTGGTAGTCAATGCCGGGGACATCGAGGCGGATCAGGGCGTGGAAGTGCACCACGCCGCGGCGTTGGAATTCCGCGACTTTGACAAACGACACCCGACACCGCCGGGCGAACTCCGCCGCGGTCAATCCGGCCTGCGGGCTAGCGTGCGGCGCAGGGTGATGGTGAATCGGCGCCACAGTTCGGGGGAGTGCCAGTTGAACGCGATGTGTGCGGGGTAGTCGTAGCAGTCCAAGCAGATGGGCTGTCCGAGGCGGGGGTCGTCCTCGGCGTGGATGGTACTGCACCAGCTAGGCCGCCCGTGTGGGCACAGTCGAGGGGTGCCGTGGTTGGGTCGGCAGCGGGCGGGCCCGCCGGTTCGGTCGGCGCGGGTGGTGTGCACCGGCCCGAAGCTGGGCGCGGTCAGGGTGGCGAACACCAGCGGATGCGAGCGGATCGACTCGGGGACACCCTTGCGGCCACCGGCGGCGCCGGCGTAGAGCAGCTGCCACATATCCCCGGCGTACTCGAAGGAGCAGGATGGGCAGACTGCTGCGCGGCGGTTGCCGCAGCGGATCAGCAGCACCCGATCCGGCTCGCTATCCGTTGAGTACTCCACCCGCGCACCGGTGGCGGTTCGGTGTTCGACCCGGCCCCGCAGCCGCACCGGGTGGGAGCAGTGCCCGCAGCGGGTGACTTGCTCGGCCCACCGGTCGAAGTCCGGCCGACCGGCCCGGCTAACGATTTCCTCCACTGCGCTTGGCGGGAGACCCGCTGCGGTGGTCGTCGGTGTGGTTGCAGCGTCGGAGACGCCCACGGCGGTTATGCCGTAGGTCGGGATCTCTGGCTGCATGTCGCTGTTCCCTTAGATCGGTGATCGCGGGCCGGTGCAGCCCGGTACACTCATCAAACGGCGAAACACCCGCGCAGAGGGGGTCCGCGAGCTAGTCCCGAGCTAGTCCGTTGCTAGTCCCGATGGGACACTGGCCGGGTGTCTGGGGCTGGGACGGGTGAGCGGATCGCGGTGTATCGGCGTCGGCGCGGGTTGAGTCAGGCGGTGTTAGCCGGTTTGGTCGGCCGGTCCGAGTCGTGGCTCTCGCAGGTGGAGCGCGGGATCCGTTCGGTGGACCGGTTGTCGGTTCTGCTGGATATGGCCAGGATTCTGCATGTCGATGTCGAGTCTCTGATCGGCAGGCCCTGGCAGCTGGCTCCGAACGGTCCCGCGGTGGCCCAAGGCTTGGACTCGGTCCGCGAAGTCATGACACGCTATGATCATCTGCTCGGCGCGGACGCTCCGGTCATGCCGCCGCTGCCCGAGTTGGGTGCCCAGGTCGCGGTGCTGCACCAGGACTATCAGGCCGCTCGGTATGAGACGGTCGTCCAGCAGCTCCCTGACCTGATTACGCTGGTCGATGGGGTGCCCCGGATCGCGGCCGATGGGGACCGGCGTGGGGCCCTATGCGCCTATGTCTCGGCTTATGTGGGTGCGGCGAAGTTGCTGACCAAGCTCGGTGTGACTGATCTGGCGGTGGTCGCGGCGGATCGGGCGGCGACGGTCGCGGTGGAGGCGGACTCGTTGGGTGCCCGGGGGATGGCCGCCTATCAGGTGGTGTGCGCACTGTTGCGGGCCGATCATACCGAGGAGGCCGAGCGGCTGGCGGTGGGGATGGCCGAGAAGATCCGTGGATCGGCCACTGCGCAGACTCCGGTGCTGGCTTCGGTTGCTGGGGCGCTGTGGTTGATCGCGGCCGTAGCCGCCGCGCGGCGCACCGACCGGGGCGAGGCGTGGGCTCGTCTGGATGCGGCCGAGCGTCTTGCTGAGTTGCTCGGCGAGGATGCCAATCACGCCTGGACGGCATTCGGGCCAACGAACGTCCGGATTCACCGGGTGAGTGTGGCGGCCGAGTTAGGCGATCCGGGTGAGGCACTTCGGGCCGCCGCGGCCGTCGACCCGACACAACTGGCCGATGGTTTGCGGAGTCGCCGCGCCCAGGTTTACCTCGATCTGGCCTGGGCTCAAGCGCAGCGTAAACGCGACGCCGAAGCAACACTGCACCTCCTGGAAGCCGAACGCGCCGCGCCGGAAGCAATCCGGTACAACGCGATGGTGCGCGATCTGCTGCGCGAGATCCTGGCCCGCGGACGCCGACCGAACAGTGTTCTGCACGAGTTGTCGGTGCGCGCTGGGGTGCTGGACTAGCCGCCGGTGAGTGAGCATCTCGCGCTGGTGGTCTGCGGAGCACCGCTGGCTGCGCGAGTGCATGATGTCGCCGCGCGGGCAGTCGAGCTGGGCTGGCTGGTGCGGGTGGTGACCACACCCTCGGCGTTGAACTGGGTCGATGTTGGTCAGGTCGAGAAGATCACCGGATTCGCGGTGTTGGTCGAGCAGCGCCAGCCCGGAGCGCCCAAGCGGTTTCCCCCGCCTTCCAGCGTCGTTGTCTGTCCGGCCACGTTCAACACGGTCAACAAGCTCGCTACCGGGATCATGGACACCTACGCCGCCGGTGTGCTGTGCGAAGCCCTTGCTTCACGAATCCCGATCACCCTCGCGCCGATGGTCAGCACCCGGCTGTGGTCCCACCCCGCCTGGCAGCACCACCTGGACATGCTCACCACAGCCGGGGTGACCTTCATCGACATCCGGACCGGCCGCGCCGGGCCGCCAGGGGCCGTCCAATCCGGTACCGGTGGCGAGGTCATCGCCGCCTTCGACCCCACCTGGGTACTGCGCCCACCGGGCCAACCCGCACAAAAGTCCTAGCCCACGACCCGGACCCACATTCTCCTGCGGGCCGTACCTCGCTGCGCTCTCTACCGCCTTTCTGGCTGTTTCCTTGGCTGCGGAAACCCCAACCAGCAGGCGAGGAGGTGCTCGGCAGTGGCAGGCGATGCTGAGCGCCCCCGGCTGCGGGAGCTGCGCGCCGAGCTGGGGTGGACCCAGCAGCAGTTGGCCGACAAGCTGGCCCAGCTGGCCTGGACCCACGGTCAGGGACACGCCGCGGTCAACGCCGACATGGTGGCCAAGTGGGAACGTGGCGTCAAAGGCGTCAGCCCACGCTATCGAGCGTTGCTATGCCAGTTGTTCGGTGTGACCGCAGACCAGCTCGGGATCGGGCCCGCAGTGTCACCCGCGTCCTGTCGGCCGGTGCGAGATGCCGAGTCGCTGGTGTCCATGCTCGATGATGCCGCCAGCCTGCTCGATCAGCTCGGCGCCGCCGGGACAGCGCTGGCCCCGCAGATGCTCTCGGCGTGGAAAGACACCGTGACCACCCGCCGGACCATGCTCGGGCTGCTCGACCCAGCCGCCACCGACCCCGCCGGTCACGCCCGCGCGGCCACAGCCACCATCAGTGACCTGGAACAGCTCGCCGAGCGCTACCAGGTCCTGCATGCCACCGCGGACCCAGCAGCGTTGCTGACCCGGTCGCCGCGCACGTCCGGATGGCGACCACAGCCCTGGGCCGCGAACATACTGCTCGTGAGCGGCGCCGACTGCTGCGCAACCTCGCGACGGTCGCCACCCTCGCCGGCCGGTTGGCCTACGAGGATCTTGGTGATGCTGCCTCCGGCCGCGCGTACTACAGCCTGGCTGCCGATAGCGCCCGGCAAGCAGGCGACCACCAGGCCGCCGCCACCGTTCTCGGCTACACCGCCCAGCTTGCCCACGCCGAAGGGATGACCAACGCCGCGCTCGACCACCTCACCGTCGCTCTCGCCCATGCCGAGCGCGCACCCGCCGTCACGCCCTGGCTGGCCAGCATCCAAGCGATCATTCACGCCGATTCCGGCGACCACACCGCCGCCGCTGACGCCCTGCACCGCGCCGAGCCCACGACCTCTCAACCGGTGGCGACGCAGGCGACGCTGCTGTTTGACTATGACCCCGCGTATCTCGCCGCCGTGAGTGGCCACATCCACCTCCAAGCCGGAAACCACACCGCAGCCCGGGCCGCGCTGGTCGCCGCGCTCGACCAACTTCCGCGCACTGCCCGCCGCGCCCGCATCCTCGTGCTCACCGATTTCGCCATGGTCGAGCTGCATGCGGGCAAGCTGCCCGATGCCTGCCGCCACGCCACCACTGCCGCTGACCTCCTGCACCGAACCCCCTACGCCACCGGCACTGCCCGCCTGCGTGGCTTCCGCACCATGGCAGCCCGCCCCCTGGGCCCGCGCGCGCTGCGCGCCCTCGACGACCACCTGGGCCCGATCGCTGCCTGACAAGCCGGCTTTGAGTTATCGGTACCTACTGCGTTGAGGTTGTCCCAGATCTTGTAGTGGGCTGCCTACCCGCAGTACCGCCGCGCCCGCAGCCTTATTAGCACTCGACATCATCGCTTGGTGCAAGTGACGTCATCTGCACTCTGGTTCAAGGTCGAATTGTGCTGAAGGTGCACCGTCAGCGTGCCGTTTTCGTAATGAGTGCCGCCTTCCGCCTGGTCCGTAGCCCCACTTCTGGAGTAGCCAGCAAGGAACGAGATCGTTCCGCGGGTCGACTTGTCGGAAGCGTCAGGTCGACCACAGCTTTACCGTGTAGCGTATCGTCGCCATAATTAATCGTTTCGGTAAGAGTGAGCGTGGTGCCCTCGAGCACCCA
>DATAWX010000239.1:0-2121 GCA_036266995.1 Pseudonocardiaceae bacterium | reverse complement strand
CGACCGGGTCAACGCCATATCGGTGTCAGCGAGATCACCCCCGGAAAAACACAACGTGTCCCCCGCAGCAGCGGCATCCAAGGCCGTCTGCACATCATCGGCCCGAGTGATCGTGTGGGTACACCCAGACGGCAAGGCTTGCTGGCCCTGGGCTCCCGGCGGCCCATTTCCCGAGGAGGAGGACGAGGTGCACCCGGCGGTGAGCAGCACCAGGCCCAGTAACGGGATCAACCAACCCACTACCGCCCTGGCCACACATCTCACCTCAGCGGCGACGATGGCAGCGAGGCCGGAGGCGTTCCCTTTCTGGGGTTCCGATGTGGGCGAGAGCGGCGGAGTCATAAACTGACACTACGGGCACGTCCGTAGCCCCTCGAACGCGGCGCGACGCTGACTCCGGCCAGCGGCGGACGGTGAGCACGAGCAGGAAGCCGTCCCCTGTGGGGATTGCCGCAATCCCTCCTTCGACTGCAGGCTTTCGGCTGTTCACGTCCGCGAAGCACTGTCGAACGCGTGCAGCCAGCGCCCATTCGCGACACTCGCCGCCTGCGGCTCGTCGTCGGTAAGACCGTGGGTGCGTTCCTGCTGGCCGCAGCTCTTGCCGGGTGCAACTACACGGCGAACACCGGAGAGCTCAACCCGGTAGCCGGCCCAGCATCATCAGACCCAGCGGCACCAGCACAACCCACGACTGTCGATCCCCCAACTGTTGTCCCTCCAGTGGTGGTCCCGCCCACGCCGACGATCGTCCCACCGCAACCTGAACAAGCCACGACCTGCGCGGACAGCGAGTACCACAGCGCGGGCGGAAACTGTGCCCGCCAACCCGCCCCGGTGGTGGTGCCCTCCAAGGCAGCCTCGCCGCCGGCGAGCTCGTCCGGTTCTTCGCGGGGATCGGTGGACCTATCAGCGCTCGCGGCCAAGGTCGACCCCGGTTTGGTGGATATCACCAGTAGCCTGGGCCACCAGAACGGCGGAGTCGCCGGTACCGGGATCGTGCTCAGCTCATCCGGCGAGGTGCTCACCAACAACCACGTGATCAGCGGCGGCGCCAGCATTGACGTCACCGACGTCGGCAACGGCCAGACCTACCCGGCGACGGTCGTGGGCTATGACCGCAGTCATGACGTCGCCGTGCTCCAACTGCAGAATGCTTCGGGCCTGCAGACTGCCTCGATCGGGGACTCCGACAGCGTTGCGGTCGGGGATGCGATCGCGGCGATCGGCAACGCCGGTGGTCGCGGTGGCACCCCGAGCATCGTCGCTGGCACGGTCTCGGGCCTAAGCCAGGCGATCACCGTCAGCGACGACCTTGCCGGGAGCGCTGAGCAGCTCGCTGGGCTGATCCGGGTCGCCGCCGACCTCCAGCCTGGGGACTCCGGCGGCCCGCTGGTCAACACCGCTGGGCAGGTCGTGGGTATCGACACCGCGGCCGCTACCGGGTCCCACTCCGCCGGCCCCGAGGGGTTCGCAATCCCGATCAACGACGCGATCGCGATCAGCAAGCAGATCGAAACGGGTAGCGCGTCGGCGACTGTCCACATCGGACCGACCGGCGTCCTCGGCATCGTGGTCCAGGCACCGACCACTCAGGCGCGCGACGGCTCTGCCCTCGCCGGCGCGCTCGTCACCGCCGTTACTGCCGGCTCGCCCTGTGCCCAATCCGGGCTGGCGGCGGGCGACGTCATCGTGTCCTTGGACACGACGGCGGTCGATTCCCCCACGACGATGATCACCCTGCTCGTCGGCCACCACCCCGGTGATCTGGTGCCGATGGAGTGGGTGGACCCCTCGGGTCAACAGCACACCGCCACGGTCTCGCTGGAGGTCGGCCCGCCAACCTGACAAAGTCGAGAACCGGGTTGTAACGGCGACAGCCCGGATGGCGATGACAGGGGTAGCCCCTGTGACGCTGTTGGACCCCCGACCTGGCAGCCTCACTGGGGCTTTTTCTGCGACCCGGCGGCGGCTGGCCTGCTACGTTTTAAGGATCTTCGCGCACTGGGCCGGCCGGAGTGTGGTCTGCGCCGCCAATTCGGCCCGTACTTGGGAAGCTGGCACCCAGCACCCGAGGAGGACAGATGGCCATATCGGGTTTGGACCAGCGGACCACCGCCAAGG
>DATAWX010000238.1:0-46328 GCA_036266995.1 Pseudonocardiaceae bacterium | reverse complement strand
TCGACGCGATGGTCGCCCACGCCCGGCGGGACCACCCGGACGAAGCGTGCGGTGTGGTGACCGGACCGGTAGGCTCCGACCGTCCGCAACGACTCATCGAGATGGTCAACGCCGAGCGTTCGCCGACCTTCTACCGATTCGACGCGGCCGAGCAGCTGCGGGTGTGGCGGGCGATGGATGCTGCGGATGAGGAACCAGTGGTGATCTACCACTCGCACACCGCCACCGAGGCCTACCCGTCGCGCACCGACATCTCCTACGCCTCGCAGCCCGACGCGCATTACGTGCTGGTCTCCACCCGCGACCCCGACACTCACGAGCTGCGGTCCTACCGCATCGTCGACGGCGAGGTCACTGAGGAGCAGGTCGAGGTTGTCGAGTCGTACATGTTCTCCCATACCGGTGCCGACGACGTGCCCGACTCTCCCTGATCCGCGCAGCGTCTCGCGCAGTCTTCGGAATGCCCGGGGTTGGTTGTGCGTAGTGATACTGGTGAGTAGACCGCACCCAGAGGAGAATCCGACCATGGCCGTCACCGTGTCCGTTCCCACTATCCTGCGCACTCACACCGGCGGCGAGAAGTCCGTCGACGCGTCCGGCTCCACGGTTGCTGAGGTGATCGAGGACCTGGAGTCCCGGCACTCGGGGATCAAAGGCCGGCTGGTGAAGGACGGATCCCTGCACCGTTTCATCAACGTCTACGTCAACGATGAGGACGTCCGGTTCGCCGGGGGCCTGGCGGCCGCGGTGCACGATGGTGACAACGTGACCATCCTGCCGGCTGTCGCCGGCGGTCGTGAGTGGGAAACAGTGTTATAGCACTCCTTGCCACTCACGAGCGCGACCGGAGGGAGCGCCATGGCCCGATATGACTCGCTGCTCGACGCGGTGGGTGATACCCCGCTCGTGGGGCTGCCCAACCTTTCACCCTCATCCAACGTGCGGCTGTGGGCCAAGCTTGAGGATCGCAACCCCACCGGCTCGGTTAAGGACCGTCCGGCGTTGGCGATGGTCGAGGACGCCGAGCGCTCCGGTCGGCTCACCAAGGGCTGCACCATCCTCGAGCCGACCTCGGGCAATACCGGGATCTCGCTCGCGATGGCGGCGAAACTCAAGGGCTACCGGCTGGTCTGTGTGATGCCGGAGAACACCTCGATCGAGCGGCGGCAGATCCTTGAGGCCTACGGGGCGGAGATCATCTTCTCGCCGGCGGCGGGCGGCTCCAACCAAGCGGTGGCGCGGGCTAAAGAGGTGGCTGCGGCGCATCCTGACTGGGTGATGCTCTACCAGTACGGCAACCCGGCGAACCCTGCGTCGCATTACCGCACCACCGGCCCGGAGATCCTGCGCGACCTGCCCACCGTGACGCATTTCGTCGCGGGACTCGGTACCACTGGCACGCTGGTCGGGGTCGGCCGTTATCTGCGGGAGCACAAGCCCGACGTGCAGATCATCGCCGCGGAACCCCGTTACGGGGAGCTGGTCTATGGCCTGCGCAATCTCGACGAGGGGTTCGTGCCCGAGCTCTACGATCCGGAGGTGCTCACCGGCCGGTTCTCCGTCGGCTCGTTCGACGCCTTGCGTCGGACCCGTGAGTTGCTGGAGTTCGAGGGCATCTTCGCTGGCATCTCCACCGGCGGGATCCTGCACGCCGCGCTCGCCGTCGCGGAGAAGGCGGCCGGCACCGGTGAGCCGGCCGACATCGTGATCGTGGTCTGCGATGCCGGCTGGAAATATCTGTCCACCGGCGCTTACACCGGAGACCTCGAGGAAGCCGCCACCCGTCTAGACGGGCAGCTTTGGGCGTAGGGCTGCGAATAGGCACAGGGCCCTCTCAGGGAGCGCGGGTAGGGTCGGCGGGCGTGCCGGGTATGCGCTCCGTGGGTCAGGCCCGTTCGCGGGTGCTGCCGGCCCGGCCTGGGCAGGCCGCGATGATCATCACCGCATTCACCGGCGTGCTGTATCTCACCGAGGCGGTGGATACACTGCTCGGCGGCGCCTTGGACGCGGATGGGATCCGGCCGCGACACCTCGACGGGCTGGAGGGGATCCTGTGGGCCCCGCTGCTTCACCACGGCTGGCAACACCTGGCAGCCAACACGGTTCCGGTGCTGGTCCTCGGGTTCCTCGCGCTGGCCGGTGGCGTTGGCCAATTCGTTGCGGTGACCGCCACGATCTGGCTGGTCGGCGGCCTCGGAACGTGGCTGACCGGAAACCCCGGCGTGCACCTGGGCGCCTCGATCCTGATCTTCGGCTGGTTGGTGTTCCTACTCACCCGAGGCTTCTTCGCCCGTAGCCCGGCGCACATGGTGCTGGCGTTGGTGCTGTTTGCCGTCTGGGGCGGTGTGCTGTGGGGCGTGCTACCGGGCACTGCCGGGGTCTCCTGGCAAGGGCATCTGTTCGGAGCGCTCGGCGGCCTGATCGGTGCCCAGATAGTCTCTCGCGCTGATCGATCGGGAACTGCTGACCGAACCCGGGTCAACAGCTCGTGACTGGCCTCGACGCTCCCATCGGCGTCTTCGACTCCGGCGTCGGCGGCCTCACCGTCGCGCGCGCCATCGCCGATCAGCTACCGCACGAGCGGTTGCTTTACGTCGGCGATACCGCGCACGGTCCCTACGGTCCGCTGCCCATCGCGCAGATCCGCTCGCACGCCCTGGCGGTGGCCGACGACCTGGTGGCAAGCGGGGTAAAGCTGCTGGTCGTCGCCTGCAACACGGCGTCGGCGGCCTGCTTGGCCGATGCACGGGAGCGCTACTCCATCCCGGTGGTGGAGGTGGTGCGTCCGGCGGTGCGCCGGGCCGTCGCGGCCACCCGCTCCGGTCGGGTCGGGGTGATCGGGACGCAGGCCACGATCCGGTCCCGGGCCTACGACGACGCCTTCGCCGCGGCTCCGCACGTGGAGGTGACCGGGGTGGCCTGCCCGCGGTTCGTGGACTTCGTCGAGCGCGGGATGACTTCGGGACGCCAGATGCTCGGGTTGGCGCAGTCTTATCTCGAGCCACTTCAGCGAGCCGACGTGGACACCCTCGTGCTGGCCTGCACGCATTACCCCCTCCTCACTGGGGTCCTGCAAATCGTCATGGGGCACGGGGTGACCTTGGTGTCCAGTGCGGAGGAGACCGCCAAAGACGTGCTCAGGGTCCTCAGCGAGGCCGAGCTGCTGCGCGCCGAGGCACAGGAGCCTGACCATGTGTTCACCGCCACCGGGGATCCGGTGTCCTTCGCCCGGCTGGCCCGCCGCTTCCTGGGTCCCTCGTTGGCGGCGACAGCGCCGGCCGCAGGCTGATAAAGCGACTGAGATGCTAGGGCGATGCTGCTGACCGTACTGGGCTGCTCCGGCAGCGTTCCCGGTCCAGAGTCGCCCGCGTCCGGGTATCTGGTTCGAGCCGGAAATACCAGCGTGGTGCTCGATCTGGGCAACGGAACATTCGGCATGCTGCAGCGCTACCTCGACCCGTTCGCGCTGGACGGGATCATCCTGTCGCACCTGCACCCGGATCACTGCGCAGACATCTCAGCGCTGACCGTGTACCGCCGTTACCACTCACACCAGCCGCCGTGTGACGTGCTGCCGGTGTACGGGCCGCCGGACGCCGCCGAGCGTCTGATCGCCGCCTACGCACCCAACGCCGACGAGCGAAACCGGACCGACCTGTCCGACCTCTACGCCTTCCAGCCCTACGGCGGCGGGACGGCCAGAATCGGCCCACTCGGCGTGCTTGCAACACGCGTCGAACACCCTTGCGACGCTTACGCCGTGCGGGTCAGCCACGCGGGGCGCGCGCTGGTCTACTCCGGTGACACCGGCCCGTGCCCGCAGCTCGTCGGGCTGGCCACCGGCGCGGACGTCCTGCTCGCCGAGGCGTCCTGGCCGGAACGGCCGAACAACCCTCCCGGGATCCACCTATCCGGCAAAGATGCCGGGGAGGCCGCCGCGGCGGCGGGCGTCGGCCGACTACTGATTACCCACGTTCCGCCGTGGACCGATGCCGAGCAGGTGCTCACCGAGGCCAGGGCCGCCTTCGACGGACCCACCGAGCTGGTCCGCCCCGGCACTCACTATGACATTTGACGGCTCGGCCGTCGTGACATTTGGCGGCTCGGCCGTCGTGAAATCTGACCGTCCGACGGCGTGGGTAAGCTGGCGCGGTGACACGAGCGGACGGTAGAACGGACGAGGCGCTCCGAGCGGTGCGCATCACCCGTGGCTACCAGCAATGGCCCGCAGGCTCGGTGCTGATCGAGTGTGGTCGCACCCGGGTGCTCTGCGCGGCCAGCGTGGTCGAGGGCGTACCGCGCTGGCGCAAGGGTTCCGGACAGGGCTGGCTCACCGCGGAGTACGCGATGCTGCCGTCCTCGACCCACACCCGCAGTGACCGCGAGTCGGTCAAGGGCCGTCTCGGGGGCCGGACTCACGAGATCAGCCGGATGATCGGTCGCGCGCTGCGAGCGTGCATCGACCTCTCAGCGCTCGGGGAGAACACCATCTCTCTGGACTGTGACGTCATCCAGGCCGATGGGGGCACCCGAACCGCAGCGATCACCGGTAGCTACGTAGCGCTGGCCGACGCGGTGACCTGGTTGCGGGCGGCCGGTCGGCTGCGTCGCCCGCAACCGCTGTCCTGCTCGATCGCCGCGGTGAGCGTCGGGGTCGTCGACGGCGGGGTCCGGTTGGACCTGCCCTATGAGGAGGACTGCCGCGCGGAGGTCGACATGAATGTCGTGACCACCGATACCGGCACGCTGGTGGAGCTGCAGGGCACCGGGGAGGGTGCCACCTTCGATCGGTCCACTCTGGACCAGATGCTGGATGTGGCGATCAAGGGTTGCCAGGAGCTGACCGCACTCCAAGTGACCGCGCTGGCGCAGCCCTACCCCGGTGAGTTGCCCCGGTCGTGAGCCCCGTTCGGGTGCTGCTAGCGACGCGCAACGCGCAGAAGTTGGTCGAGCTGCGGAGGATTCTGGCCGGGTCGGATATCTGTGGCGTGCAGGTAGTGGGCCTCGACGACGTGGCATCGTTGCCGGAGATCCCGGAGACCGCCGCCACTTTCGAGGGAAACGCCGTGGCCAAGGCCCGCGATGCGGCGGCAGGTACTGGACTGGCCACGGTCGCTGACGACTCGGGGCTGGAGGTGGATGCACTCAACGGCATGCCCGGGGTGCTGTCGGCCAGGTGGGCCGGCCGCCACGGCGACGATGCCGCAAACCTGCAACTGGTCCTCGATCAGCTGGCGGACGTGCCGGAAGATCGTCGTGGTGCAGCGTTCGTCTGCGCCGCGGCTTTAGTCGTGCCGCCCGGGGTCGACATTCCAGAGACCCAGTCCGTGGTCCGCGGAGACTGGCGCGGAACGTTGACCCGGGCACCTCGCGGCAGCAACGGTTTTGGCTACGACCCGATCTTCGTGCCGGACGGCGATCGGCGCACCTCCGCCGAGCTGGAGCCGGCGGAGAAGGATGCCGTGTCTCACCGTGGCCGAGCATTGCGCGCCCTGCTGCCCGCGCTGCGCGAGGTGCTCTCGCCGCGGTCGTGACCTCAGCTCACGACCTGCACGACTTGGCCCACCGACAGCTTGCTGAAGAACGTGGTCGCAGCGGTGTGGCTTAGATGGATGCAGCCGGCTGATGCTCTGCTGAGACTGCCCTCATGAAACGCGATGCCGGTGTTGGTGAAGAACACGGAGTAGGGCATAGGAGCGTTGTGGAATTCCGAACTACGGTGATTCTTGTCCTTCCACAACACTCGAAACACCCCGGGTGGGGTGCGCTGACCCGGCGCGCCGGAGGTGATCGGTGTCGGCCCGTAGGTGACCTGACCACCGCTCATCAGCCAGGCTTGATGGCTGCTGAGACTGATACAGGCCGCCGCGGACGACCCGCACGGCGAGGTGGCCGACTGGGCGGCGGCGGCCACCGCGGGAATGAACACCGCGCACCCGGCGGCAATGGTGAGTGATATCACGGCATGGCGAAAAAACCGCATCTTGGAGACCCCCCTCGGTAACTGGGCATAAGCCTACAGCTCCGCGACAGTCCGAACGTAGTGCGTTATTCACCATTTACGCGTGACCCGGCCGGCTCCGGGCGGGGAGGGTGTCCGGTTCCGGCCGGGTCTGACGCGCCCACCCGTCAGCGTCAGCCGCAGGCGGTGCCTCCCGGGTGAATCACCCGAAAGAACGCCTGTAAGACGCGGTTGCGGCCGATCGGTTGCCTAGCGCAGGAGGCCGGTTCGTGATCCGATTCAGGGGTGAACAGCGACGTGTCCCACACCAGCCCACACACCGACGCACACCAGGGTGCCAACCTGCCCTGGTTTGATGATCTGCCGATCGGGATGGACGCCGTCACCCTGGGGGAGGGCGTCGAACTGCACGAGCAATGCCAGCCGCTGGCGCCACTGCTGGGAGTGTGGCGCGGCGAGGGTCTGGCGCAGTACCCATCGCTGCTGGGCCAGTTCCGCTACGGCCAGCAGATCACCTTTGCCCATGACGGCAGGCCTTTTCTGGTCTACGAGGCGCGAGCATGGCTGCTCAACTCCTCCGGTGAGGTGTTGCGCCCGGCGGCCCGCGAGGTCGGGTGGTGGCGGGTGGACGAGGAGGAGACCATCGAGGTGGTGCTCGCGCACATGTTCGGCATCTGCGAGATCTACTACGGTGGGCGCACCGGTGAGACAGCGTGGGAGCTCGAATCCGACACCATCACCCGGACCGACACGGCCCGCGAGACGACCGCGGCAGCCCGCCTGTACGGCATCGTGGAGAACGGTGAACTGGCCTACGCCGAGGAACGCGCGCTGCGCGGCCTACCCCTGAAGCCACACCTCTCAGCCCAACTCAAACGCATCGCCGGCTAGCCCAGGCAGGGGTATGGCAGAACCGCGATTGGCTTCGAACGATGCTCAGGGCCCACGCGGAACCACTGTTCGGCTCCGAATGGCGCTCAGGACCCAGTTGGGAACCACGGTTCGGCTCCTAATGGTGCCTCCCCGGGTCCACCGGCACTCGTGCGAGACCGTGGTCCGCGCCGAGGTGTTGGCTGACCCCCGCTGTGGCTGCGGCGTCAAGTACTCCTTCGAGGGCGCCTGACCCCGCGCCGTACCCATTCAGCGGGCTCAGCGGGGTTATTCGGCGCGGGAAACCCCGCAGAGCCCGCTGAATGCGGGGAGCGGCGATGCTGCGACATATTCTGGTGGGGGTGCCGCGATGGGAGGACCGGTGAGCGAGGTCTGGTTGGGCGATATCCGGCTGCGCAATCGGCTGGTCACCTCGTCCAGCCTGCTCGGCTACGGTGCGCCCGACCCAGGTCTGGTGCCGTACGGGATGAGCCCGATCTCCCGGTTCGTGCCGCTGGAGCGGTTCGGCGCGGTGACCACCAGAACCTTGACTGTGCAACCGCGCGATGGGCACTTCACCAACCGCACCGATTGGCCGTTGCACGCCTTGCCCGGCCTGCTGCGCCGCTACGCCACGGTGCTGCGCGCCGTCGACGGCGGCTGGATCAACGCGTTCGGCTGGTGCAATGTCGGGATTGAGGCATACCTGCGCGACTACTACCCGCGTACTCGCAAGCAGAACACCATCATCTCAGTGGGCGGGTTCGCCGCAGAGGATTTCGTCAGGCTGGTTGACACGGTGAACGCGGCAGTGCCCCCGGGCGAGATCGCGGCTGTGGAGTTCAACGTCTCCTGCCCGAATGTCGATCATGATTTTGAACCGATCCTAGCCGGAGTACTCGCCGACGCGGTGCCCGCAAGCAGGCACCCGGTGATCCTCAAGCTGTCTCCGGACCGGGACTACGTCGGCCACGCCCGCCGCGCCGCCGCCGCCGGGGTCTCGGCGCTTACCGCGATCAATACGGTACGAGCGCTGCGGCTGGACCCGAACACGGGCCGCCCGTGGCTGGCCAACCGGTACGGCGGCCTGTCCGGCCGGGCGGTGAAGCCGATCGGGCTGCGGGTGGTAAGCGAGCTGCGCGATGCGGGGATCACCTTGCCGGTGATCGCGACCGGAGGGATCCGCACCTTCGACGACTGCCGGGAATACTTCTGGGCCGGCGCGGACGCCGTCAGCCTGGGTAGTGCCAGCTGGCTGGCGTCCTATCCCGGCTACGCGCTGGCGCCGTTGTGGGGATGGCGGATCCGCTCGATCCTCAGAAGGATCGAGCTCGTGAGTGGCAAACAGTGTTATGGCACTGTTTGCCACTCACGAGCCAGCCGTAGGCTGCCGGGCTAATGGCTGATCCCACTACCTACCGCCCAGCGTCAGGGACGATCCCGGACGGGCCTGGGGTGTACCGCTTTCGCGACGAGCACCGCCGGGTGATCTACGTCGGGAAGGCGAAGAGCCTGCGCAGCCGGCTGAACTCCTACTTCGCCGACCTGTCCGGTCTGCACCCGCGGACCCGGCAGATGGTCACCACGGCGGCCTCGGTGGAGTGGACGATGGTCAGCACCGAGGTCGAGGCGCTGCAGCTGGAATATAACTGGATCAAGGAGTTCGATCCCCGGTTCAACGTCCGGTATCGCGACGACAAGTCCTATCCAGTGCTGGCCGTGACGCTGAACGAAGAGTATCCCCGCCTGCAAGTTTATCGCGGGCCCCGCAAGCGAGGCGTCCGGTACTTCGGGCCCTACGCGCATGCCTGGGCGATCCGGGAGACGCTCGACCTGCTCACCAGGGTCTTTCCGGCCCGGGTGTGCTCGGCCGGCGTATTCAAGCGGCACGGCCAGATCGGTCGGCCTTGTCTGCTGGGTTACATCGATAAATGCTCAGCGCCTTGTGTGGATAACGTCACCGCCGAGGAACATCGCGCGATCGTCGACGATTTCTGTGATTTTTTGTCCGGTCGGACGGACAAGATGATCCGCCGGTTGGAGCGGGAGATGGACGCGGCCGCTGCCGGCCTGGAGTTCGAGCGCGCCGCGCGGCTGCGGGATCACCTGGGGGCGTTGCGCCGGGCGATGGAGAAGCAGGCGGTGGTGCTCGGTGACGGCACCGACGCGGACGTGATCGCCTTCGCCTGCGATGAGCTCGAGGCGGCGGTGCAGGTGTTTCACGTTCGGGGCGGACGGGTCCGTGGCCAGCGCGGTTGGGTGATCGAGCGGGTCGAGCAGGTAGACCTGGTCAGCCAGTTCCTGACCCAGTTCTACGGTGAGCAGGCCGCGCTGGCCGAGGCCGCGGATGACGCCATGCAGCCAGTGCCGCGTGAGGTGCTGGTGCCTGAATTACCCGAGGACGCCGACATCCTGACCGAATGGCTTTCCGGGCTGCGCGGTGCCCGGGTGGCACTGCGGGTACCGCAGCGGGGGGACAAGCGCTCGCTGGCCGACACAGTAGCGCGCAACGCCGCGGAGGCCTTCGCGCAGCACAAGCTTCGCCGGGCCGGCGACCTGACCACCCGCGCCGCGGCCCTGCGGGAGATCCAGGAGCAGCTTGGGCTGGACACCGCCCCACTGCGCATCGAATGTGTCGACGTCAGTCACGTGCAGGGCAACGATGTGGTGGCTTCCCTGGTGGTTTTTGAAGACGGGCTGCCGCGCAAGTCCGACTACCGGCGCTTCGCGATCCGGGACGCCGCCGGTGGCGGGCACTCCGATGACGTGGCGAGCATCGCCGAAGTGGTCCGCCGGCGCTTCGCTCACTCTTTGCGGGACAACGAGCACGAGCAGCCCGGCTTGGACCCCGACACCGGGCGGCCCCGCAAGTTCGCCTACCCGCCGAACCTGCTGGTCGTCGACGGCGGCCCGGCGCAGGTGGCCGCCGCAGCCGAGGCATTGTTCGAGCTTGGCGTGACCGATGTGGCGATCTCCGGGCTGGCCAAGCGGTTGGAGGAGGTCTGGTTGCCCGGCGAGGCCGACCCGGTGATCCTGCCGCGCACCAGTGAAGGGCTTTACCTGCTGCAGCGGGTGCGGGACGAGGCGCACCGGTTCGCGATCAGCTACCACCGGCAGAAGCGGTCCGCGCGGATGACCGCATCCGCGTTGGACGATGTGGCCGGGCTCGGGCAGGCTCGGCGGACCGCGCTGCTCAAGCACTTCGGTTCGGTGCGCCGCATCCGGCAGGCCAGCGTGCCCGAACTCACCGAGGTACCCGGGGTCGGTCCGAGCACCGCCCGGGCGGTGCTCGCCGCGCTGGGGTCAGACGAGAAAATCGGTCCCGAACAGAAGGCCCAAGAGAATATCGGCGCCGAAGCGAACAATGGAGCGGCGTCGTGACCGAGGTTCAGGGTGGTATCGAGGTCGCCGTGGTGTCCGGACTGTCCGGCGCGGGTCGCAGCACGGCCGCGAAGGTGCTGGAAGACCTGGGTTGGTTCGTCGTGGACAACCTGCCACCCGAACTGATCGCCACCATGGTCGAGCTTGGTGCTCGTTCGCAGGGTGCGATAACCCGGGTCGCGGTGGTCATGGACGTGCGCAGTCGGGCATTCACCGACGACCTCGCCGCGGTGATCAAGGATCTGGACGCCCGCGGTTACCGGCCCAAAGTGCTATTTCTGGAAGCCACCGACGCGGTGCTGATCCGTCGCTTCGAGCAGGTCCGGCGCAGCCACCCACTGCAGAGCGATGGCCGGCTGGCTGACGGGATCGCCGCCGAGCGGGCATTGCTCGCCCCGCTGCGCGACGAGGCTGACCTGGTGCTGGACACCACTGGGCTGTCCATACACCAGCTTCGGGCCAAGATCGAGCATGCGTTCGGTGGTGAATCCAGCACCCGGACCCGGATCACTGTGGTGTCCTTCGGCTACAAATACGGGCTGCCGATGGATTCCGACCTCGTGATAGACGTGCGATTTCTGCCCAACCCCTTCTGGATCCCGGAACTTCGCGAGTTCACTGGTCTAGACGCCGATGTCCGCAACTACGTGCTGTCCCAGGAGGGCGCCGAGGAATTCCTCGACCGCTACCTCGAGCTGCTGCGATTGATCAGCGGTGGTTACCGGCGGGAGGGCAAGCGTTACCTCACCCTCGCGGTGGGGTGCACCGGTGGTAAACACCGCAGCGTGGTCGTCTCTGAGGCGCTGGCCAGCCGCCTGGATCGCAACGGCGGGATCGACGGGATCACGGTCAAGGTCGTGCACCGGGATGTGGGCCGCGAGTGACCCGCTGCACCAAGGCGGTCGCGTTGGGCGGCGGCCACGGACTGTACGCCACGCTGCTGGCGTTGCGGGCCATCACCGACGACGTCACCGCGGTGGTCACGGTGGCTGATGACGGCGGCTCCTCCGGGCGGCTGCGCCGGGAGCTGGGGGTGCTTGCACCGGGCGACCTGCGAATGGCGCTGACCGCGCTCGCGGCCGACGACGGTGCGGCGGGGCGCTGGCGGGAGGTGTTCCAGCATCGCTTCGGCGGCACCGGTGCGCTGGCCGGCCACGCCGTGGGTAACCTGGTGATGGCTGGTCTGCTGGAGGTACTCGGCGATCCGGTGGCGATGTTGGACGAGGTATGTGCGCTGCTCAAAGTGACCGGCCGGGTGCTGCCGATGACTGTCGAACCTCTTGATATCGAGGCGGATGTGGCCGGTCTGGACGGTGATGCGGATCACCCGGATCGGCTCAGCCGGATCCGGGGCCAGGTAGCGGTGGCCACCACGCCGGGTCGGGTGCACCGGGTGTGGCTGAGGCCCGATCGGCCGCAGGCGTGCGCTGAGGCGGTCCGCGCGGTCGGTGATGCTGATCTCGTGGTCCTCGGGCCGGGTTCGTGGTTCACCAGTGTGCTGCCGCATCTGCTGGTTCCCGGTCTGGCCAGCGCGCTGGTGAGCACGAAGGCCCGCCGGGTACTGATACTCAACCTGGCCCCTCAGCCGGGCGAGACCGCCGGGTTCTCCCCAGAGCAGCACCTGACCGCGTTGTGCGATCATGCACCGCCCGGCTTCACCGTGCATGCGGTCCTCGCCGATGTCGATGCTGTCGCGGCGCCCGCCCGGTTGCACCGGTGCGCAGCGGCGCTGGGTGGGCACGCGTACCTTGACCGGGTCGCCGCGGACGGATCCACCGATCGTCACGATCCGGTAGCACTGGCCGCATCGCTTCGTCGGATACTGGTGGACCAGCAACGGGAGGAGGAGCGCCAGTGGCCATGACCTCCGCCGTCAAGGACGAGCTGAGCCGGCTGCGGGTGACCAAGACGTGCTGCCGGCGAGCCGAAGTCTCCTCGCTGCTGCGCTTCGCCGGGGGGCTGCACATCATCGCTGGCCGCGTGGTGGTCGAGGCCGAGCTGGACACCGGCTCGACCGCTCGCCGGCTTCGCCGGGAGGTGCACGAGCTGTATGGGCACACCTCCGATGTTCACCTCATCACGGCTGGTGGACTGCGTAAAGGAACCTGCTACGTGGTGCGGGTGGTCCGCGACGGGGAAGGGCTGGCTCGGCAGACCGGGTTGCTCGACGTGCGCGGCCGCCCGGTGCGTGGGTTGCCCCCGCAGGTCGTCTCCGGCGGTCTCTGCGATGCCGAGGCCTCCTGGCGTGGTGCGTTCCTCGCCCACGGGTCGCTCACCGAGCCCGGCCGCTCGGCCGCGCTGGAAGTGACCTGTCCCGGGCCGGAGGCGGCACTGGCCCTGGTCGGCGCGGCTCGGCGGCTCGGCATCGCCGCCAAGGCACGCGAGGTCCGGGGCGCTGATCGAGTGGTGATCCGGGACGGCGACGCCATCGGGGCGCTGCTCACCAGGCTGGGCGCGCACGACTCGGTGCTGGCCTGGGAAGAACGCCGGGTGCGCCGCGAGGTTCGCGCCACCGCCAACCGGCTGGCCAACTTCGACGACGCGAACCTGCGCCGATCCGCACGCGCGGCGGTGGCCTCGGCGGCGCGGGTGGCTCGGGCCCTGGAGTTGCTCGGCGGCGAGATCCCAGGACATCTGACCACCGCGGGCCGGCTGCGGCTGGAACACCGGCAGGCCTCGCTGGAGGAGCTGGGGCAGCTTGCCGACCCGCCGCTGACCAAGGACGCGGTGGCGGGCCGGATCCGGCGGTTGCTCGCGATGGCGGACCGCAAGGCCGAGGAACTCGGGGTGCCGGACACCGAATCCGCGGTAACACCGGACATGCTGGACGCTTGACGTCGCAAACACCCCCGCGGCTCCCCCTACCGGGGGGACTGCGCGCTGCGCGTCGGCCGATAGGGTTGCATCGAGTCGTGCCGGCGTGGGCTGGTCTGTGTGCAGAGGGAGACAATGACGTGACTGTTCGGGTAGGGATCAACGGATTCGGCCGCATCGGCCGGAACTTCTGGCGCGCCGTGCAGTCGGGCGGCCACGACATCGAGGTGGTGGCGTTCAACGACCTCGGCGATGTCGCGACCATGGCACACCTACTGAAGTACGACAGTGTGCTCGGCCGGCTGAAAGACGACGTGCATGTCACCGACGACGGCATCGCGGTCGGTGGGAAGACCATCAAGGCGCTCGCTGAGCGCGACCCGGGCGCGCTTCCCTGGGGGGCGCTGGGCGTCGATGTGGTGCTCGAGTCGACCGGCTTTTTCACCAAGGCGGCCGACGCCCGAAAGCATGTCGACGAGGGCGGCGCGAAAAAGGTGATTATCTCCGCGCCGGCCAAGGGCGAGGACCTCACCGTGGTGCTCGGGGTCAATGACTCCAGGCTGGACGGTTCTCAGACGGTGATCTCCTGCGCCTCGTGCACCACCAACTGCCTGGGCCCGATGGCCAAGGTGCTCAACGACGCGCTGGGCATCGAGCAGGGCCTGATGACCACGATCCACGCCTACACCCAGGATCAGAACCTCCAAGACGCTCCGCACAAGGACCTGCGCCGGGCCCGGGCCGCCGCGATCAACGTCGTACCGACCTCCACCGGGGCCGCCATAGCCATCGGGCTGGTGCTGCCGGCGCTCAACGGAAAGCTGGACGGCTACGCGCTGCGGGTGCCGATCCCCACTGGGTCGATCACCGACCTGACCGCGTCGGTGTCCCGGGACACCAGCGTCGAAGAGGTCAACGAGGCTTTCCGGGCCGCCGCCGACGGCCCGCTCAAGGGCATCCTGCGCTACAGCGACGAGCCGATCGTGTCCTCGGACATCATCACCGACCCCGCGTCGTGCATCTTCGACTCGCCGCTGACCAAGGTGATCGACAACCAGGTCAAGATCGTCGGTTGGTACGACAACGAATGGGGATATTCCAATCGGCTGGCTGACCTGACAGTCCTGGTGGGCTCCCGACTGTGAGGACACTGGACGACCTGCTCGCCAGTGGCGTGTCGGGCCGGACCGTGCTGGTTCGAAGCGACCTCAACGTGCCGCTGGACGGCGCACGGATCACCGATGACGGCCGGATCCGGGCCTCCCTGCCCACCCTGCAGGCGCTGACGGGGGCAGGCGCGCGGGTGGTGGTGGCCGCTCACCTGGGGCGCCCGAAAGGAGCGCCTGACCCGGCGTACTCGTTGGCGCCGGTCGCGGCCCGGCTCGGTGCGCTGCTGGACACCCCGGTGACGGCGGCGACCGACGTCGTCGGTGACTCGGCTCGCGCCGCGGTAGCAGGCCTGACAGACGGTGCGGTGGCGCTGCTGGCGAACGTCCGTTTCGATCCGCGCGAGACGTCCAAGGACGCCGCCGAGCGCGGCGCGCTGGCCGACGAGCTCGCCGCCCTGGTGGGACCCAACGGTGCCTTCGTCTCCGACGGGTTCGGCGTGGTGCATCGCGTGCAGGCCTCGGTCGTCGACATCGCCGAGCGGCTGCCCGGCTATGCCGGCACCCTGGTGCTCACCGAGCTGACCACCCTGCGGCGCTTGTCCGAGGCACCGGACCGTCCCTATGCCGTGGTGCTGGGCGGGTCGAAGGTGTCCGACAAGCTCGCCGTGATCGAGGCGTTGCTGCCCAAGGTCGACACCCTGCTCGTCGGCGGCGGGATGTGCTTCACTTTCCTCGCGGCCCTTGGCTACCCGGTAGGTGGATCCCTGCTGGAACGGGACATGGTCGACGTCTGCGCCAGGCTGCTGAAAGCCTCCAGCGACGTCATCCGGCTGCCGAGCGATGTGGTCATCGCCGACAAGTTCGCGGCAGACGCGAACACTCGCACGGTTGCGGCCCAGGAGATCCCGGACGGATGGATGGGCCTGGACATCGGGCCCGAGACGGTAGCCGACTTCGCCGCGGCGCTGGCCGGGGCAGCCACCGTGTTCTGGAACGGTCCCATGGGGGTGTTCGAACTCGAACCGTTCGCGGCGGGCACTCGGGGTGTCGCGGAGACCATCGCCGGTTCGGACGCGTTCAGCGTGGTCGGCGGTGGTGACTCCGCGGCCGCGGTGCGGTTGCTGGGTTTACCCGAGGACGGGTTCTCGCACATCTCCACCGGTGGCGGCGCGTCCCTGGAGTTTCTGGAGGGCAAGTCTTTGCCTGGCGTCGCGGTGCTGGAGACTTAGGGGGTGACCCGCCAACCCCTGATCGCCGGCAACTGGAAGATGAACCTCAATCACCTTGAGGCCATCGCTCTGGTACAGAAGCTCGCCTTCGCGCTGCCGGAGAAGTACTTCGCCAAGGTCGAGGTGGCGATACTGGTGCCGTTCACCGCGTTGCGCAGCGTGCAGGCCCTGATCGAGGGGGACAAGCTGCTGATCCGCTACGGCGCGCAGGATCTGTCGCCGAAGGACTCCGGGCCCTACACCGGCGACGTGGCCGGACCGATGCTGGCCAAGCTGGATTGCCGATACGTCATCGTCGGGCACTCCGAGCGGCGCGAACACCACGGCGAGGACGACGCCATCGTGGGCGCCAAGGTGCGGGCCGCACTGCGCAACGGGCTGGTGCCGATCCTGTGCGTGGGGGAGGGTCTGGAGGTCCGTGAGGCCAGCGGCCACCTGGCGCACTGCACTGCCCAGCTGCGTGCCGCGCTCAAGGGTCTGTCCGCCGAGCAGGCCCGCACCATCGTGGTGGCCTACGAGCCGATCTGGGCGATCGGTACCGGCCGGGTCGCCACCCCGGCCGACGCGCAGCAAGTCTGCGGCGAGCTTCGGGCCGCACTGGTGGACAGGTACGGCGCCGCGGTCGCCGACGAGATCCGGGTGCTCTACGGCGGATCAGTCAAATCGAGCAATGTCGCCGAGCTGGTCGCCGAGTCGGATATCGATGGCGCGCTGGTCGGCGGTGCGAGCCTGGACGCGGACGAGTTCGCGAAGCTCTGCGCGCTGGCCGCCGGCGGACCGCTGCCGTGAGAGTGCCGCCGTGACCACAGAGACTGTGACCGGCCGGAGGCGCCACCGGCGGCTGCACGGGGTAGCCTTGCGAATCAGTCGTCGTCCGACGAGGGTGTGATGAAGCTCTTCCTGCAGATCCTGCTCCTGGTCACCAGCATCGCGCTGATCCTGCTGATCTTGCTGCATCGAAGCCGCGGTGGAGGGCTATCCAGTTTGTTCGGCGGTGGCGTGCAATCGAGTTTGTCCGGGTCCAGCGTCGTGGAGAAGAACTTGGACCGGCTGACGCTGTTCGTCAGCTCGGTATGGGTGATCTCCATCGTCGGGATCGGGCTTCTGATCAAGATCGGCTGAACCGCTCCGGGCGGTTCCGCGAGGTGAGGGCGATCAATGGCAAGTGGCAACGCGATCCGCGGCACGCGGGTCGGCGCAGGTCCGATGGGCGAGTCCGAGCGAGGGGAGACTGCTCCCCGTAACCGGGTGTCCTATTGGTGCGCCAACGGGCACGAGTCTCGGGTTTCGTTCGCCGCCGAGGCTGAGGAGCCGGACGTGTGGGACTGCCCACGGTGTGGATTTCCGGCCGGGCGCAACGAGCAGCGGCCGCCCAATGCGCCGCGCAATGAGCCGTACAAGACGCATCTCGCCTACGTCAAAGAACGCCGCTCCGACGCCGATGGTGAGGCCATCCTCGCGGAGGCACTGGCCAGGCTGAAAGAATCTCGCGAGCCCTGACGTACAGTGCTCCCCGTGTCCGCGGACACGGGGAGCACTGTACGTCACGGTGTGCGCCTAAAAGGCAGCAAAAGCTAACTGCCTGCGATAACTACTCGCCGCGACAATGGGGTCCCTCTTGCAACTACGGGTGCTCCCGTCGAAGAGCAGGCCGTAGGCGCACCTGAGGGCTTCACGGGTTCCATCCCACCTGATCAACGCTGTCACGGAGCGAATCGTCAGCCGGGGGCGCACATTACTATCGCCCAATGAGTCGCCGGTGCTCGTGACCGGCTCGTCTCGGCTGGTGTCGGCTTGGGTGGTTTCGGCTTGGGTGGTTTCGGCTTGGGTGGGGTCGGCTTGGGTGAACGTCGCTGGGGCGGTGACGAGCAGAAGCCTGACCTGGGCTAAAGCTGCGGGGGCGCTAGCGAGCATGAGTCCGACGACGAATGCGGACGCCGCCACGATACGAAGCCCTGCAGGGTCTCCGCAGACATCCCGGCACTGACTGTACAGATGGGACAATCGGGAGGTATTATCCGAATAGGCGGGAGTAACGGTGTGGTCGACATTCCCAATGGGCGTGATGTCGTCGCTTACGCTACCGCTGGTTCGTCGGTGTCTTCCTGGCTGGATGATCTGGGTATCGACTGAGCTGCTCATGTCATCACCCTCTGTATTCACGCGCGCCGCCGCACGTACGCGCTGGTCGTTTACTCCCAGACTTACCCTTCCGTGCAGCTCACGTCCTCATGCATTATGAGGATTTGTGTACGTTCTCATGGCCGCCAAGGCTCCTGCTCGCGCTTCCTGAAGCAGAGTCAGCGGCCGAGTAGCTCCGCGGGAAGCTTTGCGGCCGCGGCACGGTCCAGCAGCCACAGCGTGCGGCGCCGACCCGTCGCGCCCGCGGCGGGCATCTGCACCTCGCCTGCTCCGCGCAGCGCCATCGTCACCGCGGCGGCTTTCTCCGCTCCCGAGGCGATCAACCAGACCTCTGCCGCGCACCGGATCGCGGGCAGCGTCATGGTGATCCGGGTGGGTGGTGGTTTCGGGCTGCCCCGTACACCGGTCACCGCGCGCTCGGTCTCATAGACCGCGGGAGAGCCGGGGAAGACCGAGGCGACGTGGCCGTCTTCGCCGATGCCGAGAAGGCAGATATCGAAAGACGGCGCTGGGCCGCGATCTTCCGGGTGCCGTTGACTCAGCAGGAGGTCCTCGTAAGCGTCGGCGGCGGCGTCCGGATCATCCCCGCAGGGGCCGTCGGAGGCCGCCATCGGATAGACCTGGGCTGGGTCCGCACCGACGTGGTCAAGCAGCGCTTCGCGCGCCTGGGTCTCGTTGCGCTCCGGATGTCCACCTGGCAAGAAGCGCTCATCGCCCCAGTAGATATCCAGTTGCCGCCAGTCCACCGCCGCAGCTGCCTGGGTGTTCGCCAGCTCACGGAGCACCGCGGTGCCGGTCCGTCCTCCGGTCAGGACCAGCGATGCCGACCCCGAGGCGGTCTGGATGTCCACGATCCGGGTGACCAGCCGGGCAGCGGTGGCTGCTGCGAGCACGCCCGCGGTGGCGTGGACGACGACGTCGAGACGGCTCACTGATCCACCCGGGGCTCGTCTCGGGTCTCACCCGATCGTCTGCTCCTCGCCGGGCCGGCGCGCCGTCCGTTGCGACCGTCTACTTCGGTCAGTGCCTGCAGCGCGGCCTGGTAGATCTCGTCAGGATCCAGCCTGCGCAGCTCTTCAGCGAGGCAGTCCCGCACCGGGCGCCGTCTCAACGGCACCCGGCGTTCGGGTTGTCCTGGCTGGCGCAAGGTGCCCACCTTACCGTCGGGCCGGACCAGCTCTACCCTGCCGGAACGACGCTCCATGACCGCCGAGCTGATCCCACCGCCGGGCGGGCTGGTGCGGCGCCGGACCGGGACCCGCAGGCGGGACCGCAGCCAGCCGGCAAGCAGGTCAGCGGATGGGTTGTCGGCGGCACCGGTAACCGTGACCGTCTCGACATCGTCATACGGCGGCAGATCCAGCGCCGCAGCGAGCAGCGCCCGCCACGGGGTGATCCTGGTCCACGCCAGGTCGGAGTCCCCCTCCGCGTAGCAGGTGCGGCGGTGCTCCAGTGCTCTGATTGGCTGCTGTGCCGCGGCGGCATCAGTGATCCGCCGCTGCGCCAGCCTCCCGATGGGATCCTCCGCGGGAATCGCGGGGGCCGCTCCCGGCCACCACGCGACGACCGGGCAGTCTGGTAGCAGCAGCGGTACCAGCACGCTGTCTCCGTGGTCTGCCAGCGGACCGTACAGGCGCAGCACGAGCACTTCGGACGCGCCGGCGTCACCGCCGACGCGGATCTGGGCGTCCAGCCGGGTCCCGGCCCGCTTGAGACCCCGGGCCACCACGAGCACCCGGCAGGGATGCTCCTTGCTGGCCTCATTGGCAGCGTCGATCGATTCCTCCACCTGCGCGGAGTCATCGGTGACGATCACTAACGTCAGTACCCGGCCCAGCGCCACCGCGCCGCCACGTTCCCGGATGTCGATCAGTGCGTGGTTCACCGCTGACGTGGTTGTCGAAGGTAGGTCGACGATCATTGTTCGCCTCCGATCTTGTCCCGAACGCTGCGGAAGTAATCCGCGCCATCGCGAAGGTCGATGATGGGGTCGGGGTAGTCGAGGTTGGCTCGTTGAGGTGAATCTAACTTCCACGGCTGATGTACCGCGGGACCGGGAATGCCGCGGAGTTCGGGCAGGTAGCGGCGGACGTAGTCACCGGTCGGGTCGTAGCGTTGCGCCTGCCGTAGTGGGTTGAGGACCCGATTGGGTCTGGTGTCGGTGCCGGTGCCGGCGACCCACTGCCAGTTGAGCTGGTTGTTGGCGAGGTCGGCGTCGACGAGCAGGTCGAGGAAATGCCGGGCACCGATGCGCCAGTCCAGATACAGGGTTTTGGTCAGGAAGCTGGCGGTGATGAGGCGGGCGCGATTGTGCATCCAGCCCTGTTGTTGA
This sequence comes from Pseudonocardiaceae bacterium, assembly GCA_036266995.1. GTDB lineage: Bacteria > Actinomycetota > Actinomycetes > Mycobacteriales > Pseudonocardiaceae. The sequence goes on along the minus strand of DATAWX010000238.1, from coordinate 26,489 downwards.
AGCTGACGCATGCCGGCGTCGACGATCGGATAGCCGGTGCGACCATCCCGCCAGGCCTTGGCCGCCGCGTCGTCACGGCGCCACCGGTCGTGGCGGGTGCGGTAGTCGACCGTCGACGTGTCCGGACGCGCGGCGAGGACCTGGTGATGGAAGTCGCGCCACGCTAGTTGCCGGATGAAAGCTTCGCCGCCCGGCGCCGACCGATCGATGGTGCGTAACACCTCAGTGGGGGAGACGCAGCCGAAATGCAGGTAGGGCGACAGCCGGGAGGTGCCATCGCCGGCAAGGTCGTCGTGGGCCTGCTCGTAACGCTGGATCCGCCCCGCGAGCCAGTCACCCAGGACGCGCCTTCCCGCGGTTTCGCCACCGGGCGGCAGCTGCGGGGAACGCGGCCCTGCGCACATTTCTTCTGGACACATCTCTTCGAGGCTGGGCACGGCTTCGGTGGCGATGGGCGGCACGGTGATCCGGCCTGGTGTGTCAAGCAGGCGGCGGGTGCTCGCCGCGACCCAACGCCGGTAGTAGGGGGTGAAGACCGCGAAATGTGCACCTCCGCCGGAGGGGGTGAGCGCCCCGGGTTCCGCGACCGTGATCGAGTTGGCGTGGACGCGCACCCGGCAACCGTGGCCGGCGAGGCGCTTACGCAGGACCTGTTCGCGACGCTGGCTGTAACCACTGACGTCGGCAGCGAGATGGACCTCGCCGGCACCCAGTTCCGCGACCATGTGCTCGACTTCGTCGACGACCGAGCCGGAGCGCACCACGAGAGACCCATCGATGCCCCGCAGGTTGGCATCCAAGTCGGTCAGCGCGCCAGCGAGAAACACCGCGCGATTCGCTGACATCGAACCGCCCGTGATTATCGCCTTGTCGAGCACGAACAGCGGCACCACCTCGGTGGCTGCCTGGCACGCGGCGTGCAGGACGGGATTGTCGTGCACCCGCAGATCGCGGGTGAACAGCGCGATCGCCACACTCATATCACGTTCGCGGTGATCACGGCCGTCTCCAGGTACGTCCGGTCCTGGCGATCATGCGGTCTGCCGACGGCGGTCCCCAGGTGCCCGCGGGGTACGGCTCGGGCGCGTCCAGCTTCGCCCAGTGTTCGAGTACCGGATCCAAGATCTCCCAGGACAGCTCCACCTCGGCGTTGACCGGGAACAGTGACGGCTCCCCGAGCAGCACGTCCAGCAGCAACCGCTCGTAGGCTTCCGGCGATGACTCGGTGAACGCCGTGCCGTAACGGAAGTCCATGGTGACGTCACGGACCTCCATCGCGGTGCCGGGTACCTTTGAGCCGAACCGGATAGTGACGCCCTCGTCCGGTTGAATCCGGATGACCAGGGCGTTTTGTCCGAGCTCCTCGGTCATGGTCGTCTCGAAGGGCAGGTGCGGAGCCCGCTTGAAGATCACCGCGATCTCGGTGACCCGCCGACCCAGCCGTTTGCCGGTGCGCAGGAAGAACGGCACCCTGGCCCACCGCCGGGTGTCGACGTGCAGCGTGATCGCGGCGAAGGTCTCGGTGGTCGAGTCCGGGTGGAAACCCTTTTCTTCGCGGACCCCGACGACTCTGGTGCCACCCTGCCAGCCAGCGGTGTACTGGCCCCGTGCGGTGGTCTCATCCAATGGCTCCACGAGCTTCGTCGCGGAGAGCGCCTTGATCTTCTCACCGCGCAGCGAGTCCGGAGAGAAGGACAGCGGCTCCTCCATCACGGTCAGAGCGAGCAGCTGCATCAGATGGTTCTGGATCACGTCCCGGGCCGCGCCGATGCCGTCGTAGTAGCCGGCGCGACCGGCCAAGCCGATGTCCTCGGCCATGGTGATCTGCACGTGGTCCACGTAGTGGCTGTTCCAGATCGGCTCGTAGAGCTGGTTGGCGTAACGCAGCGCAAGAATGTTCTGGACGGTCTCCTTCCCGAGGTAGTGGTCGATGCGGAACACCGATTCCTCGGGGAACACGTCGTTGACGATGTCGTTGAGTTCCCGGGCGCTGCGCAGATCGTGCCCGAACGGCTTCTCGATGACCACCCGGCGCCACTGATCGCCATCCGGCGTCGCCAATCCGGTGCGGGAGAGCTGCTTGAGCACCACCGGGAACGTCGCGGGTGGGATCGCCAGGTAGAAGGCGTGGTTGCCGCCGGTACCTCGTTCCTGATCGAGGTCCGCGACCACGGACGCGAGGTCGTCGAACGAGGCGTCGTCGTCGAAGCTGCCCGGCACGAACCGAACGCCTTCGCACAGCCGGGCCCAGACCTCCTCCCGGAACGGGGTGCGGGCGTGTTCCCGGACCGCGTCGTGGACCAGTTCGGCGAAGTTCTCGTCGGCCCAATCCCGGCGGGCGAACCCGACCAGCGCGAAACCGGGCGGCAGCAACCCACGATTGGCCAGGTCATATATCGCCGGCATCAGCTTCTTGCGGGACAGGTCTCCGGTCACACCGAAGATGACGACACCGCACGGACCGGCGATCCGGGGTAGGCGCTTGTCCCGGCTGTCTCGCAGTGGGTTCACCCAGTCGGCCGGGGCCTTGCCGCTTGCCGTGCTCACCTATAGCTCCTGCATCGCGTGCGCCAGCGCGACCAGCCCGGCCGGCCGGTCGAGTAGATGAACCCGCAGCACCGGCCGGCCGTGCGCGGCGAGAACGTCCGCGTCACCCCAGGCCTGGGCCTGCTGCAGATCGCCGAGGGTGAACTCGGTGCCCGGCACCGGGATGTCCGTGGTGACCGCACCGGTCAGCTGCAGGAAGGCCCCGTTCTGGTGCCCTCCCTTGTGGTACTGGCCGGTCGAGTGCAGGTACCGGGGACCCCACCCGAAGGTAGTCTGCAACCGGCTGCGGCGGGCCAGTTCGGTACGAAGCACCGCGGCGGAGGCGTCGGCGATGCGATCCAGATAGGCCTGCACCGCGAGATAGCCCCGCGGCGGGGCAGCACTGATCAGTGCCCGCAGCGCATCGCTGAGAGTGGCGACGCCGGTCGGTAGCCAGTCCCCGACGGGGTACACCGCGACGTCACCCTCAACGAACGCAGGCGCGGGTCTGGCCGCAGGCTTGTTGAGCGCGTCGAGCTGCGCCCGGGCGGCGACCTTCGCGGCCTCCACGTCGGGCTGGTCGAACGGGTTGATCCCCAGCAGCCGGCCGACCACCGCGACGGCGTGCTCCCATAGCAGAAACTGCCCACCCAGGGTGCCGCTGACAGCCACCGCCGCTGTCGAACTCGGACCGATCGCGACGAGCGTGGCGTCCGGCCCAGCGTCGGCGAATCCCGGCGCGCCGGAGTTTGGCACCACCACTGGCAGCAGGCCGGTGCCGGCCTTGCCGGTCGACTCGGCGATGAGCTGCTCGGCCCAGTCGGCGAAGCCGACGATCCCGGAGCCGGTGTCGGCGAGCACTACCTTCTCGGCTCCGGCGGCATGCCCGACCGCCAGCGTGGCGGCCAGCCGCAGTGCTGGGTTGGCCGGGTCGTCGGCGGCCAGCAACGGCGCGTAGCGCTCCGCGTTGTCGAGCAGGTTCGCGATATCGGCCCTGGCCAGACCAGCCGGGACCAGGCCGAACGCGGTCAGTGCCGAGTAGCGTCCGCCCACGTTCGGCTCAGCGGTGATCACCGCCCGGTAGCCTTGTTCCTCCGCGAGCCGCTGCAGCGGGGACCCCGGGTCGGTCACCACCACCAGGTGCGCCGCCGGGTCCAGCCCGGCCGCGCCGAACGCGGCAGTGAACACCCGCCGGTGGCTGTCGGTTTCCACCGTGGAGCCCGACTTCGACGACACCACCAGCACGGTGCGCCTGAGATCACCGGCCAGCGCGTCGGCCACCTCACCGGGGTCGGTGGTATCCAGCGCCGTCAGCGGCACTCCGGACGTGGCGCAGATCACCTCCGGAGCCAGCGACGAGCCGCCCATCCCGGCCAGCACAACGCGGTCGATGCCGTCGGAGTGCAGCTCGGCCCACAGCGCATCGATGGTGGCCAGCAGCGGTCGGGAGGTGGTGGGAAGCGACACCCAGGCGAGCCGCCGGGCGGCCTCCGCCTGCGCCTGGGGACCCCACAGCGTCGCATCCTGGTTGGCCAGCGCCGATGCCACCCGTTCCCCGACGAGGTTGTCGATCAGGGAGTTCACCGCCGCATTGGGCGAGCTGATCTCGACGGTGAGTTGCGGCGTCGACGGAAGCGCAGACATCGCCGGTCAGCCCGCTGAGGGCGGTGCGAACTTGACCAGCTGGCCAGCCACCGTCTCGCCGAGATCGGACCAGGATGCGTCGAACTTCTCCACGCCTTCGCGCTCGAGCACCAGGAACACGTCGTCGAGATCGATCCCGACCTCGGCCAACTCGTCGAAGGTGCGCTGCGCCTGCCCGGCGGTGCCCGAGACCTGGTCGCCGGGCACCTCGCCGTGGTCGGCCAGGGCACGCAGGGTCTGTTCCGGCATCGTGTTCACCACCCCCGGTGCGATCAGTTCGGTGACGTACTTGGTGTCCGGGTAGGCCGGGTTCTTCACCCCGGTGGAAGCCCACAGCGGCCGCTGCGGCCGGGCCCCGGCCGCCTGCAGCGCAGCCCACCGCTGCGTGCCGAACTCCTGCTGGTAGGCCGCGTACGCAAGCCGGGCGTTGGCCACCGCGGCCTGCCCGCGCAGCGCCAGAGCCTTGTCGGTGCTGATCGCCTCCAGCCGCTTGTCCACCTCGGTGTCCACTCGGGAGACGAAGAAAGAGGCGACCGAGGCGATCGTGGCCAGGTCGTACCCGTTCGCGCTGGCCCGCTCCAAGCCGGCGAAGAAGGCCGCCATCACTTCTCGGTGGCGGGCCACCGAGAAGACGAGGGTGACGTTGACGCTGATCCCGTCGGCCAGCGCGCCGGTGATGGCCGGTAGCCCCTCCACCGTCGCCGGTATTTTGATCAAGAGATTGGGTCGGTCGACGACCTTCCACAACTCGGCGGCCTGAGCGAGGGTGGCATCAGTGTCGTGCGCCAGCTGGGGGCTGACCTCCAGCGACACCCGGCCATCCACCCCGCCAGTGGTTTCCCACGTGCCACTGAACACGTCGCAGGCCTGTTGCACGTCGGCGACGGTGATCTCGCGGACGGCCTCGTCGGCCGAAGCGCCACGGGCGGCCAGCTGGCGAACCTGCTGGGCGTAGTCCTCGGCGTGTTCCACCGCATGCGCGAAGATCGTCGGATTGCTGGTCACCCCCACCACGTGCCACTCGGTGATCAGGTTGGCCAGGTTGCCCGAGTTGATCCGTTGCCGGGACAGGTCGTCCAGCCAGATCGACACACCGGCCTCGGACAGGGCCTGCAAGGTATCGGTGCTGCTCACGACGGATCCTTCCACCCGTAGATCAGTGCTTGATGCGCTTGGCGCGGTCCAGACTGCGCCGGGCGGCGTTGGCTACCGCCTCGCCGGTGAAACCGAACTCGCGGTAGAGGGTCTGCCAGTCGGCGGAGGCACCGAAGTGCTCCAGTGAGACCACCTCGCCGTGATCGCCCACAAAGCGGTGCCATGGCATCGCGATGCCGGCTTCGATGGCCACCCGAGCCTTCACTGTCGGAGGGAGAATCTGGTCGCAGTAGGCCTGGCCCTGCTCGTCGAACCACTCCACGCACGGCATCGACACCACCCGGGCGCTGATTCCCTCGGCGGCCAGCGTCTGCTGGGCGGCGACAGCGAACTGCACTTCGGAACCGGTGGCGATCAGCAGCACGTCGGGCAGCCCACCGTCGCCCTCGGGTGCGGTGTCGGCGAGTACGTAGCCGCCCCGCGCGACCCCGGCGGCGTCGGTGCCCTCCAGTACGGGCACGCTCTGCCGGGTCAACGCCAGTCCGGTTGGCCGGGTGCCCTTTTCCAACAGAGCTTTCCAGGCCGCCGCGGTCTCGTTGGCGTCGGCGGGCCGAACCACGTCCAAGCCCGGGATGGCCCGCAGCGAGGCCAGCTGCTCGACCGGTTGATGGGTGGGGCCGTCCTCACCCAGGCCGATCGAGTCGTGGGTCCAGACATAGATGGTCGGCGCCGCCATCAGCGCGGCGAGCCGCACCGCCGGGCGCATGTAGTCGCTGAAAATCAGGAACGTGCCGCCGTAGGGCCGGGTCGGCCCGTGCAGCACGATCCCATTGAGGATCGCGCCCATGGCATGCTCGCGCACCCCGAAATGCAGGGTGCGGCCGTAGGGCTGCGCGTTCCACATCTTCGTGGAGATCTTCACCGGGCCGAACGAGTCGGCGCCCTTGATCGTGGTGAGGTTGCTTTCACCGAGGTCCGCCGAGCCACCCCACAGCTCCGGCAGTACCTCGCCGATCGCGCTGAGCACTTCCCCGGAGGCCTTGCGGGTCGCCAGGCCCTTCTTGTCCGGCTCCCAGGTGGGTAGTTTCTCCGCCCAACCCGCCGGTAGCTGCCGGCCGATGAGGCGATCGAACAGCGCGGCCCCGGATGGGTTGGCCTGCCGCCAGGAGTCAAAGGACTGCTGCCACTGCGCGTGCGCGGCCTGACCGCGCGCCACCACCCGCCGGGCGTGCTCGAGCACCTCGGGTTCCACGACGAAGGACTGTTGCGGGTCGAAGCCCAGTAGCTCCTTCACCGCGGCCACCTCGTCGGCGCCCAGGGCGGATCCATGCGCGGCCCCGGTGTTCATCTTGTGCGGTGCCGGGTAGCCGATCACGGTGCGCAGCACGATCAGCGACGGCCGGCCGCCCTCGGCCTTGGCCGCCTCGATCGCGTCGAGGATGCCGACGACGTCCTCACCGCCCACTACGGTCTGGACGTGCCACCCGTAGGCCGCATAACGCGCGGCGGTGTCTTCCGACAGCGCGATCTTGGTGTCGTCTTCGATGGAGATCTCGTTGTCGTCGTAGAACACTATGAGATTGCCGAGCTCCTGGGTGCCGGCCAGCGAGGAGGCCTCGGAGGTGACCCCCTCCTCGATGTCCCCGTCCGAGGCGATGACGTAGATGTGGTGGTCGAAGGTGCTCTCGCCCGGTGCGGCGTCGGGATCGAACAGGCCGCGTTCCCGGCGAGCCGCCATGGCCATGCCGACCGCGGCGGCCAGCCCCTGACCCAGTGGCCCGGTGGTGATCTCCACGCCGACGGTGTGCCTGTACTCCGGATGACCCGGGGTCTTAGAACCCCAGGTGCGCAGTTGCTCGATGTCTTCCAGCTCCAACCCGTAGCCGGACAGGAACAGCTGCAGATACAACGTCAGGCTGGAGTGGCCGCAGGACAGCACGAACCGGTCCCGGCCGGTCCAGGCTGGATCGGTGGGGTCGTGCCGCAACACTCGCTGGAAGAGCGTGTATGCCAGCGGGGCGAGGCTCATGGCGGTGCCCGGGTGACCGTTACCGACGCGCTGGACAGCGTCAGCGGCGAGAACCCGGATGGTGTCCACCGCCCGGCTGTCTAGATCGGTCCAGTCGTCGGGCACCCTGGGGGTGGTGAGCTGGGTCAGATCGTCGGTGACGGACACGCTCGTGCTCCTGACTGTGCTCGGTCCGGTGGCCCGGGGCGCGAATAGCCGGCCGGGCCGAATCTCTACGATCCACCCTAGCGAGGCGGCGCCCGGAATGGACTCATCGACCAGGTGCCCCGACCGGGCGTGACTCACACCACCCGACTACGATTTTTGACTAAAGCCATTACCTGCTCGGTCCTGTGGCTGTCCGAGACTCGTCATCAGGAGGGGCGACGGTGAGTCCAGCACCCCGGCCCTCTCGATCATTGCTTCCGGGTGCGCGGTGAGCAGCAGCGTCCAAGCTCCCGCGACACCGCGACCTGGGCACCGTCGCAGTGTGCTCCGCGGCTACCTGGCCTTGACCAAGCCGCGAGTGATCGAACTACTGTTGGTGACCACCATACCGGCGATGTTCCTGGCCGCCCGTGGGGTGCCGTCACTGTGGCTGGTCCTGGCCACCCTGGTGGGCGGCAGCATGGCAGCGGGTAGCGCGAACGCGCTGAACTGCGTCGCCGATGCCGACATCGACGCCGAAATGCACCGGACCCGGGCCCGGCCACTGGTCACTCACCAGGTGCCCATCCGCCATGCGCTGATCTTCGGGATCGCCTTGGGGGTGGCTGCTTTCGGCTGGTTGTGGGCCACCACCAATTTGCTTTCCGCCGCGTTGGCGGTGGCGACGATCCTGTTCTATGTCTTCGTCTACACGCTGCTGCTCAAGCGGCGCACGGCGCAGAACATCATCTGGGGCGGCGCTGCCGGGTGCATGCCGGTGGTGATCGGCTGGTCGGCCGTCACCGGCACGGTGGGTTGGCCCGCGCTGGTGATGTTCGGAGTGATCTTCTTCTGGACGCCGCCGCACACCTGGGCGCTGGCGATGAGATTTCGCGAGGACTACCAGCGGGTCGGCGTGCCGATGCTGCCCGCGGTCGCGTCGCCGGTGTATGTGACCCGCCAGATCGTGGTGTTCAGTTGGCTGATGGTGGCCTGGAGCCTGCTGCTGGTCGGTGCCACGAGCTGGGTCTATGCCGCGGTGGCGGTGCTCGCCGGGGGTTGGTTCGTGGCCATGGCGCACCGCCTACACGCCGCCGTCCGGCGCGGTGTGGCGGTCAAACCCATGCGGCTGTTCCACCTGTCCAACACCTACCTGACACTGCTGTTCGTGGCCATCGCCATCGACTCAGCCCTAGGCTGGACCCCGCTGGCCGCGACATACGGATGGGCTTTCTAGCCTCCGGCTTCACGTTGCGAAACGTGCGGTGCTTCGCCCGAGCGTGATCAGCCTTTGGGTGCGCAAAGTGACACGTCGTGTCGTCCAACGCACACAAACGGTGATCAAGGGTGTGGTATGACGATGACATGCGGGGCCGTTAAGGTCTCCGCGCGTGGGCAATCTGACCGTGGGCACTGAGACCGTCCGACTCACCGAGCAGGAGTCGCAGGCGAATGTGCACGCCGTCCTGCAGCTGTGCGCTAGCGGGCGGCTGCGCTGTAGCGAGAAGACCCGTCGGCCGAGCGCGGCGACGGTCAGCGCGGTGGCCCAAGTGCTGGCCGCCGGGGATTTCTTTCCCCACGAAGCGATCGCCGCCTTCGCCTGGCCCTTGCTCATCCACGCCGGCGGCCTGGCCGAGCAGGCCGGGAGCCGGTTGCAGCTGACTGCCCGCGGTCGCGCGGCGCTGTCCAAGCCGGGCGCCGAGACCGTCCGTCAGCTGTGGCGGCGCTGGGTGAGCCACGGGTTGATCGACGAGATGAGCCGGATCGAGGCGATCAAGGGCCAGCGCTGCGCGAACGTCCTCACGGCCCTCAAGCCCCGGCGCCAGACCGTCGCCGACGCCCTGGCCGGCTGTCTGGCTGGCGAGTGGATCACCGTTGATGAGCTGTTCGCCACGATGCAGGGCGAGGGCCTGTCACCCAAGATCGCCCGCAGCGAACGGGGTCTGTGGCGGCTCTACCTTGTCGACCCGGAGTACGGCAGCCTCGGCTATGCGGGTTTTTCGGACTGGTCCCTGTTAGAAGGCCGCTACACGCTGTGCGTGCTGTTCGAGTACGCCGCAACACTCGGTCTCCTCGACGTCACCTACACCGATCCGGCAGGCGCCCGCGACGACTTCCGCGGGAACTGGGGCGCCGAGGATCTCGATTGCCTGAGCCGGTACGACGGGCTGCGGGCGATCCGGATCAATGCCCTGGGCGCCTACGCCCTCGGCCTGGCCAGCACCTACCAGGCCACCGGCGGCACCGAACAGGAACTCAAGGTGCTGCCCAATCTCGACATCGTCGCGCTCGGTGAGATCACCGTCGGTGACCGCCTCGTGCTGGACGCCTACGCAGAGCGCACGTCCGACCGGGTTTGGTCACTGACTGCGACCGCGCTGCTGGCAGCGCGCGACACGGGTCGATCGCTGGAGGAGTTGCGCCGCTTTCTGGGCAACCGCTGCCACACAGAGCTACCCTCGACCGTCACGACCCTGATCGACGACGTCGCCCGCCGGGCGAGCCGGCTGCGGGATCTCGGCATGACCCAGCTCGTGGAATGTGCGGACCCCGTGCTGGCCACGCTCATCGCGAACGACCGCAGACTCCGGACGTTGTGCCGCCTCGTGGGCGACCGGCACCTCGCCATCCCGCCCGAGCACGGCACCGCCTTCCGCAAGGGACTGCGAACGCTCGGCTACGCCCTGCCTTGACCGCCGTGGACGGTCACCAACTCGCTGCGGCGTCGATGTGCGCGATGTAGTGGAAATTTCCCTCGCCCACAGAACTGGTCAGAGAGCGAATCACTCGGGTGGGGTTGTCGAACGGTCCGGAGACGTAGAAGGGGACGCCATGGCGTCCGAACGTGATCGCGCTGGTTTCCTGCCACGATCCGAGGTGGTCAGCAGCCTGCCCGAAGTCGGGCGCAGGTTCGAAACCGAGTTGGCGAGCGTAGTCGACTGCGCCGCACACCAGGTGGCGGGCCAGCTCCAGCGGCGCTTCCAGTGGTGCCGCCACCTGGTGGAACGGGTTGAAGAAGCGGTGCACAAAGGCAGGCAGGTCTCGCTCGTTCATAAGCTGTGGCCCGAGCGCGTTCTTCACCCCGAGGCAGTACACATCGACGAGGTAGCCGCAGACAGACACCCGCTGTGGCCGATGTCGCCGCGCCACAACGACGCAGGCGACCCCCTCAGGACCCCCGTCGACGGTGGTGGCGTCGGGCCAGTCCTCGTGTCCGTCGACTGCCAGGGCCGTGCTCCAGCCTGGACTGACCCAGCAGCCGACAACTGCGGGCTCCGGCTGGGTGGCCGCGTCCTGCTGGGCGAGGGTGCGTACCAGTGGGGCCACGACGGCGGGACGTACACCCAGTGCCCGAGCGATCTGCTTCGGGGATCGTCCCGCCGCGCGCAGCTCCCGCACCCGGCTGTGTAGATCATCATCGTGTTTGATGTCAGCTATCACACTGAGAGACCTATCAGAACCGGCGCGGTCTGCGGGGCGCGACACACAGGAGGGAAAGCATGGGCGGCGTGGCGCTCGAGCAGCGCGTCGAACGGGCGGCGGAAGCTGCCCTGGCTCAGCAACAGTACGTCAGCGCGATCGACGTGCTGCTGGGTCTCGGTTGGCTGGTGCCGCCACACCTCGATGCGTGGCGGCAGGGCCGGGTGCAGTGCCTGGAACGGGTCGTGCAGGCCAGCCTGCCCAAGCAGTCCACCGCCATGCGAGTGTTCCGTCGCTGGGCGCAACGACGTGGCCTGGTGTCCAGCGAAACCGGTTACGTCGCCCGAACGCGGGACCGCAGGCCGCTGCGCTTCAGCGTCAGCGGAGCGCCCGAGATCGAGCTGGCGTACCGCACGCACTGGGTCTCACCCGAGCTGTCCGCCGCCAAGCGCGACCGACTCGCCGAGCGCCAGAACCGGCCTCCGGAACTCGTCGTCATCTCGCCGCTGAAAGAGTGGACCTGCACGACATGCTCCGGAACCGGAGATCTGTTGATCATGCAGGACGCCGGTCCGGTATGCCTGCGCTGCACCGGCATGGATCACTTGGTCTTCCTGCCCGCAGGAGATGCCGGGCTCACTCGTCGTGCCCACCGAGCCAGCGAGCTGTCCGCGGTCGTGGTCCGATTCAGCCGCAGTCGCAAGCGCTACGAGCGCCAAGGGGTGCTCGTGGAGGACTCCGCGCTCACCGAGGCGCAGCAGGTTTACCGCGGAGATCACTGAGGGGCGTTCGGGCCCTGGCCAATCGTTCTCCGGGTCGCTGTCGGTGTCAGGTGATATCCCATTGTCACCGACGAGGTGCTGGTGGCGACCGCCCGGACGCAGGGCGCCCGGGACAACGTGCATCATCGAGTGGGAGTTGGACGCATCGGCGAGGTATGCGCGCGGGATCGGGCAGACCCGGACGGGGGTTGCGGCTGCGGTCGCGGGTTCGGCGGGCGGAACTCACACCGTGCGACGACCACCGCGATGGTGGTCGACACGCCCCTCAGCCGCGCGGAATACGTCGAGGCCGTCCGGTCCAGCCTGCAGCAGCAGGGATGGGACCCGTGCGCCTGTGGCTCAGTGGACGAAGCAGACGCCATGGTTGCGCTGGTGGGTGACTGGCCGGTCGGCACGGTTGTCGAACGCCGGCTGGAGGATCTGGTGGTGCGGGAGATGCCGGGCGAGAGTACTGACCATTGAGGACGCCTGCGTGGCGAGCTGAACAAGGAACTGAAGCTGGCACTGAAGCCATGGAAGGCCAACGATGCCTATTCAGAGGTGGCCAGCGAGGATGTCACGCTCTGTAACGACTGGGAAGGACTATCGCAGCATACGGATGTGCCACCGATGGCAACCTCGCACGGTCCAGTCGGTGCGCGCGTCGCGGCGCATGACCGCGACCAGTTCGCGAGCGATGACAGCGACCGTCACGTTGATGGGTGCTGGCAATGAGCGGTGAAGGCGTCCCAGAGCAGGTTGAGGGGGTGGGTGTCGTCATAGAGCTGGCGTTCGCCTTTGCGAGCGAAGATCCCGGCGAGCAGCTGTAGCGGCGGGTGGTAGTCGTCGGCTAGGGCGACAAGGCGGAGGCCCGGGCCGCCGCCGGGTAGGCGACCTTCGACGGCCGCGTCAGCGGCGGCGCGAGCACAGATCAGGGCCCCATGGACGAGCCGAGAGCGCAGCAGCGCTAATCCGTAGTAGATGCTGTCCACCTCGGCTACGATCCGCAGCCTGGTTGTGAAGTCCGGGCCATACCAACGGCGCAGGAACTCCACGATCAGCCCCGCAGAGGGCGCCAACAACGGGATCTCCGGCAGCCGGTCCTGTCCGACTGCCACCATGGGCAGCTCCCGCATGGGCAGGTTGGTGATCAGGGCCAGGTCTTCGCGATGCCACTCGATCACGTCATAGTTGACCAGAGCCGGGTCGCGGCCGGGAGCGGCGGCGACGCTGCCGCAGATGAGGTCGACGCCCTTGGCGTCCAGCTGTGACCAGAAGTCGCGGGTGCGTACGTGGGCGATATCCAGCTGGATCTCTCGACGGGTGAACTCCTCGGCGACATCGGGCCAGACCTGGGCGAGGAAGTCGACGGTGAACTCGGTGGTGGCCACGGTGACCGTCGCTCCGAGCTTGCGGCGTCGGTCGGTGATGCCGGACAGCCAATCGGCGAACATACGGCCGGCGATGTCGGCGACTGCGTCACCGGTGGGAGTGAACAGGTAGTCCTGTCCCCGGCCCTGCTTGACGACCACGGCCTCGCCGCAGATCTGCTGGAAGATGCGGTTGAGCGTGTCGACCTGTTTGCGCACCGAGGAATGCTCCCGGTCGAGCAGCCGCGCTGCCCGTAGCGGCGATCCGGCCTCCCGGACAGCGAGCAAGGTGCGCAGTTGGTCCATCGTGACCTCCAGCAGCTGCAACGGGCTGGCGAGCAGCTCCGCGAACGCACCGGTCGCGGGGACCCGCAGGGGGCTGGACATCGACGCCTCCAGACTCGGTGATCTCAGCGGACTCCCGTGGGGAAGTGCGGACACTTCCCCGCCAAACTACCCATAGATGTTCGATCAGACATCTAGACGAAGATTATGGGACTCAGGGACACTATTGCAATGCGGGACGAACTGGTCACGCTCTGCGACACTGAGGAGGCGGTCCCATGGGAGCACGCAGCATCGTTGGAGACGGGCGGGCATCATCCTGCTACTTCCGCACGACAGCGGACGGGGACAGTCGCAAGGCACTGGTCCAGATCGACGAGCGCTGCAACCTGCATTGCGCCCATTGCTTCGTCTCTGCCACCAAGCAGGGCCAGACGATGGGTTATGACGACATCGTCGGGAAAGTCATTCCCCGGCTTGGCGCCTGCCGGGTGGATCGGGTGACGCTGACCGGAGGCGAGCCCACCATCCACCCGGGGTTCCTCGACGTCGTGCACGCGTTCCGCGATGCTGGGATGGGGGTTGGAGTCTGCACGAACGCCACCACCCTGGGCGAGGTACAGATCGCGGAACTCGCCGATATCGGCGGCGTGCACTGCAACGTCTCGCTGGACGGGTTCCGGCCCGAATCGCACGGCAAATTCCGCGGTGACCGCAATAGCTTCCACACCACCATCGCCACCGTCACAGCTCTCGCGAAGGCAGGCTTATTACAGGGACTGCTGTGCACTCCCAACTCCCTGGCTCAGGACATCGAGTACCGGCAGCTCTGCCAATTTGCCGTCGAGCAGGGAGCCCAATACGTGCTGATGAACCCGTTGTCCTCGATGGGACGCGGGGTCAAGGCCCGCCGGGCGCTGGCCGCGACCGAGCAGCGCATGCTGCGCATCCACCAGATGACCGACCCGTTCGACGGACCCGATCTGGACGTAGTGCGCATCCGCTTCCCCAACATAGAGGGGAAACCCCTCGCCGGCTGCGAGGCCGGAACGGTCATCTACGTGTTCACAGCGGGCGAGGTGACCGTCTGCCCCTACCTGGTCTTCGCCGCCAAGACTCCGCAGTCCCAGCACGACCCGGCCGAGTTCATCGTCGGCAACATCCTCACCGACTCCCACATCGCCGAGCGCCTCGACGCTTACAACACGGCAGGGCACCTGGAGATGGGTGTCAACTCGACCTGCCGATCCTGCGGCATCGCGGACTCATGCGGCAAGGGTTGCCCAGCGGCCGTGATCGCCGCCGGGCAACGCGTCGGTGCGGTCGACGCCGAGATTTGCCCAATCACCACGGCAGAGAGGCGGCTACTGCCGCTGATGCCCGCGTGAACACCACCACACCGCCGACGACCAGCCCTGACCGGCTGCCAGGGATGCTGATCACCATCGATGGCCCTGGTGGGGTCGGCAAGTCCACTACCTCCCAGCTAGTCGCCAAGGCCCTGGACGACCGGGCCATCCCCGTGCACATGACGACCGAGCCCACCCGCACCGCGCTGGGTGACCACATTCGAGCGGGGACCGACACGTACCGGGGCATGGCCCTGGCCTGCCTGGTCGCCGGCGATCGCCACCACCACCTCGCCGCCGAGATCCTTCCCGCCCTATGCGCGGGCAAGGTCGTGATCTGCGATCGCTACTTGCCTTCATCCCTTGTCCTGCAAGGCATCGACGGCATCGAATCCGACACCGTCTGGCGGTTGAACGCCGGAATCTACGTCCCGGACGTCGCGGTGCTGCTCAACGCGGATCATCACGTGATCGCCGACCGGCTGCTCCAGCGCGGGGCGCACAGCCGTTTCGAGCGCCAGCCTGGCGTCAGCCGCGCCGAGTCCGACCTCTACCATCACGCCGCCGCCGATCTACGCATTGCCGGCTGGCCAGTGATGGCTCTGGACTGCACCATCCGGTGTCCTGCGAGCATCGCGATGATGATCGCGGTCCCCATCCTGCACACCTACCGGGAGCGGAGCCAGGCATGCCCGAGCTGAGCCTGCTGACCCTCAACATCGCCAACCCCTCACTCGAGCGCGCCGAGCGCCAGCTTGTTTGGTTGGCCGGGCGGCACGAGGATGTCCTCGTACTTACAGAGACCAAGGACAGCGCCGGCTGTCGACTACTCGCCGACGCCATCAGCGGAGCCGGCTACCACGTCAGCTACCCGAAGCCCGACAACGGCGACTACGGCGTCATGATCGCCAGCCGGGTCCAGGCGCGCACCGACGACTTCGGTGACCAGGTCGGCTACCTTCCCTCCCGAGTCGCCGCGGTCACCCTGCCCTCGCCCCAGGGTCCGATCCAGGTCATCGGCGCGTATGTCCCTTCACGCGATGCCAGTGTCGAGAAAACCGCGAGGAAGAGGAAATGGCTGGCCGCGTGCAACGCCGCCCTCGCCTCCCGCCCCGCCACACAGGCCATGGTGTTCCTCGGTGATCTTAACGTCCTCGAACCCGACCATCAGCCCCGCTACAGGTTCTTCGCGCCATTCGAATACGACTTTTACCGCCAACTCACCGACGGCTGCGGCCTCATCGACGCCTTCCGAGCTCTACACCCCGAGAAAATCGAGCACAGTTGGGTTGGTCGCACCGGTGACGGCTATCGCTATGACCACGTCCATTGCACCGCGGACCTCGCTGCCAAGCTGGTGTCCTGCGACTACCTCCACCACACCCGCATCGACCGACTCAGTGACCACTCCGCGGTGTCGGTGCGTCTCGCAATCGAGCCGAGCGAACGCCTGGTAACGTCCGCGCCGGCCACCGCCAGCGCTCCGCCAACGCTGTTCTGACCACGCAGCGCACCGGTGCTCACCACCGGCGGCCACCATAAGCCGTCCGACGCCGTGAGGAGCGCCAACCCGGATGGCCGGAACCCCTACCGAAGCGCCCACCCTCCGGATCGGTGCCCGCGTCCTGCTACTCGACCAACACGACCAGGTACTACTCATCCACGCCAAAGACCCCTACGAACCTGACCATCACTGGTGGGAGCTTCCCGGCGGCGGCGCTGACCCCGGCGAGGCTCTACCCGACACCGCCCGCCGCGAACTCGCCGAGGAAACGGGCATCCTCCTCGACCACCTCGGACCCCACCTGTGGGATCGCGAGACCCGCTTCCGCTACCGAGGCGAAGAACACCACCGTCGCGAGACCGTCTACCTCGCCCGCGTCATCGACATCGCGCCCACCTTGCGACCAAGACACACCGCCAACGAGAAATCGGGACTCCTCGGCCACCATTGGTGGAGCAAACCCGAACTCGCCGCCTGCAGAGACAAACTCTTGCCACCCAACCTGCCGGTCCTGGTGGCCGACGCTCTCGCGGGACGACTCCGGCGGCCTATCTTTCTGCATGACTAGCTCCGGGCTCCAGGCGTCGATTTCCTCGGCGATCCGTGGAATGGCTTACGCACGGTCTGTCGCGTATCGCGGCGCGATGGATTCCATCTGCTCCAGAACGAGCTTGATCGCGGCGGGCCGCTTGTCCGGAGGGTAGCCGTGGCTGACGAGCAACCGTTTGATCGACGAGCGCAGCTTGGCTCGGACGTCGTCGCGCACGGTCCAATCTGTTCGCACGTCGCGGCGCATGACCGCGACCAGTTCACGGGCGATTTTCGCGAGGACGTCTTCGCCCTGCTGGGCCACGGCCGACTCATTTTGGGCGACGGCGTCGTAGAAGGCGAGTTCGTCGGAGTTCAGCGGTGGGGAGAACCGGGCGCCACGGCTTGCCTCGGC
Source organism: Pseudonocardiaceae bacterium (assembly GCA_036266995.1). Classification (GTDB taxonomy): domain Bacteria; phylum Actinomycetota; class Actinomycetes; order Mycobacteriales; family Pseudonocardiaceae. The sequence continues at coordinate 9,437 of DATAWX010000238.1, read as the reverse complement.
AGCCACCTCCTTGGCCATGTCGATCAGCTCGGCGATGACTTCCGCGGAGGTCAACTGCTGGTTGGTGTACTTGTTCATCAGCTCGGTGAGACGTTCGGAGAAGGCGCGCTGGCGCACCACGTTGTTGCGGGTGGCCTTCGTCGACTCCTCGTTGAGCAACTTGCGCAGCGCCTCGATCGCCAGGTGGGGATTACTGGCCTGCTGGGTCTTGGCGACGAAGTCGGGGGTGAGGTCGCTCAGCGTCGGTTTGGGCATCCCGGCCGCGTCGTAGATGTCGAGCACTTCGCCCGAGACGGTCGACTCCGCGATGAGCCGCCCCAGCAGTCGTTGGATCTCTTCGGGGATCGGCTCGCCGCGGGACTGGCGATCGTCGGCGTCGAACTTCGCCATCCATACCCGGACCTCTTCGTAGAACCGCACCTCGGGATGCAGGTGGGCCAAGGTTTCGCTGCCTCCACAGATCGCCCATGCGCGGGCTAACTGGCTGGACAGCTTGCGGTAGCGGACGGCGAGCGTCTCCTCCCCATCGGGCACCTGGTTGCCCGCGGTGGCAGCGTCGCGCAGGTAGTTGACCGTCGCGTGCGCGGCCTTCACGAATGCGCGGGGCCACCGGCATTGAGTGCGGCCTTGAAGTCGTAGCCGGTGAGCAGCCCCCGGATGGTCGCGACCAGGCTCTCGGTGAGCGCGGCTGCTTCGTCGATGTTGCGCCCGAGAGGCTTGTGATTCTGGTCGCTCTGCGTGTACTCGGACAGAGCTTTCTGCAGGTTGTCGGCCAACGGTGCATAGGCGACGAGCAGGCCATCCTGCTTGCCGCGGTACGTGCGATTGACCCGGGCCAGCGTCTGCATGAGCAAGGCACCCTTGAGCGGTCGGTCCAGGTACAGGGTGTGCAGCGGCGGCGAGTCGTAGCCGGTGAGCATCATGTCCTTGACGATCACGATCTCAAGCTCGTCGTCATCGTTGCGCAACCGCTCCTTGATCGCGGCGTTCTGCGAGTCCCGCCGGACGTGGTTCACCACGGGAGGCTTGTCTGCGGGTGTACCGGAGTACACGACCTTGATGCGACCCTTGGCGAGGTCGTCGGAATGCCAGTCGGGCCGCATGGCGGTGATCGCGGAATAAAGATTGGCGCAGATCTCGCGGGTGGCGCAGACGATCATCGCTTTGCCGGGGACCTCGATGAACGGGCGCATCCGGTCGCGCCGGCTTTCCCACTGCGTCACGATGTCCTCGGCTAGGGTCGCCAGCCGCGCCGGTGCGCCATAGACAGCGTTGACGACGGCGACGCTCTGCTCGATCCGGGTGCGCTCGGCATCATCGAGTCCGATGGTGACCTCGTCGGCAGCCGAGTCGAGATCTTCCTGGGTGACGTTCTTGGCCAAACTCACCTTGATCAATCGTTGCTCGAAATGCACTGGAACGGTGGCCCCGTCTTGCACCGCGCGGGTGAGATCGTAGACATCGATGTCGGAACCGAAGACCTCGCGAGTATTGCGGTCCTCGAAGGAGATGGGCGTCCCGGTGAAGGCGATGAGCGTTGCGTGCGGCAGCGCGTTCTTCAGGTGCCAGGCATATCCGTCGAGGTCGTCGTAGTGGCTGCGGTGCGCTTCGTCGACAACAACGATGATGTTGCGCCGGTCGGACAACAGGGGGTGATCGGCACCGGCCTCGCGCTCATCTTTGCTGCGCCCGAATTTCTGCAGTGTCGTGAAGTAGATGCCACCGGTCGTGCGGTTGCTGAGCTCCTCGCGCAGCTCTGATCTTTTCTTGATCTGCTTCGGCTTCTCAGGCAGTAGCAGGCTCCGGTTGAACGTATCGTAGAGCTGCCCGTCGAGCTCGTTGCGGTCGGTGATCACGACGATGGTGGGGTTGAGCAGCTTGGGCTGGTGGCTGACCAGATTCGCGTAGAGCTCCATCTCCATCGACTTGCCGGAGCCCTGTGTATGCCAAACGACCCCGGCCTTGCCATTGCTCTCGACAGCAGTCACGGTAGCACCGACGGCTTTGTTGACCGCGAAATACTGGTGGGGTTTGGCGATGCGCTTGACCAATCCGTTTTTTGAGTCCTCGTCGAAGGCGGTGAACGAACGCTGGAGCTGCAGGAAACGGTCCTGGTTGAACAGCCCGTAGAACGCCAATTCCAGGGGGGTGGCGTACAGCGAGTCCTCGGTCATTTCAGCGAGAGTGACGGGCTTGCCGTCGTCGTCGACGTTCCATGGCGAGAAGTGGCCGCCTGAAAGAACGGGTATGCATCATAAAGGATTGGACAGGACGGACCCGGATCACCTTCGGTATATTGCCGATGTGGCCGACCAGCGTGCCCAGCAGATTGTGGACATTTATACCGACGGTGCATGTAGCGGCAATCCGGGGCCGGGCGGATGGGGCGCCGTTCTGCGGTACGGCACGCGCGAAAAGGAGATCTACGGCGGCGAGCCGACCGAGACCACCAACAACCGGATGGAGCTGATGGCCCCGATCCGGGCGTTGGAAAGCCTGACCCGGCCGGTGGCGGTGCGGTTGCACACCGATAGCAAGTACGTGCTCGACGGCGTCACCAAGTGGCTACCACGATGGAAGACGAACGGCTGGCAGACCACTGGCAAGCAATCGGTCAAAAACGCCGATCTATGGCAACGGTTGGACGCCGCCGTGCACCGGCACCAGGTGCAGTGGTACTGGGTCAAGGGTCACGCCGGGCACCCGGATAACGAGCGCGCCGACCAGCTGGCTGGCAAGGGCTTGCATGAGGCACGCACGTAGGGGCTGTGGCAGGCTTGTCGCGGTTCAGGCCGCGACGACGGTGAAGGCGTCGATCGCCGAGGGCACCGGGATGGGATCGCATGCGCGATGACATATTGCTGTCATGGCAGTATGCTTTGACGCATGCGGACCACACTGCGGGTCGATGACGAGCTGCTGCGCCAGGCGAAAAGCCATGCTGCCCGCCAGGGGCGGAGCCTGACCTCGGTGTTCGAGGAGGCGCTTCGCCGGCTGCTGGCCGAATCCGCTCAACACGAGCAGCGCACGCGCTTCGAGCTCCCGGTGTCCGCCGCAAGCGGAGGCGTGCTGCCCGGCGTGGATCTCGATGACACCGCGGCACTGCTGGACGTCATGGAGCGCCGTGCCTCTTCCTGACGTCAACGTGCTCGTGTACGCGTTCCGAAAAGATGCTGCCGACCACCAGTATTACCGGGCCTGGCTGGACAGCACAGTCAACGGTGACTCCAGCTTCGCCTGCTCCGACCTGGTACTCAGCGGCTTCGTGCGGATCGTCACCCATCCACGGATCTTCCGGGAACCCAGCCAGTTGACGGAGGCGTTGGGCTTCGCCTGCGCGCTGCGAGAACAGCCGATCTGCCGGCCGGTGTTCCCAGGTGCGCAGCACTGGTCGATCTTCACCCGGCTGTGCCGGCAAGCCGGCGCGAACGGCAACCGGGTGTCGGATGCCTTCTTCGCGGCCCTTGCGATCGAGTCGGGGTGCGAATGGGTGACCGCCGACCGGGGCTTCGCCCGGTTTCCCGGGCTCCGCTGGCGGCATCCACTCAGCAACTGATCAGATGGCCGCGCGCAACCGTGCGTCGATGATTCCCCTTATCAGCGCCGTATTTGGCGCTCGGCAAGTTCGTCGCAGAGCCTGAAGCGACTCGACGACCCAGCCATCCGACCCGGGGCGCGACCTGCGTTGGAGGACCATCGCCATGAAGCAGCAGACCGACCCAGGCGCGTACTACGACTCGGACACGCCAGCGATCGTCATCCGAAGCCTCGCGGTCAACGACCCTGCGGTCGTCGCTGAGTCGCGGCGCTGGTCCGCCGGCCAGCGTGGAGCCGCCGTCGGCGAGCAAGACATGGTCGGCGTCGACCTGTCAACGTTCGTGTCCCAGGCACTCGTCGTCGGAGCCCACGCCACCGGCACCGCGGGCGGAGTACAGGCAGGACACCTTCAACCTCGAAACGGCTCGTCTCCGACGTCGGTGCACGCACCGCCGAGTCGACCACCAAGGCTGCGGAGACGATCACCGAGGTAGTGAACCGGGTGTCCGAAGCGATGCAGAAGGCGACGGTCGAAGCCAAGGACGCGATCACCGAGGCGGGCAAGGGCGCGCGCCTGAGCATTGCCGACAACGTCGACGATGCCCGGAAGAGCCTCTTGGCGGAGGTTGATCGGTTGGTAGGAGGAGACAACCCAGAGCTTGCCGCCCGCCTCGCGCGGTATGAGCATCTCCCGCATAACGATCAGCGTTCCCGAGCAGATCGCTGCAAAGGCCCAACGAGCTGTCGAGTCGGGCCAGGCCGACAGTGTGTCGGGATACTTCACTGCGCTGGCGGAGCGGGAGCCTGACTGGGCGCAGGCTCGCGCGGTGCTGGACGAGATGATCGAGGAAGCCGGCGGCATACCGGACGAGGACCGGCGCTGGGCACGCTCGGTGCTCGGTCTGGGCGAGGATGACCCTACATGACGGTGGTCGTGCTGGACGCCGGTGCGATCATCGCTCTTGAGCGTTGCGACACCAGGATGCTGGCTTTGGCGGACGAGCTCTACAGAGTGCGGCGAATCGGCTATGTTCCCGCCGGGGTGGTGGCCCAGACCTGGCGCGGGTCGGCCCGACAGCACGCGATGGTGCGGCTGCTCCACGCCGGGGCGGTCCGGGTAGATCCGCTCTCGGAGGATGTGGCGTACCGGCTGGGAATCCTGCTCGCCAAATCCGGTACGTCGGATGTCGTCGACGCACACGTGGCACTACTCGCGCGCCGCCTGCAGGCAATCGTGCTGACCTCCGATCCCGACGACCTGACGGCACTGGACGACACCCTCAAGCTCGTCACGGTCTGAGCCGCTCCTTCCGCGTGCATGCCTGTAGGTGCCACCGATGGCAACTTCTGGCCCGAAGTTGCCATGTACGGCACATCCGCAACGGACCCACCCACCTCCCCGTGAGGTAGGAGGGGCTGGTGGGACAACATTCACGCTGAGAAGTCGGGAATCGCGCCGCGGACGCTGATCGAGCGGTCCTTCGGCTCTTCCCAGTCCTCCTGCCGGCCGAGAGCGGTCAGGTCAAGGAAGTAGTACGAGCCGCCGAGCATCTCGGCGCCGCGGGCGTACAGGGAGTAGGTGTGAAAGACGCTGTCGCCGTCGCGTAGGAAGCAGCTCATGCCCGGCCCCTCGACGGGCTGACCGCTGTCGACGTAGTAGGCCGTGCCCGCCTGCTCGTGCTCGGCTTTCGTCCGGTAGTTGTACTCGATCGGCGCGACAGACTCGTCCAGCGTGACGTGGAAGTCGTAGTTGAAGTCGCTTCCGTAGGAGGAGTACCAGGGGAACGTCCAACCCTTGCGCGCCTTGTATGCCTCGATCTTGGCCAGCGGTGCGCGGGAGATGTAGACCAGCGCGGTGTCCCGAGTGTGCAGGTGAGCGAGGAGCCCATCGGAGCTCTCATCTGCCCCAGCCGAGCAGCTCGAGCACCCCTCGTCCCAGTCGGGCGAGAACATGAAGTGGCTGACGATGAGCTGGCGGCGGCCGTCGAACAGATCGAGCAGGCTGGCCATGCCATCAGGGCCCTCGAACACATAGTCCTTGTCGATCCTGACCATGGGCAGCTCACGCCGCTGGGTGTTCAGTGCGTCGCGCGCCCGGGTCATCGCCTTTTCCTGGGCCAGCAACTCCTTGCGGGCAACCAGCCACTCGTCGCGGGACACGACCTGCGGAAGACTCATCTGGCTCTCCTGTCCGATTGCTTCTGGTGTGGGTCTTGCTGATTACGATCGGGCAGCGACACAGAACTCATCGGTGCCACCGATAAGTTCTGCGGCCCGCCGTCGTCAAAGAGGTGTGCGGCGAGCAGACTCCGGCGCGCTGGTGGTGCTCGTCTGCGGCGATGTCGAGGTAGCGAGCTGGCCGCTGGCCGGGTTGGACCGTCCTGACCTTGCCGTGGTGAACGAGCTGGCGCGGTTGCAACTCGCAGCCCGGCGTGTGGGCTGCTCGATCCGGTTGCGCGCTGCCTGCACGGAGCTTTGTGAGCTGCTCGACCTGGTCGGCCTGGGTGAGCTCGGGCCCGATTCAGCCGGGCTATGCCGGCAGTCGAGCGGGGAGGCCGAAGGCGGCGAACAGGTCGGTGTCGAGGAAATTGTGATGCCCGACGATCCGGTCGCCTGAAATTTCGATGACCTGGAGGGCGAACGGCTGGAAGCCACCGTGGCCATCCGGGCGGTAGGAGCCGAATGCCGGACTACCACTGGCCGCGGTCGGTATCAGGACCGAGCCACGGCACCCGCAGCCCTGGCCAAGGAACCACCGGCCCATCTCGACCGGTCCACGCAGCCAGAAATCGTAGGGCGGCATCGACATGACGGCGTCGTCGTGCAGTAGCGATACGAGCGCGGTGATGTCGTAGCGTTCGAAGGCGTCGACGTACCGGGCGAGCAACGCGCGCTGGTCGGCGTCGACCCCAGATGAGGGGGAGGCGTCCACGTCGCGGGCCGCGAGGGTGCCCCGGGCTCGCTGCAGCGCGCTGTTCACCGATGCCACGGTGGTCTCGAGCAACTCGGCCACCTCGGTTGCCTGCCAGCGAAGCACCTCGCGCAGGATCAGCACCGCTCGTTGTTTGGCGGGAAGGTGCTGGAGTGCGGTGACGAACGCCAGGCGGATGGTTTCCCTCTCCACCGCCACCTCGGCCGGGTCGCCGTCGCCGGGCAGGACCCGGGCGTCCGGGACGGGCTGCAACCACGCGTGCTCGGGTAGCACCGGCCCGAGGGTTGAATCCGCCGTGGAGGACGGCCCCAGATCCATCGGCCGGGCCCGCCGCTCGCGGCCCCGCAGCATGTCGAGGCACACGTTGGTGGCGATGCGGTAGAGCCACGACCGCAGGGCGGATCGGCCCTCGAAGCCGCCGGCACCCCGCCAGGCCCGGACCATCGTCTCCTGCACGGCGTCCTCGGCCTCGAAGAAGGAGCCGAGCATCCGGTAGCAGTAACCGGTGAGTTCCCGGCGGTACTGTTCCAGGTCCTCAGACCGGATCTCGCTGCTGCCGACGGTATCGGAACGGATGGCCACGGGCGCCCATCCTACGCCGGCCCCCCACGCGTGGTGCTTCAGTTCTTCGCCTGCGAGCACTAATGATCCATGGCTCGGTACTCATCGCGCAGAGCGACGATCCGCTCCCGGCGGCTCGAGGTGAGGTAGTCGGGTGAGCCGAGATGCATACTCCCGTACTGGTTGTGTGGATCGACACCGATGGCGCGCAGCAGCGGCTCGCTTCGCTGCGACACGCTGCCCTGGCCCATCCCGAAATGGCCCACCAAATCCTTGACCAGCATCTCACCACGGAACAGGTCGTTCGCTTTCCCGATGCACCAGCAGATCGCCGCCGCGGCGGTGTCGGCTCGACTGCGGCGCCGGAAGATCTCCGGGTCGCCGGCGGCGGCGCGGCCGAGGTAGCGGCGGCAAGCCGTGCGGTACTCCACGTCGAGCAGCTCGTCGCAACACCGGTCGACCAACCGGAGCACCTCTGCCACCCGTTCGTGGATGTCGGCCGGGATCCGACCCCACTCGAACGGGTCGTCCGGCAGGGGGGCGGCGTCGAGCTTGTCCAGGACGTCCTCACCACCGACCGCACGGCGAAGGGTTTCGAGCATGGTCTCCGGGAAGCTTGGTGGTTCGGCTTCGAGCAGCGACCACGGGCTGTCGGGATGCAGCGCGCCCATCGCGGCCAGTAGAGCGGCCGGCCCCTGTGGTCGTGGTGAACGGATTGTCCGCTGGTACTCCGGCTCGTATTTGTTCACCGCGGCGAGGGTGTCGGCGGTGAGGGCCGCTCGGATCCCACGCTCGTGGTGGCAGAACCGAATGAAGGCCCGCAGCACGCCAGGAGCGTGGGAGAGGTAGGCGGCATCGGCGACGATCTTGCGGGGAATCCAGTCGACGAGCAGGATCTCCACGGCCACTGGGCTCCAGCGCAGCGGGTCTCCCGGTCCGTAGTCAGTGCCGAACCACAACACCGACTCGAGCAGCCCCCGGTGGTCAGCGTCGTCGAGACCGGCCGCGAACGGACTACTGAAGAAGTGCTCGGTGAGCTCGCCCAAGGCATCGGCGTCCCACTGCGGACGCTGGTAGCCGGCGCCACCCGCGGGCAGTGTGCCGACGGCCCACTCGACCAGTGGGCGGCACGCGGGCCAGCTGTCGGTCTCGAACGGCGGGAAGGTGATGGCGCCTCGCTCGATCGCGTCGCAGATCCGGGTGCGGGCATCTGCGGGGCTGAGGTCCGTCCATGTCGTGTCCTGATCGTCGCCGACGGACCGCATGTGCCTGATCAGGCCATCCAGCGGTTCGGGGACCGCGAAGGCGTCCTTGACCAGCGTGCCCACGTTGTGGTCGATATAGACCACTAGTGACAGCGGGGAACCTCCGGGGAGCTTCAATCCGATCATGATGTTGTCACCGTCGCCGAGCACGTGGACCATCTCGACGATCCCCTCGACGGTGGTCGTGCCCAGGTCGGTGATCCATCCGGGAAGAGCGTGCGCCCGCTGGGTGATCTCGCGGCGGACTCGGTGCCGCATGATGTCGTCACCGGACAGCTCGGCTATGACCGTCAGCAGCGCCGAGGTTTCGAGCAGGTCGACGTCGAGAAAGGTCCGCACCAACTCGTCGAGGGTCGGCACCTCGGGGTCCGGCGCCTGTTCGAAGGGATTGGCTCGCCGCGGCTCCAGCGCGGCGAGCAGCGAGCTGACCAGTGCCACGAGCGCGAATGGGTGGTCGTCTGCGAGGGCGACCGCAACCTTTCCCATCAGATCGGGCAACTCCGGCCGGGCCCGCCGCCGGGTGGGCTTACCATGGCCCGACCGACGCTTCGGGTGCTTGTGCTTCTCTCGGCGCATTCGCTTGGACACGCCGGGGAGATTAGACCAGTCACACGACCTCCGCGTGGGGACCAGCGCTGGAGTTCCCGAACTCAACCACAGAGCTGCCCCAGGGCGCCGAAACAGCGCTGCTGTGGAGTTCGGGAGGCGGAGAGCGCTGGCCGGGCCGGGCTAGGTGAGGCGGCTGAGGAAACGGCCGACTCTGGCTGCCGTGCTGGGGTTTTGGGTCAATGCGTACTCGTAGAGCGCGATCGGGATCGCGAAGGAGTATGTCGGGTAGGCGTGGATCGAGCCGATGATCGCATCGACGGTGAGATCGTTGTTCATCGCCAACGTCAGCTCGTTGATCATTTCGCCGGCGCACTTCCCGGCGATGTGGGCTCCGATGAACCGGCGTTTGTCGTCGATGAGGAATTTCATCAGGCCGATAGGTTCGGCCTCGGTCACCGCACGCTCGTTGTGGCTATAGGGAAAGCGGACGACATCGTAGGTATCGCCCGCCGCTTGTACGTCGGCTTCGGTCCGGCCGACGTGCGCGATCTCGGGGTCGGTGAAGGTCACCCAGGGCAGGTGCCCAGGGGAGA
>DATAWX010000237.1:0-7434 GCA_036266995.1 Pseudonocardiaceae bacterium | reverse complement strand
ACGATCATGACCCGGCAACTGGACCGCAAGAACTCCGGCACGCCGCCTCATCCCCGATGGGGCAGACCCCGCACCGCAGCGCCGGCACCCGAACTACAAGATCGACAAGCAGCGTGACCATTTGCCAACAGGCTCTAAGAGCCGGTGGTTCCCCGTGAGTCCCCGTGGGAACCGGGGCAGCGCCCCCGGTTAACACGCGACGGCTGGCCCGGCCGCGATCTCAGATCGGCGTCGCCTGCGGCAAACTGAGTTGGCGTCGACCGCTGCGCCCACCGGGCCGGCCCGCGCGAGCACGCCGTCAGGCCGCGCGCAGCAAGCGGGATCGGCCCGGCGGGCACGCGAGCAAGACGAGGAACCCAGCCACGTCCAGCGCCGCCGCAGGCGGCGCGCTTGATCCCATAGAGGCTAATTCGGCAACGCAACGCAACCCAGACAAACGCAACGCAGACGCAAACGCAGACGCAGCGCGACAGCGATACAACGCAGAGTGAGCTAGCGGCGGTCGGTGACGACCTGCTCGGTGATGGCGGTGGGGGTGTGGATCATTGCGTCCGCCCCAGCGGTGATGAGTTGGCTGGTTTTGCCGGGCTTGTTGGTGTAGCCAATGGACATCGTGCCAGCGGAGTGGGCGGCTGTGATGTCCGTCGTGGAGTCGCCGAGGAAGGCTGCGGCTGCGGCGGGAACGCCGAGTGCGGTGAGCGCGGTGGTCAGCAAATGTGGGTGAGGCTTGAGGAGCTCGGGGTTTGGGCTGGTGCGTGCCGAAACGTGCGCGATGTGGGACTCAAGGTTATGCAGGTCAAGGTAGGCCCGGATGGCGATGGCGCTGTTGTTGCTGACGATGGCCAGTGGTCGTCCGGTTGCTGACCAGGCTCGGATGAGGTCGTGCGCTCCGGGGGTGGGTTCGGCGGTTGCGATGGCTTCGAGTTCGTGGGCGGTGAACGCGGCGTTGACGTAGTGGGCTTCGTCCTTGCCGAGGCTCGCGGCGTAGGCCAGCACCTCGAACGGATCATCGCTTTTCGTGAGTTGAGCCGGTAGGTCACTGTGGCCGCCGTCGGCGAGGACTACGCAGAGCTGGTTGACCACGGTAGCGGCGGGGATACCGGCGAAGACGTTGCACACGGGGCCGTCGAAGTCGAGCAACAGTGCCGCGACGCGGGCCAGGATGCGCCGCAGGGTATGTGGGTCGGTGGTGCCTGGGCTCACCGGGTGAACTCCGTGGCGATGGTGTTCCAGACGCTGTCGTACCAGGTGCGGGCTTGGTCGACGTATTGGGAGCCGGTGGAGGTGTCGTCGTCGTTGATGGAGTGGTGAAACAGGATGGCGTCTTTGCCCATGATGTCGTAGATCGCGCGGGGCGTGCCGCCGAGAGTGATGATGTGCTCGCGGACGGGGTAGAAGCCGAAGAAGGCTTCTTCGTTATTGATCAGGTAGAGCTTGAACAGGGGTGCGGCGCGGTGCACCCGGACCTCCGCGGAGGCCTCTTTGACGAGGCCCATGTCACCGAGTTCGGTGACGTTGTCCACGATGGCGAGTGTATTGCGGCGCATGATCTCGGTGGCGCGGGCGCGGAACTCGGGGCTGTCGGTGAGATCTTCGACCTGGCATGGGAATGTCATGGGTGCGGTGGTGTCCGGGACCAGGATGCGCACGTGGATGGATTCGGGGGTTAGACGACCGATTCGGATCTTGTCCAACGGCTCTTGCATGATGCCGTGCAGGGTTTCCCCGGAGAATCCGGCGAAGTCGATCGTGACGTGCTGGGCGTCGAAGGCGCGTTCGATGTGGGGCCGCAGGCCCACAGGGCGCTCGGTGCGCTCGCGGACGAAGACGCCGCTGCCCTGGCGGGACACGATGAGTCCCTCTTCACGCAGCTCGCGGAGGGCGTTTTGCACGGTCATCGGCGCGACCTCGTAGGTTTTCGCCAGCTCCTGGCGTGAGGGCAGTTTGTCGCCGGGGTGGAACTTCCTGGTCAGGATGGCGGCGCGCAGCGCGTTCGCGACCTGCACATAGGGTGGGCGCGGGTCGTCAGGGTCAAGAGACATGGACCCTCCCTCGGTCTCGTCGCGGCGGATCGTTCTCCGTCGTCTCTCGTGTGTCTCAGACTACACGTCTTGTCTAGGCTGGCTAGATAGACAGCTCACCTAACCCAATCTCTTGACTTGGCTAGGCAGCCTGGCTACTCTGTCCATGTCAGTCATATTGAGTAGCGCCGTCAAGGCGCGGACGAGGAGACCAGCAGTCATGGCAGTGCCACGAGGACAGCGTTTCGAGGTTCCCTTCGATGAGGTGTTCCCGCAGGGCCTGTACTTGGTGGGCGAGATCGCACCGGTCACGGAGTACCAGTCACAGGAAGATAAGGCACGCAACCGCCCAGTGCGGCCGCGCACCGACGAGGCGACCGGTCTGCCGCTGTTCAGGGGGACCTTCGCGGATCCCTCGGCGGAAAAGGACCGGGACAAGTCGGTCACGGTGGAGTTCGCATCACGGGTGCAGCCGGTACCCCCGGCGGCAATACCGGGTGTGCCGTTCCGGCCGGTCGTGCTGGAGGGGCTGACTGTTCAGCCACGAGCGGAAGCGTCCGGTCAGGCGAAGTGGATCACGTGGGTGGTTCGGGCCACCGGAATGCTGCCGGTCGGCTCAGCTGCCACTAGCACCCCGGCGGGTGCCGGTAGGTCGGGCAACGCCTCGACCCAAGGCGAGCAGAAGGCAGCGTGATCACTGTGCGGCCGTCACGGGAGGCGGTCGCCCAGTGGAACACCGCGTATGCCGAGCAGACGGCGGCCATGTTCGCAGCGACGCGAGCGGTGGCCGGCGACCTGGCGGCGGTCCGCCGTCTGGCTCGGTCATACCACGGCGTAGCACAGGCGTGGCGGGTGTTGGCCGCTGATCTCGCCGCACCTTTGTGGGCACGACATGCCGCGTCGATCGCGGCCGAGGAGTTCCAGCGCCGAGCGCGGATGGAGGACTACCGCGCCGACGCCACGGCAGCCGAGCAACGGAATGAGTAGAAGCCATGAACGAGAAAGAACCCGCTGAGCCGGATCCGCCGCGCACGCTGGCTGAGACTCATGAGGTGTTGGCCGGTATTCGACCGAACCGAAATGCGCCACCTTTGGACTGGCTTACGTATTACCAACGCTCAGCGGCGTGGTACGCCGAGGTCGCTGAGATTGATCGGGGTCACCATCATGAGGCGCTGTTCATGGCTGAGCGAGAGCGCCAGAGCGCGAAGGAGATCAAGGACCGAATTTCCTTGCAGCGGCCGGCAGGTGAGGAGTGAGAGGAAGAGCGGTGACCATGGGGAACACCATGAAGTCTGTTCCGGCGCGGACGTTGATGCAGGCACATGAGGAGTTAGTACGTATTCGGCCGTGCCGGAAGGCGCCATTGCCGGTGTGGCTTGCGTACTACGAGCGCTCGGTGGAGGTGTATGAGCAGATCGCCAAGATTGATCCCGGACACGACGGCGAGGCCCTGTATTGGGCGCAGCGGGAGCGCGTCCACGCCAGAGGAATCGAGGCCCGTATCAGGGTTCTAGGAATGGGAGATATAGACGACCGCGTGGTACGCGTGATGGAAAAGAGCGACCGTGAGAAACATGAGGTGAGGTGATGAGCTGGGGCAGGTGGCGGGTCGCTCTGCTAGAGCGGCGACGGGTGCGCCGATGGCGGGTACACAGGAGCTGGCAAGCCTGTCGAAGGTGCGGAAGCTATTCGTTCTTGCCGGTCGACCTTGAGCCGGTCCGCTGTAGCTGCCGCAGTCTGCAATAACACAACATCGCAGAAGAAAGTTCAACGCACCCGGGGTGGTGCGGTAATGCCGCGCGCCCTCATGAAATGAAACATCGACGTACGCGCAGAAGCGGATTTCTGGCTACCAACCTGTCCGCTTCTGCGCTGTCCACACCAGATCCCGGAGTGAACAGTGAGAAGCATAGAACACGCCACCCTCATGGCGCTATCCCCGAATACCCAAAAGAGTTTCCCGGCTCCTTACCGGTCGGCTCGGCTCGTGCCTGGCTACCCACGCATCGTCGCCCCGTTCGGGGGTGAGTGGTGATGGACGCGCAGACGGTCGCGGTGGTGGTTGCCGGTGGTGGCGCGTTGGGCGTCGTCGTGTGGGTGCTGGCCAAAGTTGGTAAGGCACTGGTCACGATCGCGGAGGCGCTGGCCGCTGCGGCGGTGGTCTTCTTCGTTGTGTGGTTGGTGATCAAGGCCGTGGTGTGGGCGTTCCGCCAGATGGTGACGCACTGGCGGACCAGCCTGACGGTGGTGGCGCTGCTGGCATGGTGGCACTGGTGGGGATGGGCGTCACTGGCCATCACCGGGGCTGGGGTCGTGGGGGTGCTCACGGGGTGGCGGCTGGTTGAGCTGAGGTCGTTTGACGCGTGGGCGGGTCGGCATCTGCGGGCCTGGTGGCTGCGCTGGACGGTGTACGAGCCCAAGCTGCCCGACTGGCTGCACGCCTGCGGCCTGGGCGTCAAGCAGGATGCGGCGCCGATCGTGCTGGCGGTCAGGCCGTTCGGGCGGGCCCTGGGCGGCAATAGGCGCAAGGTGCCGGCGCAGCTGCCCATAGTCCTGGGGGTGCGCTCGGGTGCGTCGTGGGATCTGGTCCGGGTGCGGTTGGTGCCTGGCCAGAAACCGGAAGACTTCGACAACGCCGCCCGGGCACTGGCTTCGGCCCGGGGGGTGGCCCGCTGCCAGGTCCGGGAACTGTCCCCCAACGTGGTGTCGATCGATTTCCAGCGCCGCAACCTGCTCGCCGAGCCGGTGACCTGCCCCGATCTCGCTGCACTGGCCCGAATCCAAGGCGGCGCCATTGATTTGCGGCGGGTGTGGGCCGGACACACCGAGTACGGCCAGGACTGGCACATCCCGCTGACTGGGGGTCACACCCTGACCGCCGGCGCCACCGGGGCGGGCAAAAACACGGTGATGTGGTGCCCGCTGGTCTCCATCGCCCCCGCCATCCGAGACAAGTGGGTACGGGTGTCGGGGATCGACCCGAAAGGTATGGAGCTGGCCTACGGGCGAGGGATCTTCCACCGGTACGCAGTCACCGGCACCGACGCCCTAGCGGTACTCGATGAGCTGGTCGCCGCGATGGACGCCCGCAAATCGGAGTTCGCGGGCCAGGTGCGATCGGTGCCGATCAGCCCCGAGCATCCCTTGGAGTTGCTGGAGTTCGACGAGATCGGCGCGCTGACGAAGTACACCGATCGCAAGACCCGCGACGCGATCACCGAACGGGTGGCGTTGTTGACCACGCAGGGGCGGGCGTTGGGGTTCACGGTGCGCGGCTATGTCCAGGAACCGACCAAGGACACCGTGCCGGTCCGGGAGCTGTTCCCCCGCCGGATCTGCCTACGGGTCTCGGCGAAATCCCACGTGGGCATGGTGCTGGGGGATCAGGCCTACGAGCGGGGCGCGTGGGCCAACCGGATCACCGAGACCGAAGCCGGCGTCGGCTACGTCTTCGGCGAAGGCATCCGCGAACCGCTGCGTGTCCGCGCCGGCTGGGTCCCCGACGACACGATCAAACAACTCGAAACGTTCGTCACCGGCCCGATCGCCCACGACACCACGGTGCTGCCCTTTCCCACCACACCCACCGACCCCACCGGGTCCACTCACGGAGGTGCCGCATGAATCGCACCGTTGATCTCCTCGACGCGATCCACACCCACCTCACCGCCTTTGAGCTACCCGCGTTCGCCTCAGTGCACGTAGCCACTCCGATCCCCGGCGAGGAGGGAATCACCGTGCAACTCAGATGCGCCGACCTCCCCGAGATCGCCGCAGTCCTGCTCTCGTGGGCCGACACCCTCACCGCAGTCACCGCCCAAGCATGGCGAGTCCCCTCGGGTCACTCCGTGCACCTGTCCGTAACGGGGCAACTGACCCGCGGCGCCCGCATCCGAGTCTATGGCGCGATGCCGTTCACCGGGTGCGGCCTCGGTGCCGATCTCGCACCGGATGCCACCACCACCATCCTGCTCGCCGCGCTGCGGCACGCGAGCACCTTCCGGGAGGTGACGGCCTGATGACCACACCTACCAGCGTTGATACGGCGCGGATGACCCGGGCGCAGCGCGCTGTACTGCCGCTGAGCACCGACGTTGCCCAGGCCCTGGCCGAACAACACGGCGTCTGTATCCGGCCGCTGGCCATGCGTCGGATCGACATCACCACCGGCCGCGTCGAGGTGGTGCCCGTCCCGTGCGGATCGACCCGCGCCGACCAGTGCCGTCCCTGCTCGGAGAAGGCACGCAAGTTGCGGATGGTGCAATGCCGCCAAGGCTGGCACCTCGAAGCTGAACCGGTCACCGAGCGGGCCACACCCACCGAGGACCAGAAAACGCTGATGGCCACCCGAGCCGACCTGGCCACCGCCTACACCCACTGCCGCGCCACCGGAGACGAGGACTCCTGCGAACAGATCGCCGAATCCGTCACCGAACTCGACACCGAACTCCGCGCGCTCGGTGTACGCGGCCGACTCACCCCTCTGGATCCACCACCCAAGCTGGCCCGCCGCTCCACCCGACGCCGCCAAGACGCCCCCGGCCTGCCCCGCCGACGCGTCGAGCACCGCACAGTGGGACGGGTGTTCGCCGGCCGATACCGGCCCTCGACCTTCCTCACCCTCACCCTCGACAGCTACGGCCGAGTCGACGCCCACGGGGCCGCTATCGATCCGGAGCGGTATGACTACCGCCGCGCCGCCCGCGACGCCATCCACTTCCCCGCGCTACTGGACCGGTTCTGGCAAAACACCCGCCGCTGCGTCGGGTGGGAGGTGCAGTACTTCGGCACCGTCGAACCGCAAAAACGCGGCGCCCCGCACTTTCACGCCGCGATCCGAGGTGCGATCCCTCGCGTCGAGCTGCGGGCCATCACCGCCGCGACCTATCACCAGGTCTGGTGGCCGGCCCATGACCAACTCATCTACCAGGGTGAGCGGCTGCCGGTCTGGGATACCCGCGCCAAGGCCTTCACCGACCCCGACACCGGCACCCCCCTGCCGAGCTGGGAACAGGCCTGCGAGGACCTCACCGAACCCGCCCACGTCGTCCGCTTCGGACAACAAGTCCACGTCAAGGGCGTCCTCGGCGGCACCGAAGAAGCCGGCCGCCACGTCGGCTACCTCACCAAATATTTGACCAAATCGGTAGGACACGCCACCGGCCTCGACGAACACGCCACCGACGGCCACCGCGACCACGCCCACCGGCTCCACGCCGAACTCCGCATCACTCCCTGCTCACCACGGTGTCCGGTGTGGCTGCTTTATGGGTGCGCCACGAGGCGCTGTTGTTTCGGATGGAGGTGAGAGGCCGTCCATTTCTTTGTCGTCGTAGCGGCGAAGTGAAGCTGGAGGCAGCCTGATCCGGGGGTCGCCGGGGAGGGTGGGAGCAGCCTCGACAAAGTCGCG
>DATAWX010000236.1:0-13265 GCA_036266995.1 Pseudonocardiaceae bacterium | reverse complement strand
TGAGGCCCTGGTGGGGCGGACGCTGGCGGTGGTGCGGACGGTGGTTTCGTGGTCGTTGCCGATGCCGCTTCGGCCATCCCCGCACCGCCGGCAATCACCAGTGCGGCGGTCAGCGCTGCGGTGGCGGCACCCTTCACCGCGGTGGCGATGTTCTCACCGGTGCCCACAGTCGCCCCCAGTGGCGTGATCGCGACATTACTCCCATCTGATCTCATCGCCTCCCCAGCCGTTTCGTTACCGACCGTGACCGGCAACCCTTAACAACGCAGACGGCCTCCCGGTGCACAGGCGCGATCCGCAACACGATCTCGGCCAAAGCCTCCTGACCATACGGCCAGGATCAGCGTGACCAGCCGGCCAACCCAAACGATCAGCACCTACCTGCGTCCGTAAGCCGCTCGGCTGCTGGTATCCCACGGCTCGGCCGATCGACCGAGCAGTAGGGGATTTCCGAGCCACGCGAGTTCAGTTCCCTGCTCGACCGACCCGACAGCGCCGCGCGGCACGAGCGCACGACGCTGGAGCACCCTCAGGACCAAGGTCGGGCTCGGCAGGTCGAACGGGAGCCGCCGATGCGGACGCGTTGGGTGCGGATTTCGGCGTGGGCGCTGTCCCCGCCGTGCCGCGATGGCCGCCCCCGTCACCGCAGTCTTGGTCTTGCCTACGCCGCCCTTGGCGAACCCACCGCGACGATCCGCACTACTCGCCGCCAGATGCTGAATCAGGGTCATCCTGGAGGACCAAATCCGAACATTGGCCCAGGCAGGCGAACACGTTGAGACCGGTCACTGATTGCCCTACCGGGACGCAGCTCCACTCTCCTCGGTCACGCGTGAAGACACTCCGGCCGCACATCACACAGGCCACCCCGCTGGCCTGCTCAAGGCTCAGGCCGGACCAGACCTTCACCGCCACATCAGCACAGTACTGCAACTACCGCAGTAGTCACGGGCAGTAGATACTCCCAGTAATCGCGGTAGCGGAGGCCGGGGAGGACACCGGCGGGCAGAGAGGCCACGGCGCCGTTGTCTCCCAGCTCCAGCAGCAACCCACGGCCAGTCCTTAACAGCGTGCTCACCCGCGTCGTGATCCCCTGGGCAACACTCAGGTCCAGATCGGGCATCCGGGTCCCGACCAGCGGATCGGGACCGCCCAGGTCATAGCGCAGGTCAAGACCGGACATCAAACCTGCCAAATAGCGGTTGGCGTCAGGCAGCCGAGCCAGGTCGATCACGATCTCACGCAACGCCAGCAGATCATCGGCGTCCGGGGGCGGGCTCATCAACACGCTCTGCGCCCGTACCGTCGCGATCACCCGAGCCGCCACAGGATGACGCTCGGTGTGGTAGCTGTCCAACAGTCCCTCGGGTGCATCACCCCGTACGTGAGCGGCGAGCTTCCAGCCCAGGTTCGCCGCGTCCTGGACACCTAGATTGAGGCCCTGCCCACCGATGGGCGAGTGGATGTGCGCGGCGTCGCCAGCGAAAGCACCGCACCGACGCGGTAGTCGCTGACCTGCCGACTGGCATCGCTGAATCGGCTACCCCAGCGCAACCGACCCAACCGGGTCTCCGGCCCGTGCACAGCGACCAGCGCGCGAGCCACCTCCCCGGCGGTGACCGGAGCCGCCCGCGACAGCGTCGCCTGCTCCGGTCCACCGAACACCACCCGGTACAAGCTGCTGACACCCTCGTTGCGCACAACTCTGAGACGTTATCCTGACGCCTCACACAGGGGACGAACCGCTGATGGGATGTCGTGTCGCCATGGCGTGAGCACTTGTCCCCTTTCTCGGGAGCCAGATCAAGAGCAATTGACAGTTTTGGGACACTTCTGGGCGTACGCGCTGTCGGACCCGAGTAATTTTTCAAGGACGTCGGCGGTCTGCCGGTCGGTGACCTTGCGCCCGAGGTGTGCCCTTGGGTCATGCTGACCTGGGCGGGGCCGAGTTGGTCACTGATCTTGCGGGTGGGCACTGGCTGGCTCCCTGGACTTGACGAACGCGAGCACGGCCACCAATATCAACGACGTTCATCCAGAGGATCCGAGGGACCTGGCCCTGTGACGGTCCGGCAACCTGCTGCTGCAAGGTGCCAATGCCAGGAACGATGAGGAGCTATCACCATGATCCCATGGTTCCGCGTACCAGTACTTGAAGGTTCGCTCGTCAGGCTTGAGACGTTGTCCTTCAGCCATGAGAAGGACTTAGCTGCGGCTGCGGAGGAGGACCGCAGCAGCTACGACTTTACGCTCGTGCCGCGCGCTGAGGAGGTCGGCGGTTACCTAGCGGCGCAGTTCGAGCGCGCTGAGCAAGGTCTCATTCCGTTCGCACAGATCCGCCAAACGGATGGTCGAGCTGTCGGCTGTACGGCCTTTTGGGACCCTCGTTACTGGCCTGACTACTCCGGCCTTCGCGCCATCGAAATCGGCTTCACCTGGCTCGCCGCATCCGCGCAGGGCACGGGTATCAACGCGGAGGCGAAGTTTCTTCTGATGCGCCATGCCTTTGAGCGGCTTCGAGTAGCGCGGGTTGATCTGAAAACTGACGCCCGGAATGCGCGATGCCGACGTGCCATCGAGGCCCTTGGCGTCACGTTCGAGGGAGTCTTGCGGAACTGGTCGATGTCATGGGCACCAGGCGAGCAACGTCGTCTCCGGGACTCGGCAATGTATTCCGTGATCGAATCGGAGTGGACCACCGTCCGAGCACAACTGGCCGCGCGGCTCGCGCGACACTCGGCGTAACGGCGGCGCCCACATCCCAATCCTTCAGCGCCTCACAGCGGTCGTAGCTCAGCAACGGCGTCCAGTCCGTTCCCTCGGCCGGGCAACGGGGACGCGTCGACGCGATAAGGCCTGGGGCGGCTCGGTCCCTTTCCGGCGTACCGCAGAACCCATCAGGGCTTGCGCCCGACGGCTCCGACGATGCAGTTCTGCACGGTGTCCAGTGGCTTGACCCGGGGGCCATCGGGCCACCAGTCGGCGCATAGCACTAGACCGGGGTCGAGTATTTCTAAACCCGCGAGCATGCCCTCGATCTCGGTGCGGATTCGAAATACTCCGCGGCCCATCGGGCTGCGTAAGAAAGCCTGCTCCAACCTCCGGGCGAACTCACTCAGTTCGCTGGCCTCGGGATCGATGAAGTGACTAATCGCCACGTAGGAACCCGACGGCAGGGCATTGATATATTCAGCCATGATGTCTTGCGGACTGCGCTCGCCATCGTAGAAGGGCAGCGTTCCGATCTGGAACAGCGCCATCGGCTCCGAAAAGTTCAGGTATTTGCGAACAACCTCATCGTTGATTATTTCGCCTGGTTTGAAAATATCCGCAGCACTGAAGTGAGTCTGGTCGTTCTCCTCAAGCAGCGCCCGCCCGTGCGCCAGCACAACCGGATCGTTGTCGACATACACCACGCGGGAGTCGGGTTGAATTCGCTGAGCGACTTGATGAGTGTTCTCTGCCGTCGGCAGGCCTGACCCGCAGTCGAGGAACTGAGTGATACCCGTCTCGCGGGCGATGAAACGGGTAACCCGGATAAGGAAACTCCGATTATCCCAAGCCATCAGGCTCATCTCGGGCGCGACCTGTCGGAGCTGTCGAACGACCTCACGGTCGATCTCGTAGTTGTCCTTTCCGTGCAGGACAGCGTCGTAGACCCGGGCGACGCTCGCCTTGGTCGTGTCGATGGGCACGGGTTGGACACCGTCAGACTGCGACTCGTCGGTACCGAGCATGAGAATCCTCACAAAAGTTACAGCACGGACATGACCCGTCGAGTCTAGTGGTGGGGTTGACTACATCGACGGTGTGACCATAGTCGTTCTCGTGACACCTCGGGCGTTGCGCTCACCCCGCCGAGATGCTGCACAGCTGCGCACTTTGCCGCATTACTGCCTCAGCCGCAGCAGTCCCTGGTGCTTGACCGCCCGCTGCTGGTGCGCTGACGAGTTCCCCTGTGCACCTTGTCCGACACTTCGAAGGAGGGCGTTGATCTCCACGTCGCTGAATGTGGTCGTTGTCAGCGTTGCGTCCTGCGACTGGTATCACGAGAGCGGGAACCTGGAGTGGGCGGCGGGTGCCGACGCGCAACAGGAGCAGGACAGGAATGGCGCTCGGCTGCTGGACTAGGGTATCAGGCGCGCTGGCTCGATCTGGAGGAAGTCTGTTCGCTGGAGCCGGACATGGCTGCCGACATGATCGGAAGCCGGGTCGCGTAATTTCCCGACGAGGGCTGGGTCGATCCCGCCCGGCTCATCGCCGCGCTCTCCTGACGGCCGGGGCGTCGGGAGAGCAGGTGAGGCCCCATTCGGCTGCCGTGACGATGTCGATGACGGGTGGCCGCATCGACAGTGTGCGTACCTCCGATGGCGAGACGGTGCGCACCGATGCGGTGGTCAACTGTGCCGGTCCAGGCGCCGGCGAGGTCGCAGCGCTCGCGGGCGTAGAGCTTCCGATGCGCAACACCGCAGGGCTGCTGGCATATACCGCGCCCACAGCGGTGACGGTCGGGCGGGTGATCCACGCACCGCAGATCCACCCGCGGCCCGACGGCGGCGGGCGGATGGTCCTGGCCAGCGTGACCCCGGACGCCGCTGTGTCGACGCACGACGACGGCTCCCGGATCCCCGAACCCGGTGCGGCGCAGGCGATACTGCACCGGGCCGACGAGCTCTACCCGGAGCTTCGTGGCAGCAAGGTCGAGGCGAGCCGGATCGGCGTGCGGCCGATCCCGATCGACGGGCTACCTGTGCTCGGGCGAAGCTCCACCGTCGAGAACTTCCATTTCGCGGTCACCCACTGCGGCGTGACTCTCTGCCTGCGCGTCGCGGAGCTGGTCGGTGCCGAGGTCCGCGGTGAGCTGGTTGATGAACTGGCACCGTTCCGGCACTCGCGGCTGGACACTCGACGGCCCGCGGCGGCGTCGGCCGAACACAAAACCCGGGCAGAGTCGTGACCATCACCGTCATCCGATCCGGCAGCATCATCACGCGGTAGCCGGCATGCCGCAGCTCGGCGACCGAAGGCTAAGGACCGTCAGCCAGGAGCCATACATAAGAAAGCCCCGTGACGCTGCCGGGTCGGGGGTCCAACAGCGTCACGAGGCTCTACCCGTCCCTATCGCAGCGGCCTACAGCGGTGTTGCAGACCTTCCAACGATTCACTCATCAGTGCGGATGCGACCCCCGCGTGGCTACGGAGAGCAATCCGTTGCCAGTGCGGCCGCCGGTCAAGCCATCCAGGCGACGTCATTTGTCATGGTGCGCGCTCGCTGAGCGCTGCGACCTTCTCCCCATCGGTCATCTCCCGCTCCCACCACAGTCCATCTCGCCAGAACATGACCCTCTCACCGGCACGCTGCCCGGCCCGATAGGTCAATGTCCCCGGGTCACGGCAAGTCCCGGAGCATCCTGCGATCGAGCGATGAGCGTCGAACAGACCGTCGGTGGCGAAGGTCGAGTGGCATGCGGAGCAGTGCGCTGTGCGGGCCCCCGTCCATACGGCGCTGCACCTGCTGCAGGAGTGCGGACCATGCGGTGCAGCGAAACCACGAGGGCTTGCATTGACTTGACCACCGTTGATGGATCCCTTGATGCCGCCGCCGGCGCCGGGGAGCACCCGCGGCTCGAAATCCAGGGCTTCTTGGTCTTCGTTCACCCTCGACTCCTCCTCTGGCACGCTCAGAGCACTATCCACGGGTGAGCCGGGCAGACGGGTCAGGCACGCCGATGCACATATGGCATTTCGGCGCAGCGGTGGCCTCGCCAGTAGTTTCACCACCCGTGACTCACTTGGACGAGCCGAACAGGCCTGACCTGGATGGGTGAACAGCTGCTCCACCGAGACCACGACGGTCTCCCGGCCCTTCGTCATGTCAGACGTGGCCGACCCACCACTTCCGGCAGCGATGGACGGGGTATCCCCCGTCGGCTGCAACTACCTGAGGTGGCGATAGATCGTCTTGCGGGACACGCCGAAGGTTTCGGCGATCTCGGCGACGGTGTACCTGCGTTTGCCGTCCTCGCCTTTGTCGTCATACATATGCCGGGCTACCGCGGCCTGCCGCTGGGTCAGCTTGGGTTTGCGGCCGCCGGTGCGCCCGCGGGCGCGGGCGGTTTCCAGTCCCTGCCGGGTGCCCTCGCTGATGAGATCGGCCAACATCTGATCCATCGCGCCGATGACGTGGAACAGGTAGCGTCCCGCCGGGGTGGTGGTGTCGATGCCCTGCTCGAGCACCACCAGGTCGACGCCACGCTCGGCGAGCAGCGCGGCGATCTCGGTCAGGTGCTTGACCGACCGGGCCATCCGGGACAACCGGGTAACGACCAGTTCGTCACCTTCACGGAGGTAGGCCAACAGATGGTCCCACTCCGCTCGTCGCGCAAGCTTGCCGGAGGCCCGGTCGGTCCAGATCCGTTCACAACCGGCGGTGACCAGCGCGTCGAGTTGGGAGTCGTCCTTCTGGTGGCGAGCGCACACCCGCACATATCCGTAGCGCGCCATGCTCCCAGTGTCCCGTAAACGGTGCTGTCCGAGCAGTCGTGACACATTGTTTTCGCACGCTATTCATACTGGTTACACGTCCCCTTCGGCGATCTCCGCCCAGAGGTCTCGGTGATTGCACTGGATACATCTTTGTAACATTACCGAAATAGACTAACGGCAAAGGGTTGACCCACTGCGCGGGGTGGAGTTGCCTGTTATTCGGACGCACTGGTGAGCGGGATGATCACTCGCTTCGAGCCAGCGCCGCAGATAGGTCTTTTGATCAACCACGGATGCACGGTAGGTCACTTGATGCTGCGGCGTGTCCGCGTCCAATGGTCAACCAAACCGATACATCGGGAATCAGGGAGTTGGCGTGACATCATCGACGGGACGACAGCAGTCGACGACCGAGCAGAATGAGGGAGGACGCCAGAGCCAGCGCCACCAAGACGAGCGAGCTCTCGTTGAGCTGACGGTCAACGAGCTGCAGCGGGACCTGCAGCGAGTGGAGGACCAGGCTCGCATCGCACAGCAGGATTCCCACACTGCTCGACAGAGCGCCCAGCAGGCCAGGATCGCCGCCCAGCACGCGCAGAACCAGGCGCGGCAGGCCCAGAGCCAGGCACAACAGGCCCAAGCGCAGGCGCAGCAGGCCCAGAACCAACTACAGCAGGCGCATGCCCAGGCCCAGCAGGCGCAGAACGAGGCGCAGCAGGCCAACCAGCGTGCACAGCAGGCGCAGGGCCAGGTGCAACAGGCCCAAACCTCAGTGCAGCAGGCGCACAACGAGGCCCAGCAGGCCAACCAGCGGGCTCAGGGCGCGCAGGAGCGGGCCGACCAAGCCAACCAGCAGGCCCAGCAGGCCGAGGACCAGGCCCAGCAGGCGCACAACACGGCCCAGCAGGCGCAGACTGACGCGGGGCAGATCCGCATGAATGCCCGGCGGCTAGCGGGCGTGTCGGTCGCCGGATAACTTCGGCGCCGTCAAGTTGGAGAGCCGAGAGGTCGCCCGTGCGGGGCGGCCTCTCGGCTCCTGCGCGGGCTACGCATGCAACCACTTTGCGATGGACACGGATTAGTGATCTGTTCTAGGGAATGGGCGCTGCATCCCGGCCGAGGAAACAAAGAAACTCGGTTTGCAGGTCGGCACCCGGCGGTGGCGTGACCTTGTCCTTGAACATTCCAGGGCCGCGCATCATGGCGTCCATGGGTTTGAGACCCTCGTAGGCGTGACCCACCGCATCGGCATTGATCCGCTCGTCGAGGCCGGTCGCCCGGGTCGCCGCTCGGCTCCGGGATGCCGTCGAGGATGGAGAGGAAGTGTCACTGGATGCCGATGACATGGGCAACCACGTCGCGGGCCTGCCATTCCTCGCATGGCGACTGGTTGGCCCAGTCCGCAGCGGGAACGATGTTGACCCGGGCGCTGAAGTCGTCGGCGAGAGCACGGTGACGATCAAGTACCTCAGACATGGCACGGATGCTACCCCGCCTGCGCCCCTCCCCTCTCGTGCGGCTTCTCAGCAATTCAGCAACGAGGGATCCTGATTGAGCAGCTGCGCGCGAGGCGAGATGAACACCTCATACTCCTCTGTCGCGTCGAGCCGGAACAGGCCGATCTTGCAGCAGTTTTGAAACGCCATACGTACGCGGAAGTACCGCTGAACCGTTCCTCGCATCGCGTCACTGCCCACCAAGCGGAAAACCTCACCCCACGACGCGTCGTCGGGCGGAACCTCCAGATTCTGTACAAACGGTGCACCGGTAGTATCGAGCTCCTTCGCCAGTCGCTCAACCATCGACCACGCGTAAGGCTGCGACTCGCGAATACAGTCCACAAATTCGTCATCTGCGACGGCGCCGTGTTGCGCTTTCTCCAACAGGCTCACGGGAACGTTCAGTGACACTGTGCCTCCCATGCCGGCGTAACGGTCTCGTTTTCCCGCTACGGCTTGTTCGCTCCGAGCGAAACACCCGATTAGGCGACCACCGATTTATGCACCAACGCGAATGTCACCTTCGGTCAAAGACTTATCCGGAGCTCATCTCTCGTGGGTTGGTCGCCATCCCCTGCTCGGCTACTGGACTTCTGCTGTTCACATTCAGGGCGCAGCGTCTGGTGGGGAACTCGAGTACGCGGAGGTGACGGATCCTGACCTGCGGTGCGCTGGCGGGACGGATCGTCTGGTCGGGGCTCCTGGTAGCCCTGATTGTGCTGGTGCCGCATCTGGAAACCAGCGGTCAGAACTCGCTGCCGCCGGCCTCTGGGGCACTGGCCCCAGCGACGACCATTCCACCGCCAGCGACCACCGTTTCTGCGACGCCGCAGCCAACCCCGGCCCCCACGCCCGATCACAACGCGGTCTACCGCGCAGATCTCCACATAGCCGCCGTCACCTGCGTGCTCCCGCAGATGGGCACCACCAACCGACAGCTCGAGGAGTGGGTGCAGGAGTCGGTGACCTGCCTGGACAATGCCTGGCGGCCGGTGCTAAGCGCTGCGGGGCTGCCGTTCAGCCGGCCGGGCATCAGGCGGTTCAGCGGGATCGCTCCCGACGTGGCGTGCAAGGGTGATCCCGCTACGGCCTTCTACTGCGCCGCGGACAAGGTCATCTCGGTTTCCCCAGACGAGGAGCTCAACTCCATCCCGGATGCCCATCGGACGGGCTCGCTCCTCATGACGATGGCGCACGAGTACGGCCACCATATTCAGGAACTCAGCGGCATCGGTGAGGCCAGTGTTCGCGCGCAGACGGGTTATCCCTACCGAAGCCCGATGTGGCTCGAGCTCAACCGACGGATGGAACTGCAGGCGAACTGCTTCGCCGGAGTCGGTATCGCGGCGATGCCCGGCCGAGGATCAGTCGGCGCGGCCGAACTGGCCGATGCCGCGAGCAGCAACGGCGGGGACGACGCGCAGCCGGGCCTCCCCCGCGACCACGGGACGATCGCGAACAACCTGAAGTGGTTCCAGACTGGCCTCCGCGCTGGTCGACCCGCGGTCTGCAACACCTGGCTCGCCAGCGCCGGTAACGTCGCTTGACGAACCGATGGAGTATTTGAGGGGTGGTCGGGGTGAGCGCGATCGGTCACGCGCTGGCGTTGGCGGGGTCGATGACCTGGGAGATCCTCTGGGCGTTGATCCTCGGGTTCGCCCTGTCCGCGCTGGTGCAGGCGGTGGTGCGGAAATCCACGATCGTCCGGCTGCTCGGTGATGACCGCCCCCGCACCCTCGCGGTCGCCTCCATTCTGGGCGCGGCGTCCTCGTCGTGCTCCTACGCCGCGGTGGCATTGGCCCGGTCACTGTTCCGCAAGGGGGCGAACTTCACCGCGGCGATGGCCTTCGAGATCGGATCCACCAACCTGGTCATCGAGATGGGCGTGATCCTGGCGCTGTTGCTGGGCTGGCAGTTCACCGCAGCGGAGTTCGTCGGTGCCCCGATCATGATCGTGCTGGTCGCCGTGCTGTTCCGGCTCTTCGGGCGCAAGCAGTTGATCGACAAGGCTCGCGTGCAGGCCGACAAGGGAGTCGCAGGCTCGATGGAGGGCCACGCCGCGATGGACATGTCCGTTGCGGCCGAGGGCTCGTTCTGGGCCAGGCTGGGTTCGGCCGAGGGGTTCACCGCGGTGGCGCATGTCTTCGTCATGGAATGGGCCGCGATCCTGCGCGATGTCGTGATCGGCCTGCTGCTCGCCGGGGCCATCGGCGCGTGGGTTCCCGATTCGTGGTGGCGCGCCTTGTTCTTCACCGATCACCCGGTTGCCTCGGCGCTGTGGGGACCGATCATCGGGCCGATCGTGGCGATCCTGTCCTTCGTCTGCTCGATCGGCAACGTCCCGCTGGCGGCCGTGCTGTGGAACGGCGGCATCAGCTTCGGCGGCGTGGTCTCCTTCATCTTCGCGGACCTGCTGATCCTGCCGATCCTGAACATTTACCGGAAGTACTACGGATCACGGATGGCGTTGGTAATACTCGGCACCTTCTATACCGCCATGGTCGGCGCCGGATATCTCGTGGAACTCCTCTTCGGGGTCACCGGGCTGATTCCCGCCCAGCGGTCGGCGGTGGTGATGACAGAAGGCGGCATCACATGGAACTACACCACCTGGCTCAACATCGCCTTCCTGATCCTGGCGGCCGTACTCGTCGTTCGATTCGTGCGCACCGGCGGGATCGCGATGCTGCGGATGATGGGCGGCTCCCCCGACGGCCCGGCTGAGCACATTACGGGTCGGCGAGACGCCCGATAGCGGGAAGGAATCGGCCGACACCACGACTGCGGCCAGGTGAAGCTGTTGGCGAGCAGGCTGGGTGTAGGTGGTATCGTGCGCGGTGGATCTCTAGCAGCGGAGTGGGTTGTGCAGTGGGGTGCGGGTGGGGTCGATGACCTGGGGTGGGATGAATTCGACATGGCCATGCCGGATGAGGATTTCCCATCCAGTGTGATGCACGTGCCGGTGGTGCGTTTCACATAGCAGAACGCAATTTTCTACACTGGTTTCACCACCATCAACCCAGTGCCGCCGGTGATGCGCCTGGCACATTCCCGGGGGGCGGTCACAACCCGGAAAAACACACCCACGATCTCGCGCGACCAGCGCGCGGCGGATAGATAGTGGAACGGTCCGCATGGCCCGACCGACATCGAGGGGCTCGGATTTCCCACCCAGTACAACGGGAATGATTTTCGCGTCGCACGCCGACCGTCGGGCCTCGGTTGCAGTGATATGCGTCCCGTAGTCCAGCGTCGCTACTCCGAGACCGGTCCGCAGGGCGTCCCAGTCGATGGTCACGGTGAGGTGCGGGGGTTCCCCGGCGGTGCTCGGACAGTCGTGGGCGGCGCGAGCCAGCCCGCAGAGCTCCAGCAAGGCGTCAGCATTGCGCTGCGGCGTGGTTCGCACATCGAGAATGCCCTCGGTAGCGGGGCGGGGCCCGGCGAGTTGTTCTATCAACGACCGGAACGCAGCACCGTGCTCTGGTTCGAGGTATCCCTCCAGCCCGAGTCGGCCGTCGCGGCGGTCACGCAACCGCAGCTCCCCCGCAGCCGGGGCCGGTTGCGACTCATCGCGGGGCTCCGGACCGTCGGGATCTAGGTGGGCCAGGATGTGCTGGCCGATCCGGTGCAGCGAGGTGGAGTTGAACGACCGGGCATGGTGAGCCAGCTCAGCCTCCGCGGCCTCGCGCTCGGGACCACCGACGCGGGC
Organism: Pseudonocardiaceae bacterium; assembly: GCA_036266995.1. Lineage (GTDB taxonomy): Bacteria > Actinomycetota > Actinomycetes > Mycobacteriales > Pseudonocardiaceae. The sequence goes on along the minus strand of DATAWX010000236.1, from coordinate 1,571 downwards.
CGGGATCGCATTCATCGTCTCGGTGATCACCTTCACCTGCGCCGGGCCTATCTCCCCGGCGGCCAGCGCCGCGGCAGTGTTCGGAAACAACGGTGCCAACGGCTCACCACCGAGGGCACGGCGCGGCACGAGCTGCCCGGCGTCGGCGACTCGGGTGCCGGCCTGGGTGGCCGAGAGGTTCAGCATCCCCGCCAGCAACTGTTTCGTGTCGCGGAAGCCAGCGGCGGTCGCGATGCTGCGCGACTCCAACTCCGCGACCGCGTCCAGCATTACCGAATACACCATCCGCGACACCGATTCAATATCGCGGACCCGATCCGGCAAGCCCGTGTCATCGCACTCGACGATCGAGTGACGCCACTGGTCGAGACCGGCGACTATCGCCTGCCTCGGATCCAGCAGTGTCTCTATCACGTCACCATTGTCGCACCCATCCCTGACAATCCCGGGACGTCGCCAGAATAGCTGCGCAAGGCGTGAAGCTACCGGTCGGTTTCCCGCAGCCGACGTAGAGCCCCTCGCGTCAACTGGTGTCGACCGCCTGCCAGTTGAGCTAACGGCCTCGGCTGGCGGTGGAGGGCCGGTACCGGCGAGCGAGGTTTTGGCGGTGCCAGGCGGTGTTGCGGAGCAGGCGCAGGCCGTTGAGACCGACGATCACGGTGGAGCCTTCGTGGCCGGCCACGCCCAGTGGCAGCGGCAGGTGCCCGAGCAGGTCCCAGATCACCAGTCCGGTGATGAACGTCGCCGCGATCACCAGGTTGGCTAGGACGAGGCGGCGGGCGCGGCGGGAAAGCGCGATGACGGCGGGAATGGTGGCCAGTTCGTCACGGACGATCACCGCGTCGGCGGTGTCCAGCGTCAGGTCCGATCCGGCTCTGCCCATCGCGATGCCGGTGTGGGCAGCGGCCAGGGCGGGGGCGTCGTTGACGCCGTCGCCGACCAGCACGACCCGCTCGCCTCGGGCTTGCAGGGCTCGTACCGTGTCGAGCTTGTCTTGGGGCAGCAACCCGGCCCGGACATCACTGATGCCGACCTCGGCGGCCAGCGCCGCGGCCGCGCGCGGGTTGTCCCCGGTCAGCAGCAGCGGGGTGGCACCGGTCATCGCCCCCAGCGCTGCCACCGTCGCGGCGGCGTCCGCGCGGAGCCGGTCGGCGATACCGAGCACCCCGATCGGGACACCATCGCGCAGCACCAGCACGGCGGTACGGCCGGCCTGCTCCAGCCCGGACACCACCGCGGCGACGGGACCGGTGAGATCTTCCAGCACGCGGGCGGGTGCGCCGACCGCGACCCGGACACCGGCGATGGTGGCGTGCACGCCGACCCCCGAGGTGGAGCCGAAGTCCCGGACCGGTGCCAGGGCGAGGTCGCGATCCCGGGCAGCGGCCACGATCGTGCGGGCCAGGGGATGCTCGCTGGGATACTCGGCTGCCGCGGCCAGGCGCAGCAGGTCATCGTCGGACAGGCCGGATCCGGTCAGCGGGCGGATGTCGGTCAACCTGGGGGTGCCCTCGGTCAGGGTGCCGGTCTTGTCGAAGGCGACCCTGCTGACCTGCCCGAGTTGTTCCATC
>DATAWX010000235.1:0-56878 GCA_036266995.1 Pseudonocardiaceae bacterium | reverse complement strand
TGAGGCCCTGGTGGGGCGGACGCTGGCGGTGGTGCGGACGGTGGTTTCGTGGTCGTTGCCGATGCCGCTTCGGCCATCCCCGCACCGCCGGCAATCACCAGTGCGGCGGTCAGCGCTGCGGTGGCGGCACCCTTCACCGCGTTGGTGATGTTCTCACAGGTGTCCACAGTCGCCCCCAGTGGCGTGATCGCGACATTACTCCCATCTGATCTCATCGCCTCCCCAGCCGTTTCGTTACCGACCGTGACCGGCAACCCCCCGCGAGCGACTGCCGCGACTCTCTGTGCCAGCGTTGACCACGTGGAACATGCCTAGTCGGCTGCGCTGAAACCACCTGGCCATTCCCGGGAAGTTGCTCTTGGCCGGTCAGCTCCCCGGCAGACTGGTACGCCACCTGCTCAACAACGCAGACGGCCTCCCGGTGCACGGGCGCGATCCGCAACACGTTCTCGGCAGGCCGAAGGGTGGGACAGCGGCAGTAGGGGACGTTGCATCCGGCGACTCACCCTGGATGACTACGCGTCGGCTTGCTGATGGCTTCCTGATCCAGCGCGCTGTGATCGCCACACTTCCACGACGAGTGGCAGCGGCAGCCGTCGATGTCTTGGACGCCGAACCGGCGTACCAGTAGAGGATCGGAAGCCGGGGGCTGCCTGCTCTACGCTGCGCGGGCGAGGACGTAGAGCCACGGCTCGATGCGGCCGGCGACGTGATCAAACTTGATCTCAGTCCAGCCTGTCCGCGTGAGGGTCCCGCGTACCGCCGGCGCCCGCCAGTAGGTGAAGTGACGGGGTAGTCCGAGCTTCGCGTCGCTCCACGCGGCTCCGTCGCCCTCCTTGACCGTGAACGCCAGCACCCCCAACAAAGCGAACTCTGCCAGGCGAGACCCGGCTATGCACTCGCAAGAAGGGTACATCTAGCAAGAGGTCTTGTTTCCTACTGTGGTTTCGCCCAGGTCGATCCAGTGCCGTACGTGATGCGCGGCGCAGATGCCCAGTGGGACGGTGCGCATCGCCCGGCGACGTCGAGGGGTTCGGAGTTACTGCCTAGGACTACCGGGATCAGCTTGCAGTCACAGGCTAGGCGGCGGGCGTCGCCGGCGCTGATCAGCTGCCCGTAGTCCAGGGTGGCGATGCCCAGGCCGGTGCTCGGCGCATCCCAGCGATGATCCGCAACCGGCGGGGGTCGAGGTCGCGGGCGTAGCCGGCCAGATCCGCCTCGGCGCGTTCCCGGGCCGGTTGCGGGACCGACGGTGGAAGTGCCGCCATCGTCTCGGTGATCACTCGCAGTTGCCCGGTGCCGATCTGTCCGGCGGCCAACGCGGCGGCGGTGGCCCGCAGCTGCGGCGCGAGTGTCTGGCCGGTGATCGTGCGGCGGGTTCCCACCATGGTGGCGTGGTCCACCCGGGTGCGCGCCTCGGCCGCGGATAGCTGCAGCATTCCCGCCAGCAGTTGTCTGGTGTTGCGAAAACCTCGCTCGACGGCGATTCCCCGCGAGTCGGCCTCGGCGACCAGCTCCGCCCAACAGGAGTTCACCGAACACCCGCGCTCACATACAGGGCTGCCGGTCGTGCGGCGGTCACCGGCAAGCGCCCTCTCGATCAGGTACGAGGATCCCGGTGCTCGGAGCCCCCACGGGGATCGGTGCCCACCGCCCGGCCCGGGCCGCTGACGGGGTCGCCCTGCATTGGCGTGCGCCTGATCTGCGAGGATCTGCGCGAAGTGGCCGACGCAGGGAAGGGATCACGTGACAACCCAGGAAACGGCCGGTCCGCCTGCCCGGGTCACCGACCAGGCCGCCGGCGAGCCGCTCGAGATTCCGACGGCGATCGAGCGGGCCGCCCGCAGGGAAGCGGCCCGCAACAACGCCGCAGACAGCAAGCTGTCGGATGTCAGCTCGCTACAGGTCGGTCCGACCGCGGGCAGGGTCGCTCCCCAGCGTGTCCTGCACCGCGTGGTGATGCCCCGCGCCGACGATCCCCCGGAGGTGCGCCCGCTGTATCTCGACGAACCGGTGACCCTGCACGGCCGCACGGCGGAAGTGGCCAACCGATCGACGGTGACCCTGCCGCCCGCTTGCCAGCTGTCGTTCGCCACCTACTTCAACGCCTTCCCGGCGAGCTACTGGAAGCGTTGGACCCGGGTGGAAGAGGTGGCGTTGCGCCTGACCGTGCGCGGCTCGGGGCGAGTGGATCTCTACCGCTCGAAGTCCAATGGCGACGTCGTACACCTGGAAGGCAAGCAGCTCGACGCGCTGGCCGACCCGGTTCAGCTGGAGTTTCGCGAGTCGCTGGCGCCGTTCGAGGACGGCGGCTGGGTCTGGTTCGACGTCGCCACCGAACGTGGATCGCTGACCGTCACCGATGCCGCGTGGATCGTCGACGAGCCGCTGCCGGCCCGCCCGCTGGCGGTGGCGATCACGACCTTCAACCGCCCGGCGGACTGCGTCACCGCGCTGGCCTCGCTGGCCGAGGAGCCGGCGGTTCTCGACGTCATCGCGAAGGTCTTCGTCGTTGACCAGGGCAGCGTGAAGGTACGCGATCACCAGCGGTTCGCCGATGTCGCGGCCCAACTCGCCGACCGGCTGGTGGTGATCGACCAGGAGAACCTCGGCGGCTCCGGCGGGTTCACCCGCGGCATGCTGGAGGCGCTGCGCACCACCAGCGTCGAACACATGATGCTGATGGACGACGACGTCCGGCTGGAGCCGGACAGCGTGCTGCGTGCGCACGCCTTTGCCAGTGCGACATCATCGCCGGTGATCGTCGGTGCGCAGATGCTGAACCTGCAGGTGCGCAGCCAACTGCACGCCATGGGCGAGATCGTGGATTTGCGGACCAGCTTCTGGCGCCCGGCCCCCGGGTCGGTCTATGAGCACGATTTCGCGAAGCTGACGCTGCGCAACCAACGCTTGTTACACGCCCGCATCCACTCCACCTACAACGGCTGGTGGATGTGCCTGTTCCCCCGCGAGGTGCTTGAGCGGACCGGACTGCCACTGCCGCTGTTCATCAAATGGGACGACGCGGAGTACGCATTGCGCGCGGCTGAGTGCGGTTTTCCCACCGTCACCCTGCCCGGGTCGGCAATCTGGCACATGCCCTGGACCGACAAGGACGACGCGACCGACTGGACGGCCTATTTCCACCTGCGCAACCGGCTGATCACGCTGGCGTTGCACAGCACGTATGACGTCCGCCGGGCGATCGTGCAAGATGGTTTTCGCAACACCTTCAAGCACCTGATGGCCATGGAATATTCGACGGTGGCGCTGCACCACAAGTCGATCGAAGACTTCCTCGACGGACCGGAATGTTTGTTCGCTTCGCTGCGCGACGGACTGCCCGCCGTCCGAAAGTTGCGCGAGGGCTACGACGACGCCCGGATCTTCTCCTCCGCCCAGCAACTACCGATGCCGTTGTTCGATCCGGTCCGCATCGAGCGGCTCCTTGAGCCGCCGACACATCCTGTCGCCATCGCCAAACGCGCACTGTCCACGGTATCCCGGCACCTGCGCGCACCGGAGCCAAAGACCCGCGACCGCCCACAGATCAATGTACCGGCCCGCAATGCCCGGTGGTTCCTGCTCGGCATGGTCGACTCGGCCACGGTCTCTAACGCGGATGGCAGTGGTGTCACTTTCCGCAAGCGGGACCCGCAGCAGTTCCGCGCATTGCTTGCCCGCACGATCACGCTTTACCGGCGGCTGGTCGGGGAGTGGGACGTCACGGCCGATCGCTACCGCGCTGCGGTGCCGCAGCTGACCTCCGTCGAGTCCTGGGAGAAGATGTTCGACCAGAGCGGCGAAGGAGATGCCAGATAGGCGCGCGAATGCAGGCTGTGCATGGACCGTGCCTGCCGTGACGTTGACGGCGGCCACGGGGGTGCGGCTTCTCACGGTATCGGCATCGTGCGCGGCGTTAGGCGGCTTGGGCGCGGCACTCGTGTTTCTGGTCGCCCACCAGGCGCTGATCGATGATGCGTACATCACCTTGGACTACGCACGGTCGCTCGCCCAACACGGCCAGTGGGCCTTAGTTCCCGGGCACCCGGCGAACACCGCCACGTCACCGCTCAATGTTCTGTTGCTGGCCGGGCTCATCGTGTTGTCGGGCCACCCGGTGGTCTCAGTGGGGATCCTGCTCATCGTCTCACTCGCCGCGACCGGTGCCGCTTTATCGGCGATATGTGCGCGGCTGGAGCGTAGCTCGTGGCTCGCCGCGATAGCTGTCAGCCTTCTCGTGGTGAACCCACTGCTCATCTCGACCATTGGGCTGGAAACATACCTGGGGATCGCGCTGATTGCGATCCTGGGCGCGGCTGTGGTCGCTCGGCGTCCGGTGGCTGTGGGGTTGGTGTGCGGATTATTGGTGTTAACGCGCGCCGATCTCGCTGCGTTCGCCTTAGCCGCGCTCATCGCCGTGATCGTAGGTTCGCCCACTCGGACTCGGGCACGACGTGCCGCGCAGGTTATGGGTGTCGCCGGTGTCGTCGCTCTGCCGTGGTTCGTGGTCTCCTGGTGGTGGCTTGGTTCCGCGGTTCCGGACACGCTCCTGTTCAAGACCAGCGAGACGTGGGCCGGCAATTCGTTCGCCGTCGGCCTGTGGCACTACCGGCTTGCCTATCCGCTGGCGGTTGCGTTGTCGGTGGTGCCCGCCGCGCTCGGTCTTGTCGTACTGGCCGTCTGGAGCGCCGTCGGCGCCCGCCGGCGGACTGGATCCGCTGGGGTGCTGGCGGTGGTATGGGGGCTCGGTGCGTTACTGCACATCACGGTGTACCTGCTACTGCGGCCCCCGCCGTACCACTGGTATTACGGGCCGGCGATCGGATCGTTGAGCATGCTCGCTGTCCTGGGCGTAGGAATACTCGACCGCCGCCTGCAATGGACCGGATCAACCCTCGGCGCTGTCCTGATCGCAGCGGCGGTGGTGTTTCTCGTCGCCCGGCCATGGCAGATCATGCCTATCTCGAGTAACTGGGCTTCGCCTGCCGAGTACGCCGCTCTCGCCGCGAGAGCACCCTCAGGAACGACTGTAGCGGCATTCGGTGAGGTCGGCACGGTCGCATATTTTTGTGACTGCACAGTCGTCGACCGCTTCTCCGATCGCGCGCAGGTCGCCCATCTCCTGCGGACCGAACGAGCGGCGGCAAACCCAGTGGTGCGCACTTTGTTGGACTGGAATTACCATCGGTTCAAGGCCGGTCCCCCCATTCGTCCCGCCTACCGGTTCACGTTCGCCAAAGATCCAACCGGGGTTGACGCGACATCGTCCTGGCGCTCCGACCCCAGCCGGATGGTGGTCCGGCCGGTTGGCTAGCGAGGGCGGCCGCGCTGCCCACCGGTGAGCGGCTACCCTCAACGCCCGTGAGTCTGTTGCCCTTGGATACGCCAGACATCGACCTGATCGTGGTGGGCTCCGGCTTCTTCGGGCTGACCGTCGCCGAGCGGGTCGCCAGCCAACTGGATCGGCGTGTCCTGGTGGTAGACCGCCGGCACCACATCGGTGGCAACGCCTACTCCGAGGCCGAACCCGAGACCGGTATCGAGGTACACCGCTACGGTGCGCACCTTTTCCACACCTCGAACAAGCGGGTGTGGGACTACGTCAACCAGTTCACCGATTTCACCGGCTACCAGCATCGGGTGTTCACCAGCTACCAGGGCCGGGTGTACCCGATGCCGGTGAATCTGGGCACGATCTGCGAGTACTTCGGCAAGCACCTGTCTCCGGACCAGGCCAGAGCATTGGTCGCCGAGCAGGCGGCCGAGATCCAGGGCAAGGACGCCACCAACCTGGAGGAAAAGGCGATCTCGCTAATCGGCCGCCCGCTGTATGAAGCGTTCGTGCGGGGTTATACCGCCAAGCAGTGGCAGACCGATCCCACCGAACTGCCGGCGGGCATCATCTCCCGGCTGCCGGTACGGTACACGTTCAACAACCGGTATTTCAACGACACCTGCGAGGGCCTGCCGGTTGACGGGTACACCGCGTGGCTGCACCGGATGGCCCAGCATCCGAATATCGAGGTCCGGCTGAACACCGACTGGTTCGACGTGCACAGCGATGTTCCCGCCGACGTTCCCGTCGTCTACACCGGGCCGCTGGACCGCTATTTCGACCACGCCGAGGGCGAACTGGGCTGGCGCACTCTGGACTTCGAGCAGGAGGTGCTCGACACCGGTGACTTCCAAGGCACGCCGGTGATGAACTACGCCGATCTGAAGGTGCCCTACACCCGGATCCACGAGTTCCGGCACTTCCACCCGGAACGCGATTACCGCACCGACAAAACGGTGATCTTCCGCGAGTACTCGCGGTTCGCGCAGCGCGGTGACGAACCCTATTACCCGATCAACACCGCTGAGGACCGGGCGAAGCTGGAACGCTACCGCGAGATGGCCCGCAAGGAGACCGCCAACCGCAACGTGCTTTTCGGTGGGCGGCTCGGTACGTACAAATATCTGGACATGCACATGGCGATCGGCTCTGCACTGTCAATGTACGATAACAAGATTGCCCCGTACTTCACCGATAACCAGTCCCTGGACGACCCCTCGACGGGCCAGCAAGACGGTTGGTGACCTGCGGGTACGTCGCACAGGGGTGGCCGGGCAGCTCAGGGTCACCGCCGAGGACTACCCTCTGGCGACGTCAACGCCGAGCCCGTTACACCGCCAGCACTGGGGAGTCCATGCCGACCAGCACCGTCTGGAGCCCGGAAGAGTCGCTCGCCAGCACGCCCGTCGAGCCGTTCTCGACGCTGCTGCAGCGCGTGATCCTGCCCCGCCGGGCCGACCCGATGGCCGTCCGGGCGCTCTATGTCGACGAGCTGTCCGCCACTGCCCGGCGGGTATGGCCACCGGCCGGCGCGACCGGTGCCCACGATCCGCGTGACGTCGACATCGAAGTCACCCTGGCCAACCCGAACGCTCGGCGGGTGCGCGCGCTGTCCCGCACCAGCGTGTCGGTGCCCGAGCAGACCGAAGTGTCGTTCGCGGCGTACTTCAACGCCTTCCCGGCCAGCTACTGGCGGCGCTGGACCGCGCTGCGCACCGTGCGGCTGCGCTTGGACGTCGAGGGCGCCGGCCGGGTCGACGTCTACCGATCCAAGTCCGACTCCACTGCGATTCACACCCACGGTGAACTGATAGAAAGCACTGCAGGGCGCCAGCTGGACATCGAGCTGGATCTGACGCCGTTCGAGGACGGTGGGTGGTACTGGTTCGACCTCAGCACCGAGGACGCGGAGCTGATCGTGCACTCCGGCGGGTGGTATGCGCCGATCGAGGCGCCCGGACGCGCCGCGGTGACCATCGGGATGCCCACCTTCAACCGCCCCACCGACTGCGTGGCCACCTTGCGCGCGATCGGCGAGGACGAGCTGGTCCGCTCGATCGTCACCGCGGTGGTGATCCCCGACCAGGGCGTCAACAAGGTCCGGGACCAGGACGGTTTCGCGCAGGCGCAGGCCGTTCTGGGCGACCGGTTGCGGATCATCGACCAGCCCAATATCGGCGGTTCCGGCGGTTACGCGCGGGTGATGTACGAGGCGCTGGAGAACACCGACTGCGAGCAGATCCTCTACATGGACGATGACATCGTCTTAGAGCCCGACTCGATCCTGCGCGCGGTGGCGTTCTCCCGGTTCGCCCGCCGGCCGATGCTGGTCGGCGGGCAGATGCTGCAGGCCCAGGCCCGCTCCCGGCTGCACGCCTGGGGCGAGATCGTCGACCGGCAGCGGATGCGCTGGAACAAGGCGCCGGGCACCGAGTACGACCACGACTTCGCCCAGCACTCGCTGCGCCAGACCGCCTGGATGCACCGGCGCACCGACGTCGACTACAACGCCTGGTGGATGTGCCTGATCCCGCGCACCATCGCCGAGAACATCGGGCTGCCACTGCCACTGTTCATCAAGTGGGACGACGTCGAGTACGGGTTACGCGCCCGCGCCGCGGGCTATCCCACCGCGACCGTGCCCGGCGTGGCGATCTGGCACATGTCCTTCGCCGACAAGGACGACGCCACCGACTGGCAGGCGTATTTCCACCTGCGCAACAGGCTGGTCGGCGCTGCGCTGCACGGTACCGACGAGCGGCCCACGGCGATGCTCGCCGACAGCCTCAAGCACGCCCTGAAGCATGCCCTGGCGATGGAGTACTCCACGCTGGCGCTGCAGGAGATGGCGATCCGGGACTTCATGGCCGGGCCGCAGGCGCTGTTCGACAAGCTGCCCACGGCGCTGGGTGAGGTCCGGGCCCGCTGCGCGGAGTTCACCGACGGGCAGGTGATGGACTCCCAGGAGCTGCCGCTGCCTGCCGGTGGTCAGCTCGCGGTGCAGCGCATGCTCAAACCACCCACCAACCCGGTCACCATCGGGGCGACCCTGCTCAAACGCTTGGCGCACCAGTTACGTCCGGTCAATGACCAGGCCCGCAACCGCCCGCAGCTGTCGCTGGCCCGCTCCGACGCCCGATGGTTCGTGCTCTCCGGGCTGGACGGGGTGACCGTGTCCACCGCCGACGGCCGCGGCGTCACCTACCGCAAGCGTGATCCCCAGGCATTCCGTTCGATGCTCGCCCGCTCGGTGGCGCTGCACCGGGAACTTGCCCGGGACTTTCCCCGGCTACGCAAGCGCTACCGCGATGCCGCAGCGGGGCTCACTGATCGGACCGGCTGGAAAAGGGTATTCGACGCGTGATGCTGCAACGGCGATCCAGTACAGACGACCAAGAAACCGCGGTGCTCGCTGCCGTGCAGCGCAGAATCGCGGTGCCGCAGGTGGTAGCCGTCGCCCGCGGGATGTCACATTTCGGCGAACACGCCCTGGGCTGGTTGGCGCTGGGTGCGCTGGGTGCGCTGGTCGATCGACGGCGCCGGCGTGACTGGCTGGTCTCGGTGGCCACGGTGGCTGCCGCGCACGGTACGTCGATCGCGGTGAAGCAGGTGGTGCGCCGGCACCGCCCCGTTGACCCATCCGTTCAGGTGCTGGCCGGCACGCCGAGTCAGCTGTCCTTCCCGTCCTCGCATGCGGCGTCGACCACCGCGGCGGCGATCCTTTACGGCGGCCTGCTGGGTCGCCGGCTGACCCCGCTGTTGGTGCCCCCGATGCTGATCAGCAGACTGGTGCTCGGCGTGCACTATCCGAGCGACGTGCTGGTGGGCTCCGCGCTCGGCGCGGCCATCGGCGCTGGGATGCGACGACGGCTGCGCGGCAACCCCTCGAGAGGACGCCGATGACCACCACCGCGCCGGGTCAGACCCGGACGCGAGGCGACAACGCGCTGTTCGGGCTGGTCCGCACCATGCGGCCCCGGCAGTGGGTGAAGAACGTCCTGGTGCTGGCCGCGCCGTTCGCCGGCGGCACCATCTTCCACCTGCCCGTGCTCGTCGCCGTCGGGATCGCGTTCATCGCGTTCTCGCTGGCCGCGTCCGGGGTGTACCTGGTCAACGACGTCCAGGACGTCGAGGCCGACCGCGCACACCCGACCAAGCGCAACCGCCCGATCGCCGCCGGGGTGGTACCACCCCAGCTGGCACTGGGCGTCGCAGCGGTCCTGTTCGCCGCCGCGATCGGGGTGTCGTTCCTGGCGTCGACGGCCCTGGTGCTCGTTACCGTGGTCTACATCGCGGTGCAACTGTCCTACTGCTTGTGGCTGAAACACCAGCCGGTGGTGGACATCTCCATCGTCGCGTCGGGCTTCTTGCTGCGGGCCATCGCGGGCGGTGCCGCGGCGGGGATCGCACTGTCCCAGTGGTTCCTGCTCACCACCGCGTTCGGGTCACTGTTCATGGTGGCCGGTAAGCGCTACGCCGAGATCCGCCTCGCCGAACGCACCGGCGCGAAGATCCGCAAGTCGCTGGAGCGCTACACCGCCTCCTACCTTCGCTTCGTGTGGACCCTGTCGGCCACCGGAGTGATCATGACGTACGGCTCGTGGGCGTTTCAGCTCAGCCAGACCAACCACTCCCACTGGCCGGTGATCTCCCTGGTCCCCTTCGTCGTGGCCGTGCTGCGCTACGCCGTCGACGTCGACGGCGGCAACGGCGGCGAACCCGAAGAGATCGCCCTAGCCGACCGCACCCTCCAAGTCCTCGGCGCCGCCCTAGTCCTCACCCTCATCGCCGCCGTCTACCTCTAGCGCGGCGTTTTCCCGTGCCGTTCACGACGCCTGTGGATGGGTGGGGTGAGTGTGGATGGTTTGGCGTTGTTGGGGCGCTTTCGGGGGGTGTTGGCGGGGGTGTGCGGCAGAGTCTGAGGTGTGATCGACGAACTGACACTCGGTGGCACGCCCTTCCGGGGATCATGGGCTGTGCAGCGCGGGCTGCTCACCGAGCGGGTGCTCCGTGGGCCCCGGTACCGCCGGCTGTTCCCCGACATCTACGTGCTCGCCGGTGCACCCACTGACCTCGCCGCCCGATCGCAGGCGGCGCTACTGCTAGCTCCGGGTCAGTGCGTACTGTCTGGCTACTCGGCCGCCGAACTGCTCGGTGCAGGATGCGCACCGGCGGAGGCCAACGCCGAGCTGACGGTGCCCGGCGGTGACTTCCGGGAGCAACCAGGCCTCACCATCCATCGTGACCTGCTTGCCGACGACGAGATCCTCGACCCGCTCGGTGTCACCACAGCGCTTCGCACGGCGTGGGATCTGGCTCGGTGGTTGCCCACCGTGGAGGCGGTGGTGGCGATGGACGCGCTGGCGCGCGTCGGACGGTTCACCCCGCAGGCCGTGCCGCGCATCCAGAGCCGGTACCCGCGGGCGCGCTGGCGCCGTCGCGTCCCGGCAGTGATCGACCTCTCCGACCCCAGAGCCGAATCACCCATGGAGACCCGCTCCCGAATGGTGCTCGTGCTGCGCGGGCTGCCGCGTCCTGAACTGCAGTACACCGTGTACGACGAGCTCGGCGAGTTCGTCGCTCGTCTGGACATGGCGTACCTGTGGCTGAAGTTGGCAATCGAGTACGACGGCAGGGGCCATCTCACCGCTTGGCAGCAGCAGTCCGACGCCCGCCGCCTGAACAGACTGGACGCCGCCGGTTGGTCCGTCCTCCGCTTCACCGCACCAGACATCTTTCGCACCCCAGACGTCACCGCCGCCCAAGTCCGCGAAGCCATCGCCCGCCGCACGCGGCGGTCAGCGTCGTGAACTCGACAGGGCGGACGTTCTCAGCACCAGAAACGTGCGTCCTGTCGAGTTCACGACACGGATCAGATGGGGAGGCGGCGGAAGATGGTGCGGGGGACGTGGCGGAGGGCGGACATGACGTAGCGCATGGAAGCGGGGGCCCAGGCTTGCTCGCGGCCGTTGGCCACGGCGTCGACGATGACCTCGGCTACCTGCTGCGGGGTGACTGACAGCGGGGCGGCTTTCATGCCGGCGGTCATCTTGGTGTGCACGAAGCCGGGGCGGATCACCGAGACCTTGACACCGGCTGGGCGCAGCGCCTCGGTGAGGCCGGTGTAGAAGGTATCCAGGCCGGCCTTGGTGGAGCCGTAGGCGAAGTTCGACCGCCGGGGGCGCTCGGCGGCGGCCGACGACAGCGCCACGAGTGCGCCGTGGCCTTGCCGTTGCAGCGCATCAGCGAGCAGCACCCCGACCGACACCGCTCCCACGTAGTTGACCTGCGCGAGCTCAACAGCGGTGGCGTGGTCGGTCCACGCCTTCTCCTGATCGCCGAGCAACCCGAAGGCGACCAGCGTGACGTCGATGTCGCCGTCGGCGAATGCCTTCTCGATCGTCGCGGCGTGCGAGGCGGTGTCGGCCGCGTCGAAGGGCAGCGTCGTCACGGTGGCGCCGACGCGGTCCAGCCGCCCCGCGGCAGCGTCCAGGCGCGGCGACGGGCGGGCAGCAAGGAGCACCCGCAGTGGACGCCGGGAGGCATAGCACTCCGCGGTGGCCAGCGCGATCTCGGAGGTGCCGCCCAGCAGCAGCAGGGACTGGGGGTTACCGACAGCGTCAATCACAGTTCGAGTCTCCTGGAGAGGTCAGAGGCGAAGATCCCGTCGGGGTCGGCGGTGGCACGGACTTTGCGCCATTCGTCGATTCGCGGGTACATGCGGGCTATGGCGGCTGCGGAGGTCCGCGATTCCTTGGCCAGGTAGAGCCGGCCACCGGCGTCGAGCACCTGCTCGTCGAGCCGGTCGCAGAACTCCGCGAGACCCCGGCGGATCGGGAAATCCACCGTGATCGTCCAGCCGGGCTGGGGGAACGACAGCGGCGCCTGGCTGGCTTCGCCGAATCGTTTGAGCACATTGAGGAACGACACGTGACCGGAGCACACGATCTGTTCCACGATGTGACGGAAGGTGTTCTCCGCGCCGAAGGGCACCACGAACTGGTATTGCAGGAAACCCCGTGAGCCGTACGCCCGGTTCCACTCCCCGACCATGTCCAGCGGGTGGTAGAAGGCGGTCAAATTCTGTACCTCGCCGCGCCGGCGTTTGGGCGCCTTGCGGTACCAGGCTTCGCTCAGCGCACCGAAGATCGCCCGGTTGGCCAGCCCGTTGGGAAAGGCGTTGGGCGCGGTGAGCAGTTGCGGTGCGTCGAAGGCCAGCGGAGCGCTGCGCAGTTTCGCTGGCAGCTCGTCGCGCTTGGCCAGCGAGCCGCGGGTGAGCACCGCGCGGCCCAGCTTCGGGCCGGTGGAGATCGCGTCGAACCAGGCGGCGGAGTAGTCGTATCGGTCGTCGGAACCGTCGGTGAGCAGGTCCATCAGCTCGTCTAGGTCGGCGGTGCGATCGGTGTCGACGACGAAGTACGCCGACTCGACGTGGGTGAGCGCGACCGTCGCGCGCACGATGATCCCGGTCAGCCCCATGCCGCCGACGGTGGCCCAGAACAGCTCATCGTCGGGAGTCAGCGTGGCGATTGACCCGTCAGCGGTGACGAGGTCAAGCGAGCGGACGTGGTTGCCGAAACTGCCCGCGCTGTGGTGGTTCTTGCCGTGGATGTCGGCAGCGATCGCGCCACCGACGGTGACCTGGCGCGTTCCGGGCAATACCGGGACCCACCGTCCGAACGGCAGCGCGGTGCGCATCAGCGCGTCGAGGCTGATTCCAGCGTCCACCGCGGCCAGGCCGCTGTCCGCGTCGAGGGAGTGGACCCGGTTGTAGCCGGTCATGTCGATGACGAGCCCGCCCGCGTTCTGCGCCGGGTCGCCGTAGGAGCGCCCCAACCCCCGGGCGATCACCCCCCGGCTGCCCGGATCGCGGACAGCCTGCTGGATCGACTCCAGGGTCGGCTGCACCAGCACCCGAGCGCTGCTCGGCGCAGTCCGACCCCACCCGCTCAGCGCACGTACCACGATCTCAGACATCGCCCGCAGGCTACCCGGTGGCCCATCGCTCACCGCGTTCTGGATGCAGACTGCGCCAAACCGGGGCTTGATCAGCGCAGTCCGTCTCCAGAACGCGCGGTGGGGGAGGCGTGGATGGTGGTGTGTTGGTAGGCGTCGTGGGCGGCGGTGTCGGCAGAGAGTTCCAGGGCGCCCCAGTCGATCTCGGGATGGCCGATCACCCGGGTGGGTACCTCGTAAAGCCGGCCGAACGGGCGGATCGCCGCGAAATCGCCGCCTTGGGTCTGATCCGTGGTGATCGCGGAGAGCCGACCGAGGCGGCGGGGGGCCTCGATCACCACCCGGGGCGCGTCGGCCAGCCCGTCAGCGACCCCGACGATGTCGCGCACGCAGGGGAACAGGAACGCCTGCGGCCAGCTCACCAGTACCGGCCCGCGGCCGGCCAGGAACTCGTTGAACCCGACGACGCTGCGCTGCCGGGGTCCGGTGACGGCCAGCCAACCGTCCGGGTCGGTGGTGGCATCGGTCGCGCGGATCCGGACCCGGTCGGCCCCGGCCGGAATCTGCGCCGCGTCGAGCCCGATGGACCGCCACGGGCGGTAGTCCGGGGGGCCGTCCAGGTGATCCTGGTCCAGACGCACCCGGTCGTAGGGCACCCGGAAGCCCACTGTGGTGACGCCGCCGTACCGGGCCCGGCCGAACTCCAGGACCAGCTTGTTGCCCCGATCGGTGCGGCCGGACAGCGAGACCGCCACCCCGCTGGCTGTCGGGAGCCGGAACCAGGGGCTGGTCATGGTCCCGGTGCTCCGTGGGCCGCCGATCAGGCTTCCCCACAGCTGCGCGGATATCCCGATCCCCGGCGGGTCTGGCGGCGGGTGCGCAGGGTCGAAGCCTGCCAAGGCGGTGAACCCGCTGAGCTGTTGCGCAGGGCCGGGGCCGAACGTGCCGGCGAGGGCCAGCACGGGGCCGTCGGGCAGGACCTGGATGTCGTCGGCCAGGCCGCAGAAGGGGCCACCGGTCAGCCGGTGCAGGTTCACCAGGGCGAGCGAACCGGCCGGCCGGCGCAGTGGCGCGGCCAGCAACGAGCCGAGCAGCACCGCCACCGCAGTGCTGACCGCCGCCACCGCGAGCACCGCGGGCGCGGCACTGAGCCCCGGCGCGTCGCGGGTTGTGCCCGCGCGGGCGGCGGCTAGCGCCACGTACCCCAACGCCAGTGCACCGATCCACAGCAGCGGGGAGTCCAACGGGAGGCCGGCCGGGCGCACCGGACCGGCGGCCCATGGCACGTCGTAGACCGCTGGTTGCCACCAGGCGTTCGGGCCCGCGAAGGCCAGCCCGGCTGCCGCGGCCACCAGGAGGCCGCCGCCCACGCCGACCCCACGCTGCAGCCAGTCCGCGCCCGGCGCCCGGGCCCGCCGGACAAGCAGGACCACGGCCATCACCAGGAACGCCGCGAACAACCCGGCCACCGCGCCGAAGTGGTGCGACCATTTCGACGGCGTCAGCCACAACAGGGCCAGCGCGGTGGCCACGACTCCGGCCAACCGGGCGGCTGAGCGGTGGGCAACGCTGTCGACGCCGGGCGGCGCGCTCCGGCGGGCCAGTAGCACTGTGACCACCGGCAGCAGCGCCAGGGTGAGCAGCACCGGGATTCGCTTGGTGGCACTGCCGTCCTGGTCAGTTCCGAGCAGGGATCGGTACCGGTCAGGCTCGTGGTACCAGGGCAGCGACGGTCCGAAGTAGATGTGCCAGTGGGTTGCGATCACCAGCCCGTGCCAGGTCTGGTCGGCGAAGATCACGGTGAGGCCGACCGCGCCGATGCAGCACAGCAGGAGCACGCGGGCCGCCACCTCCACCCACCCGCGCGCTGAGTCGCGGAGGATCGCGACGATCCGGAGGGCGAACATCAGGATCGGGGCGGCGACCAGCAGCCCGCTGGGGCTGACCGGGATGGTCAGCCCGGCCACCAGCGCGGCCCCACCCAGCGCGGCGAGTCCACCAGCCCGCCACAGCAGCGCCAGCACCGCGGTGACGCCGAAGGCCACGTACGGCTCGGGGCGCACCCCGAGGTTGTACGGCAGCCAGGCGGCGAGCAGGCACACCGCCGCGAGCAGCCGGATCCGGACGCTGCCCGCGGTGGCGGGCAGCGCGGCGCCGAGCACCCCTCGGCTGAGCACGAACCAGGTCGCCACCCCCAGCACGGTGCTGGGCATCCGCAGCCACAGCGGCGCAAGGCTGACCTGGGTCAGCGGTGCGAGCAGCTGCTCAGTCAGCGCGAACGGCGTCTCCGAGGCGTTCCACCACCGATAGTAGTTGCCGACATTGCCGGTCCGCGCGGCGTTGCGGGCGATCGTGGTGGCGAAGCCGTCGTCGTCGGTCAGCGGACCGACGATCGCCCAGCCGGCCAGTACCCCGACCACCCCGAGATCCACCCACGCGGTGCGCCACCGAGGCTGGCTGCTCTTCAAGGCCGGCCAACTGCGGGCCAGCAGCCCGAGGGCGATCAGCGCTGTGAGCAGCTGCACGGCGATGAGCAGGATCTTGACCCTGCTGGGGCTGGTGGCGAATGGGCTGGCGGTGCGGGCGGTCACCGTTATCCCAGCCGCCTGCGACGAGTCGAGATCGGTGCGGAATGCGAACACCTTGGGCACCGGCTCACCGGGCAGTGTGATCGTCCGGGCATTCCCGACGGTGATCACGGTTCCAGTCGAGCCGGCGTGCACCCGCGTCTGGCAGTCGCTCAGGATCCCGGCCACTGGCTGGGTGCTCACCACCCGGGGACCCAACCGCAGCTGGGCCACTCCGGCTTCGGTCCGCAGCACCAACCCGTCCCCGTCCGGGCCGGTCGCCAGCACCGTGACGGCACCGCCCCGGTCAGTGGCGGCGCGAATCGCCGAGCACGACACAGTCGCGGTCAGCTCCGTCGGGCGGTATGGCGCGAAGAACGCAGTACTCGACTCCGCGGAATGCCCAGGAGCGGGCCAGCTCACCGTGGTCTGGTCTGCGATCACCGGCGCGAACGGCAGGACCAACCCCGCCAGCACGCCGACCAACCCGACCAGCAGCGCCAATGCGGTGCCTACCGGTCGGTGCGCAACGGTGGGTGCGGCGGACAGTGCCCAGGCCCTTTCGCAGTGATGGGGCTCGGACTTTATGTCACCGTGTTGCTCGGGACCCCGTTGACTCCTTGCCGTCCGGAGAACGACCCGTCTTCTCGTCTGAGACCACCGGCCGTGCTCATCGCTCGGCGCGGCTACCCGTGTCACCCGAATGGCTCATCGAACGGTTGATGATCTTAGCTGGCGGGTATGCCCACACACATCGACTACCCGAGAGGAACAAGAGGAAGGATACCGGCGATGAGTGAGCCAGAAGGCACCCCGCACGACGCCGAACATAATCCCGATTCTCCGGCCGACGAAGCACCAGCCGCCGAGCAGATGCCAGCCGCCGAGGAGACACCAACCGACGAGGCACCAGCCGCCGAGGAGACACCAGCCGCGGGCGACGCACCAGCCGAAGACGAGGAACCAGCTGCCGACTACCAGGCGGCAGCGGAAGAAAAGGTGACCGCTGACTATCAAAGCCGAATTCACGACTTCAAAGAGGCCGATGCGTCGCAACCGGTCGCATCATTCCAAGCGCGTCCATAGCCGCGATCTGGAGGGCCGGATCTAGCGCACGAGTGCGGCGAGCACAGAGGGCAGCTCGCCGCGGTGCACGATGCACAGGCGGTGGGTGGTGCGGGTGATGGCGACGTAGAGGTCGTTGAGGCCGCGGGGTGACTCGGCCATGATCGCCGCCGGATCGACCAGCACGACCGCGTCGAACTCCAGGCCCTTGGCTTGGGTGACCGTCAGCACGGTCACCGGTGCATCGAGGTCATCGGCGCCCGGCGCGCTCTGCTCCGATGCCCCCATGATCGTGCGCAGCTCGTCTAGCCCAGCCGCCGGCGCGAGCACAGCGAGCCGGCCCTCGCCCACCGCGGCGGCCTCCTCGGCGACCACTGCGGGCATCTCGTCGGCCAGCGACCCCACCCGAACCGCGCGGGGCGCCACGCCGCTGCGGCGCACCGATTGCGGTGGGGTGATGTCGACGTCGATGGCGGCCAGCACGTGGTCGGCGAGATCAGCGATCTCGGCCGGGTTCCGGTAGTTGATGGTCAGCTCTTCTAGGTGCCACCGCTGCGCCACGTACGGACCGAGCACGTCCTGCCAGGAGGCCGCGCCGGCCCGGCTTCCGGTCTGAGCGAGGTCCCCGACCACCGTCATCGACCGGCTCGGGCAGCGCCGCATGAGCACTCGCCACGCCATCGGGGACAGTTCCTGCGCCTCGTCGATGATGATGTGGCCGTAGGTCCAGGTGCGGTCCGCCGCGGCGCGCTCAGCGGTGCTCTCGTAACCCCGGGCCCGCTGCCGGTCCGCCAGCCGATCGGCGTCGATGAGGTCGGTCGCGCGCAGCAGCTCAGGGTCGAGGTCCTCGTCGAGGTCCAGGATGTCCAGCACGCCCTGCGCGTACTGCAGCTCGGCGCGCAGCGCGGCGGCCTCCCGGGCGGCCTCGGCGCTGCCGTCGGAGCCGAGCAGCTCGGCGGCCTCATCCAGCAACGCGACATCGGCGGGGGTCCACACCAGCTCCGGGTCGACGTCCGGACCGGGCGCGGGGCGAGCCAGTAGCTCTCGATCCTGCTCCGATAGCACCCGGTGGGTGGCGCTGGCCAGCCGCTGCGGGTCGGCGTAGAGGTCAGTAACCAGCTGCTCCGCGGACAGCATCGGCCACAGCGTCTCCAGTGCGGCGGTCAGTTCGGGACTGCCCTGCAACTCGGTGCGGATGTCTGCCAGATCGCCGCGGCTCAGCACGTCGGGGCCCAGACCGTTCGCGACGCGGTTGGCGAGGGCCGTCACGACCTCCTGGTGGAAGATCCGCTTGGCCTCGTTGTGTGGCCGGTGAGAGCGCCGGGCGCGGGTGCGAGCTGGCTGGCACACGGCGCTGTCCAGCTGGATGCGCTGCGCCTCGACGGTGAGCTCGATCGGTTCCGTGGGCACCTGCTGGCGGTCCCGGATCGCGGCGGCGACCACCTTCGTCATCTCCAACCGGCCCTTGACCGCGGCGGTCTCGTCGGGCTCGACGCCGCGGGCGTGCAGCCCCGGATGCAGCTGACCGACGGTGCACAGCAGCACACTGGTCTCGCCCAGGGAGGGCAGCACATGCCCGATGTAACGCAGGAACGTCGAGTTGGGCCCGACGACGAGCACGCCTCGCTTGGCCAGCTGCTTGCGGTGCGTGTACAGCAGGTAAGCCGCCCGGTGCAACGCGACCGCGGTCTTGCCGGTGCCCGGCCCACCCTGCACGACGAGCACTCCCTGCGGCTTGGCCCGGATGATCCGGTCCTGCTCAGCTTGGATGGTCGCGACGATGTCGGACATCTGGCCGGTCCGGTTCGCCGTCAGCGCGGCCATCAGAGCCGCCTCACTGGTCAGGCTGATCCGGGTCGGGCTGTGCTCTGCGCCGTCCTCCAGCCCAGCCCCGTCGGGTAGCAGGTCGAGTACTTCGTCCTCGACGGCGAGCACCGTGCGGCTGCGGGTCCGGATGTGCCGGCGGCGGCGAACACCTTCGGGGCGTGCCGCGGTCGCGGTGTAGAACGGCCGGGCCGCGGGCGCCCGCCAGTCGATCAGCAGCGGACGGTATTCGTGCTGCTCATCGAGCAGGCCAAGCCGCCCGATATAGCGCCGGCCGTCCTCGTCGTCCTCGTCTTCGTCGCCGGAAGGGTGCAGGTCCAGGCGCCCGAAGCACAGTCCCTGCTCGACGCCGTCGAGGGTGGCGAGCTGATCCGCGTACATCGCGGCGGCCGCGTCCCGCTCGCTGCGCGCTTGCGGGGTGCCGGCGTTGGGTGCTCTGAGGACCTGGGTGAGCCGCCCCACCGTGTACCGGCGGCGCTCGTCGAGATGCTGGTAGAGCAGGGTGAGGTAGTCCTGCTCGGCCGCCAGCACGTCAGGCTTCGTTGTGGGAACCGACACGCGATGCAATCCACCTTCTGCGCTTCGACGGGCAACGTGGCACTAGAACCAGTGGGCGGCTGCGGACATTCCAAGGTAGCAAGGCACCCACCGCCCGGTATCCGCGCCTGGATCATCCGGTGTAGGCGCGGCCGGTGTAACGCTGGCCGATCAGCGTGGGTAGCCGGGCCCATCCGGCGCGGCGCAGCGTCCCGACGCGCAGGTCGATCAGGCCGACGGGGTGGATGTAGACCACCTCGTCGACGTGGCCCCAGCCCAGCGTGGGCACCCCCGGCGGGACCAGCCGGGAAGGCAACTCGACGAACTTGGCGGTGCGGTCGACCTGCAGCAGCGTGCCGCCGTTGTCGGCGAAGGTCGAGTTCCACAGGATCGCGTCCTCCAGCCCGTCGGCGGCCCGCAGCCGCAGCGCAGGAGGCGCCACCAGGCCGTCTCGCACGGTGATCTGATGCTCGCAGGGCCACAGGCCCGCGGACACCTGGTCGGCGAAGACCGGCCGGCCGGCGATGACGTCGGTGACCGGTCGTGGCGCGGTCAACCGCGGTTGCCCCACGGCCAGCCAACTGCCCGGATCGGCGACGCGGTCCTGGGCCATCACCCGCACCGCGGTCGGCCCCGCCAGGCCGGTGTCCGCCAGCGCGACGGTGAGCTGCGTCCAGTCGGGTTTGTCCCCGGCGACGGGCAGCGCCACCGTGCGAACCTGGTCCGGCGAGGCGGGATCACCGGTTGCCACCTGCACCGCGAGCTTCTGATCCTTACTGAGATCGCCCCGCACCGGCACGGTCACCCAGCCGCCACGAAGCTGACCGGGCAGCGGGTACCAGGGGGTCTGGAGCGTTCCTGTGCCGGTACCGCTGAGCACGTCGTCGTGCCACACCGTGCTGTTCGGCGGTGCGCTGGGGGGTGCTGGTGTCGCTTCCGGCAGTGGTGTCGCCCGCATGTCCCCGGTGAGCGTCGCGGTCCCGACCGCCGGTCCCAACCCGGGTTCGACGCCGACGAGCACCTGCACCGCCGGGGCCAGACCGCAGGGCCGGCCGGTGAGCGCTCGTAAGTTCATCAGGGCCACCGAGGTGCCCGGGTACTGGCGCATCGGCGCGACGGAGAACACCGCCAGCATCAGCGCCACCCCCAGGCCGGTAGCGGTGACCAGCACGGCCCGAGCTGGGCCCACCCGTCGCCGCCGGCGCAGCAACCACCAGCCCATCGCGGCGACGGCCAGCCACAGCAGCGGGTTGCGCAACTCTAGCGGTCCCAGCGACGGCGCGAGCAGGCTCTGCATGTACGGCGTGTCGATGACCTGGTGGTTGCCGAACGGCTGACCCCAGTCCGACAGCGGGCGCCACAGGTTGGGTCCGGCGAAGGCGACCGACGCGGCGACCACCAGCCCGGCGCTGCCGATGGCCATCGTCGCGGTACCGGCCCGCCGGGGCAGCGGCGATCGGACCATCGCGATGGCCAGCAGAACGGTAGCCGGCGCCGCGACGGCCCCGAAGTGGTTCACCCATTTCGTCGGGGTGAGCGCCAGCGCGGCCAGGCTCAGCGCGGTGATCCCCGCTGCTTGGCCCAGCAGCCGGCCGCTGCGCCCCGCGGTGCCGCGACGGTGCCCTGCGCCCAGCGTCACGGCCAGCAGCACGCCCAGCGTCAGAAGCACCGGCAGCCGCTTGCCCCACGCTCCTCGATCGTCGGGCACCAGCAGGTTGGCGTAGTGCAGATACTCGTCGTACCAGGCGTTTTGCTTGTAGTACCAGCGGTGTACGGCAACCGATTCCAGCACGTCGCCCAGGGTGGCGTCGGCGAAGGCGATCGGGATGACGATCGAGGCGGCGGCACCCGTGAGCAGCACCGCGGCGACCCGGCTGGACAGCGCAGCGGCCCGCCACCACTGCCACAGCCACGGCAGGCACACCACCAACGCAGCGGCGGCCACCAGACCAGTGGGCGAAGTCGTGATGGTGAGCGCGGCGACGGCGACGGTGACGGCGAAGACCCCCACCGAGCGGCGCCGCCGCGCCAGCTCGGCAAGCACCAGCACCCCCGCGCTGCCCAGCGCGATCAGCGGTTCGGGTCGCAGCGTCATGCCGTAGGGCAGCCACCACAGCAGGTGCGCGGCCGCCACGGCCCACGGAACCAGAGGTCGCTGCGCCACCCGGCCGAGCGCGGTTGCGACCAGCACCCGGAGCAGGGCGTAGGTCGCCAGCCCGTAGGCCATCGGCAGCAACCGCATCCAGCCCAGGCTCCAGTCGCCGCCGATGGCGCCCCAGGCCTGCATGGCGTACTGGCTGGCCACGAACGGGTTCTCGGTGACGTTGAACTGGTAGATGACATTGCCGAGGTAGCCCGACTGCATCGCGTTGCGGGCCATCAGCAGATACCACGAGTCATCGATGTTGACCGGTCCCGCTACCACCCAGAACCCCGACACCGCGACCACCACCGCGTCGGCCCACGACAAGCGCGGCCGGACCAGGCCGGGCCCAGCGCCCCGCCACCACCGCCAAGCCAGCACGAGCAGCGCCGCCAGCGCGAGACCGTGCGCGAGAAGCAGTGCGGTCTTGAGCAACGTGGCGTGCGACTGGTAACGCGCGTCGGTGTGCAGCTGTACCGACAGACCGTTGGTGGCGCCCACCGCGTCCGTCTGCAGCTCCGCGACCTGCGGTACCAGCAGATCCGTCCGCGTGCCGATGCCGGCACCGTCCCTGGCCACCCGCACGCCGCCGGCGTCGGCGAGTACCTGGTAGGAGCAGGTCCCGGCGGGCAGCGCCTCGCGCAGCACCTCAGCACCGGAGGCGGTGACCGTCACGACGCCCTGGTCGGCGGTCACCACCAGTCCCTCACCGGGGGCGGTGCCCACGTCCGCGGGCAGCGTGCGCAGCGCCTCACCTCCGCCCGGGTGGGCGTCCAACGCGTGCAGTGTCGCGCACGGGACCGTGGCGGTGAGCTGCAACGGGCGGTAGGGCGACAGTGGAAGCACCGTGGAGCTGGGAAGCTGGCCGGCGCGTGGCCAGCTGACCACCGGATCGTCGGCGATCACCGGCGCGAGCATCACCAGGATCCCCAACACCCCAGTCACCACACCCAACACCGCGAGCGCCCACCCCACCCAAGGTTGCGGACGATCGCGGTCAGACACCGCGGCAGAGTACGACCACCCGCCCAGGCGCCGTTGCTATGGGCCGTGAACTCGACGTCACACACATTTCTGTCGACGAAAATGTCGCTGGCGTCGAGTTCACGACGGTGGGTTACCGACGGTGGGGGTCAGCCGATGGTGGTTCCGTGGTAGGGCTTGGTGGCGAGGGTGGGTAGGCGGGTCCAGCCGGGTCGGCGCTGGGTCTTGACGTGCACGTCGACTAGGCCGACCGGGTGGTCGTAGACAACCCGGTCAACCCGGCCCCAGGGCAACGTGGGCGGCCCGTTGGGCACCAGCCGGGCGGGCATCCGCACTGCGGTCGCGGAGCGGCTCACCGGCACCTCGGTGCCGCCCCGGAACTGCTCGAACCCGAGATCGAGGAACCCGCGGCCGAATCCCTCGTCGCTGAGCACCAGCAGCTGCGGTGCCCGCGCGATGCCATGCTCGACGCCGACCTGGTCCAGGCAGGACAACAGGGCTGCGGTGAGCTGGTCGACGTACACCGGGCGCCCGGCGGTGACCGCCGTCAGCGGGCGCCAGCTGGCCAGCCGCGGTTGACCTACCGCGAGCCAGCTGTCGGCGTCGGTCACCATCCAGTCGCGAATCACCACCCGCACGCTCGTCGGCCGCTGCGTGCCGAACCGGTCCAGGGCGACGGCGGCTTGGTGCCACTGGGTTCGCGGCACGGCCGGGTCCGGCCGCAGCGTGGTGCTGCCAGCCACGGCGGGATTCGGCCCAGCCGCCGTGGCGTACTCCAGGGTCAGTTGCTGGGCCGCTCGGGCGCCGAGCAGCGGGACCAGCAGGGTGCTGCCCCCCTCGGGGGGCAGTGCGAACCATGGCGTGACGAGAAGGCCCACCGGGCTGGTCAGCGAGCTTGTGTCCGCATCGCTTCCCACGTCGCTGTTGACAGCGTCGTGCCAGACCAGGGTGCCCGGCGTTGGCGCGGGCACCGGCTCGGGTAACGGCCGGGTTGCCGCAGCGGCGAACCCGCCCTCGGTGATCGCCGATCCGACGGGCACCGGTTGCGCCGCGGTATCGACGAGGACCTGGGCGTGACCGGCCAGGGTGCACGGCTGGCCCTGCATCGTGCGGACCGCGGATAGGGCCACTGACCAGCCCGGATACTGGCGCAGCGGGGCCCACACGAAGACCACGATGATCATCGCTACCATCGCGGTCGACCCGGCCAGCAAGACCGCGCGGTCGGGAGTCAGCCCGGAGTCCCGACCGTGGCGGCGCCGCCACCACATCCAGCCGGCCGCGGCCAGCGCGACCGCCACCCAGACCAGCGGGTTGGCCAGCTGCACGGGCCCCAGCTTCGGCCGCATACCCACCAGGTCAGGGTGGTCCGCGGACGCGGTGAGGTGGTTGCCGAACGGCTGGCCACGGTCGGAGTAGGGCCGCCACAGGTTGGGCCCGGCGAAACTCCAGGACACCGCACCGATCAGCAGCGCCGTCCCCACGGCGGCCGTGATAGCGCTGGCCCGATGGCGCCGCCAACCAGACTGCACCGCGTCCAGCAGCGGGGAGCGCAGCAGGGCAGCGGCGAGCAACACCGTGGGCGCGGCCGCCGCCGCCCCGAAGTGGTTGACGAACTTCGTCGGTGTCGGCGCCAGCAGCGCCAGCGCCAACGCTGAGCACCCCGCACTCCGCACCAGCAACCGCCGCACCGGGTCGTCCTCGTCGCCAGCCCACCCTGCTCTCCCCGAACTCAACAGCAGAGCGGTCCAGCGTCGGGCAGACAGCACTGCTGTGGAGTTCGGGAGGTGCAGTGCACTCGAGAGCCGGTGCATGGCGAAGACCAGAAGCACGGCGATGGTCAGCACGACGGGGGCCCGGCGGGCCCATTGGCTGGAGTCCTCGAAGCTCAGGATCGTCTGGTAATGGATCGTCTCCCGGTACCAGGGGAAGGTCTGGTAGTACCACTGGTGCACGGCGGCGGACTCCAGCACGTCGCCGAGCGTCGCGTCAGCGAATCCCACCAGCACCAGGCTGCTGCCCGCGGCGGCGAGCAGCGCGACCGCGGCCACCCGCGCCGCGACGCGCTGGGCGCGCAGCCACCGCCACAGCCACGGCAGCGCCAGCACCAGTGGCGCGATGGCGACCAGCCCGGACGGAGAGACTGACATCGCCAGCCCGGCGGTCGCGGTGGCGGCGGCCAGGACGCCGACCGAGCGGCGCCGCCGGGCCAGCTCCGCCAGCAGCAGCGTCGCCACGGCAAGCAGCACGATCAGCGGCTCGGGACGCAGCGTCATCCCGTAGGGCAGCCACCACAGCAGGTAGGCCACCAGCAGCGCCCAGGCAGCCCGGCCGGTGCCCAGCTCCCGACCGAAACCCGCAACGAGCACCAACCGCAGCAGCAGCCAGGTGATCAACCCGTAGGCCAGTGGCACCAGCCTCATCCACGCCAGGCTCCAACCACCGAGCGAGCCCCACAGTTGCAGGATGTACTGGCTGGCCACGAACGGATTCTCAGTGACGTTGAACATGTAGATCGCATTGCCCACCGAGCCGGAGGCGTCGGCACCGCGGGCCATCTGCATGTACCAGGAGTCGTCGAAGTTCGTCGGAGCGAGCAGCACCCACACTGCCGAGACGGCCACCAGCACACCGTCGGCGACGCGCAGGCCCGGCCGCCCAAAAGTCGCCCCCGACATCGCCCCGCCCCACCACCGCCAGGCCAGCCCGAGCAGCATCAGCAGCGCCCCGGCACAGACCACCAGCAGGCCGGTCTTCAAAGCCGTCGGAGTGGACTCGTAGCGGGCATCGGTGTGCAACGACACCGCCAGACCCGCCGCCGCCCGCTGGCCCTCCAGCTCAGTGGTCAGCTCACTGACCTGCGGTACCAGCACCGAAGCGGACCCCCGCTGCGCCCCGTCGCGCAGCACCCGCACCCCGCCGGCGTCGGCCAGCACCCGGTAGGTACAGCCACCGGTCGGTAGCACCTCGCGGACCACCGTCCTGCCCGAAACGGTTACCTGCACGGCGCCGCGGTGGATCGCGACGACCAGGCCCTGGCTGAGCCTGCCCGGCTGGCCGGCGGTGCTGGGCAGGGTGCGTAGCGCGTCGCCGCCGTCGGGGTGCCGGTCCAGTTCGGCCAGCGCGGCGCACGGCACCTGGGCAGCCAGGCTCAACGGTCGGTAGGGCACCAGCGGCAGCACCGTCGAGCGGGGCGGCTGGCCGGCCGGTGGCCAGCTGACCACCGGGTCCTGCGCGACCACCGGGGCCAGTAGCACCCCGATGGCCGCGACGAGTGTCAGCGCTGCCAGCCCAGCGAGCACGCCCGCTCGGCAGGTCACTGAGCGTTGCACGTCAGCGGACGCAAGCACCGCGCGAGGGTATCCGGCGGGCCCTGTCGGTACGCTGCGCGGACCGGATCACGTCCGGCTAGGACCCCGGAAGGAGACCCGGTTGGCCGCGCCCGAGATGCAGGCGAGGTCGCGCCTGTCCACCCAGCTGACGCGTTTCGTCCTGGTCGGCGGGGTCGCCGCGATCGTCGACTACAGCAGCTACCAGGCGTTACTGGCCACCGGCCTGTGGGTGCACCTGGCCAAGGCACTGGGATTCATCGCTGGCACGACCACCGCCTACCTGATCAACCGCCGGTGGACGTTCCAGGGGCGGGGTGATCGCACGGAGTTCGCCTCGGTAATGGCGCTGTACGGCATCACTTTTGTGGTCCAAGTGGGGATGAACGCGGCGATGCTCGCGCTGCTGTCGCCGATCCGCGGCGAGATCACCTACGCATTCATCGTGGCCCAGGGCACCGCCACCTGCATTAACTTCATCGTTCAGCGCACGGTGATCTTTCGAAACTGATCAATGACAAACGCCCAGATGGGTGGCGGGGGCGACGCGCCGCCGCGTAACGTGCGCGCCACGCCGGGCTATCACTCGCATGGAGCATACCAATAGTGGCACAATGAGACGTGCGGGTTCGGGACCCCCAGCCGGATCCGCCGCCCCTCGCGGAACACCTCCCCCTCGTTTCCGCGGGGGGCCCCATAAAATGGGCCACCGGGACTTCAATTCCCTTGGGTGGTGCACCTCCGGCTGTTCATCGGCCCAGCTGCGATATCTCGGCTGTCTGGCCCCCGCTGCGTAGTGGCCCCGGGGACCACCAGCCCGTTCGCACGGCGGTGCCGGACTCCAGAGCGGGTGCCTCAGCGTCGGGTACCCGCGGCTGGATCACCATGAGCTTGCCCCAGTCGGTGTCCCAGTTCTCTTTGAGGTAGGTCGGCACCTCCTGCTGGGTGGCCAGGATCTGCAACCAGCCGAGCGGGCCACCCGCATCCGCCGCTGACCAACTCTTGCTGTCGTTAGCCAGCATCTTGTCGGGGAGCAGCCGATACTGGGGTATCTCGGCGATGCCGTTGCGGATCGCGAACGGGCGTACGCAGGGGTGTACGAAGCCCACCGGCCAGTCCAAGAACACCGGTGGCGTCGGGGCCACCAGGTCGGTCAGTGAGGTCAGCACCGGGACCCGCGGCGCGGAGAAGGCGAGCCACCCGTCATCGGTGACGTCGGCGTCGGTAGCGACCAGCCGCACGGCGTCCGCCCCGGCGGAGGCCCGGCCGGCCAGTCCGAGGCGGTAGTCCCGCCATCCCGGCCCGTCAGCGGTGGCTCGTCCACCGATCGGGATGTGGTCGACGATGCGGAAACCACGGTCGGTGCGCTGGGCAAACTCGGCGATCAGCGGTGTGGTGGCCGACAGTTTCCCGGCGACGGAGACCACCACTGGCGCGGTGCCCTGGCGGGCCGCGGCGGGCAGCGCGTACCAGGTGGTGCGCAGAATGCCGGTGCCGGGACTGTCGGGGTTGAAGCTGCTCCAGATCGGGATCTCAGTACCACCGAGCCCGGTCGGCGGTTTGTCCACGGGGTTGTCCCCGTCGGTGCCCGGTTTCGGAATACGGTCGCCTCGGGCGCCGGTGGCCTGGTTGTCTGCCCCGTCGTTGATCCCAGAGCTGTTGGTTGCGGAGCCGTTGGTTGCGGAGCCGTTGGTCCCCGATGGGGAACTGGTGGGGACAACCTGATCCAGGGGGGACCGGTTGGTGTCGAAGCCGCGCTGCAGCGGGATGTCTGCGAGCAGCGTGCCGTGATAAGGGCGAAGCGCGCCGGCGCGCCGGTCTGCCTCGACCAACACCGCGTCTGTGAGGTTGCAACTGTGCCCGGTGATCTCGGTGAAGTTTGCTGCGCCCATGCTGTAGCCGTGGCGCTGCTTGACTATCGCCTTGGCCATGGCACCGACCTCGGCGAGCACCAGCAGGCCGCAGAACACCGCCAGTGGAGCGGACCCGATCAGCAGGGCCCGCCGCCGGCCGTTGCGCCGTTGCGGCGGGGGTGGTGGTGGTTCGCCCGGCTCGTGCTGCAACCCCTCGATCACCGCGATCAGCCCCGCCAGAGCGGCGCCCACGATCAGCAGCGTGCTCGCTTGGATGCCCTGGATGGACGGTGGCTTGTCGAACCAGGGCACCCCGTACTGCGAGACGTACCACGGCGCGTTGGGGCCGGTTGCGGACATCGCCAGGATCACCAGCAGGCCGGACAGGAACCACCACCGGTTGCGCGCCGAGCGCAGCACACTGGAGCTGGTGGCCAGCGCGGTTAGCGCGGCCAGCGCGGCGCCGATCGAGGCGAACGCCCCGAAGTGGTGCGTCCACTTCGTGGGCGTCAGCGCCAGCAGGACCAGCGACGCTCCCGCGGTGCCGATCAGCCGGCGGCTCGGACCCAGACCGGCGCCCGGGATGCGGCCCCGGCGCAACAGCACCACCCCGGTGGTGCCCAGGCACAGTAGCAACAGCAGAACCGGGAAGCGGCGGGCCAGGGCGCCGTCGGGCAGGTTGCTGAACAGCTCCTCGTAGCGCATCGGCTCCTGGAACCAGGACAGGTTGGGCCCGATCTCGGTGCGGATCCGGGAGGCTTCCAGTACCCCGGCCAGCGTCTGGTCGGCGAAGCACACCACGAGCACCAGCAGCCCGGCACCGAAGATCGGCCCGAGCACCGCGGCCCGACCGGAGACCGAGATGTGCTGGCGCACCAGCCGCACCAGCGGTCGCAGCGACACCAGGAAAGGTGCGACCGCGATGAAACCGGTCGGTGTCGCGGCGACGGTGAACGCCGCGGCCAGTAGCGCCAAGGCCAGCGGCAGCACCCGCCGGGTGGCCACCGCGCGCTCCACCCCGCACAGGGCGAGCAGCGAACCGATGGCAACCACCGGCTCCAGGCGCAGCCCGTTGTTGTAGGGCAGCCAGAAGGCCAGGAATACCGCCGCGGCGGCCCATCCGGCGGCGGCGCTGCGGCGGACCTCCCGGCCCAGCCTCGGCATCACCTCACGGCTGATCAGCATCCAGCTGACCCCGCCCATCGCGGCCGACGGCAGCCGCAGCCACGGCGGCACCGTGCTGATCTGGGACCACAGCGCGTAGAGCTCGTAGGGCCAGCTGAAGGGCGCCTCGGGGGCGTTGAACCACCGGTAGTAGTTACCGACGTAGCCCATCTCCGCGCGAGTGCGGATCATCGTCAGGATGTAGCCGTCGTCGGAGGTGATCCCGCCGATGACCACCCACACGGCGAGCACCGCGAGCACCGTGGCGTCCCGGCCGGTGGGCCGCCACCAGCCCGAGGGCAGCACCCGGGGAGCCCGGCGACCGATCCGCCCGTCCAGCTGATGCATCAGGATCAAGCTGATCAGCACGGACAGCACGGCGGCCGCTATCGCGGCGAGCTTGATCGGATGCGGGACGGACTGGAACCGGGTGTCCGCGGTGATCCGCACCGCCAGCCCCCGTACCGGGTCCCGCTGCTCGACCAGCGCCGAGTAGATGCCGGTCACCTGCGGCCGGACGTCCTGGTTGACCTTGACGAACCGGGTTGGGCCGGCTGACGCCGTGGTGCCCCTGGCGTCCGAGGAGATCTGGATCATGCACTGGCGCGGGGACGGCGGGATGGCGCTCAGCAGGACGTTGCCCAGCGCCTGCCCCCGGCTGATCAGGGTCAACTTCCCGGCGTCGACCTGCAGCACCATTCCCACCGCGGCTCCGCCGGTCGACCCGGGCGGGGTGGTGGACAGCAGGGAGGCCGGCTGCGGCGACCGGGCGTCCAAGGAGACGGCTGCCGCACACGGGATCGTCGCGGTCATGTTCTGCGGCTGGTAAGTGACCAGCGGCGCGTTGACCGGGGCGAGGTCCCCCGGACGCGGCCAGGTGATCACGGTGGTGTCCTGGATCACCGGCAGCAATGGCACCGCGACGGCGAGCAGCGCGCCGAGTAGGCCGAACAAAGCGGCGGCGAACCGGAGCAGCCGGGCGCCCCGCTTGACCTTGTTGCCACGGTCTGGGGTCGCCTCGGTAGCGTCGTCGCCGTTACGCGAGCGGCGGCGCGAGATCTCGATGTGCCCGGATGTCAGCACGCGAGGAGGCTAGCCCAAGGTGACTAGTCCCATACCGCCTGTCCCATACATTGACCAGAACGTTACGCCCGGATGAGCGATCAGTGCCGGTAGAAGCGCTCCGCGCGCCCTTGCCGGAGCAGCTTGAGCCACTGCCAGAAGGCCCGCGGGTCCCGTTTGGTGCCCAGGAAGTACAACCCGAATCGGAACACCTCAAGCATTCCGATTCGACGCATACCGGGCTGGGACAGCAGGTAACCGCGGTTGCGGTAGGTGTAGTAGCGCTTGATCTCGTCGGCAGGGTCCTGAGCGTGGAAGTGCCCGCGCAGCATCGGCTTGAACTCCGCTGAGCCGTCAGGGTGGGCGTAGGAGGCCCGCAACGTGGTGCCGAAGCGCAGTCCGGAGCGGACCACCCTGCGGTGCACCTCCACCTCGTCGCCCCGGATGAACAAGCGGTAGTCCGGCACGCCGACGACGTCCAGGGCGTCGGCGCTGAACAGGGCACCGTTGAAGAAGCTCGCGATGCCGGGCAGGAAGTCGGTGCCCAGTTCGCTGCGGCGGCGCTTCCAGGTCAGTCCCCGGCGCAGCGGGAACGCCAGCCGTTCCGGGTCATCGATGTTGACCACTACCGGGGAGATCACCGCGAGGTCCCGGCGCTTGGCCTCCTCCAGCAGGGTCTGCAGGACCCGGACGTCTGCGGGGCAGCCGTCGTCGTCAGCCAGCCACACCCAGTCCGCGCCCAGGGCCAGCGCGTGCAGGATCCCCAGCGCGAAGCCTCCCGCGCCGCCCAGGTTGCGCAGCGAGGGCAGGTAGGTGGCCGGGATCGGGCAGTCCGCGACGACGTCCTGCGCCGGGTCGTCCGGCCCGTTGTCCACCACCACCAGGTGATCCGGCCGCCGCGTCTGCGCTCCGATCACCGTCAGTGACTTCCCCAACGACTCCCGCCGGTGCCGCGTCACCACCACAGTGACCACCATGGTCATCTGGCGTCCACCACGGAGTCGTTGGTCATCGGGTTGCTCCTGCGACGCGAGTGAGGGCTTCTGGGGAGAGGTTTTCGTAGGGGTCTTTGCCCTTGTAGTGCGACAGGACGGTGCGCAGGTCGCCCTGTTCTCGGATCTCTCCGTGGTCTAGCCACAACCCGGAGGTGCACAGCTCGATGAGGAACTCGTCGGAGTGCGAGGCGAACACCAGGATCCCGGATCGCCCGACCAGGGCGGTGAGCCGCTCGCGGGCCTTCTCCAAAAACGCCGCGTCCACCGCACCGATGCCCTCGTCGAGCAGCAGGATCTCCGGGTCGATGCTGGTCACCACGCCCAGCGCGAGCCGGACCCGCATGCCGGTCGAGTAGGTGCGCAGCGGCATCGACAGGTAGTCGCCGAGTTCGGTGAACTCGGCGATCTCCCCGGTACGGGCTTCCATCTGCTTGCGGGTCATCCCCAGGAACAGCCCCCGGATGATGATGTTCTCGTAGCCGGAGATCTCCGGGTCCATGCCGACGCCGAGGTCGAAGACCGGGGCGACCTTGCCGACGATCCGGGATACGCCCAGGGTCGGCTCGTAGATCCCGGACAGCAGCCGCAGCAGGGTGGACTTGCCCGCCCCGTTGTGCCCGATCAGACCGACCCGATCGCCGTGCCGCAGCGACAGGGTGATGTCGCGCAGCGCCTCGATGACCGGTACCTTGGCGTCGACCCCGATCTTGCCTCCGGCCCGTCCCACGGTGCCCAGCAGCGCCTTCTTCAACGACCGGGTCTTGGCGTCGAAGATCGGGAAGTTGACGCAGGCGCCGCTCACATCGATGGAGACCATGGTCCTTTAACACCCAGTCCTGATCATACCCAGTACGAGACTCGGGCCCGGTAGTTGCGCAGGATCAGCAGCGCTGCTGCCCACCCCACCACAGTGATGGCCAAGCACACCACCCAGTTCCGGAGTTCGAAGGACTCACCGATCATCGGCCGGCGCAGGATCTCGACGAAGTGCAGGAACGGGTTGAGCTCGGCCAGGCGGGCCCGGTGCGCTCCCGGGCCACCTTTGCTGATCAGGTCCTCATAGTTCCAGACGATCGGTGTCATGAAGAACATCAGGGTGACGACGCTACTGGTCACCGGCGGGATGTCGCGGTAGCGGGTCGCGATGATCCCGATCAGGACCGCCACCCAGGCCCCATTGAGCACGATCACCGCCAGCGCTGGGAACGCCATCAGGCTGCCCCACCCCAGGTGCGTCCGGAAGATCAGCACCAGGGCCGCCCACACCAGTACGTTGTGTCCGAAGAACAGCAGTTGCCGCCAGACCAGCCGGAAGACGTGCACACTCAGCGGCGCGGGCAGGTGCTTGATCAGGCCCTCGTTGCGGATGAAGACCTCGGCGCCCTCGTTGATGCAGCTCGCCATGAACTGCCAGATGATCAAGCCGACGGCCAGGTAGGGCAGGAAGAACGCGATCGGCTGGCCGAACAGCGCCGCATAGAGCAGTCCCATACCCAGCGCCTGGACGCCCAGGCTGATCGTGATCCACAACGGTCCGATCACCGAGCGCCGGTAGCCCTGCCTGATGTCCTGCCAGCCGAGATGGCCCCAAAGTTGACGCTGCCGCCACCCGTCCCGAAGATCACCGAGCGCCCGGGACCAGCTCCGGGATGACAACCCCGGCTCCGCGCTGATCTCCGCTGCCGCTGCGGTGTCCTGCATGGTCCGCGAGGGTACCCGTGCGGTCGCGGGACCACCGGCCTGCGGGTGCTGCCGTGAGACGGGTCGCCTCATGTCCCCAGATTGTGGATCGTGGCGGCGGCAACCACATCGGCAAGGCTGCCGCCACGCCGCCACACCGCGCGTTGCCGCGCCGAACCGTTGCCGCGCCCGAACACAGCGTCGCTGAGATCCTGGACAGCGGCAACGTCGCCGAGGTCCTCGAGGGCGGGTGTGACGTGCTCGACCAGTGCCCGCACCACGCACTGAGCCGATGCCGGCCGGCCGTCTGGACCGATGAGACAGCCGTCGAGGCCGGATCGGGCGGCCCGCCACCCCGCCAGGCGAAGCAGCTCCACTCGCAGCGGAGTGGGTGGCTGGTCCTGCCGCCACGCTCGGGCCGCGGTTTCTACCAGTGCCCTGGTCAAGCCGGCGAGCAGGACCGCGTCGTCGGAGTGCAGGCAAACATCGGCCACGCGCACCTCGACCGTGGGATAGCTGTGGGACAGCCGAGCGTTGAAGTAGATCATTCCTTCGTCGAGGAGCACTCCCGACGCAATCATGGTCCGCACGGTGGCGTGATAGTTCTCAGCGGAGCCGAACGGCTCGGTGGGTCCAGCGCAGGGCCATCGCTGTTGTAGCCGGGACCGGAAGCTGGCGTAGCCAGTGTCCTGTCCCTCCCAGAACGGGGAGTTGGCGCTGAGCGCAAGCAGCGTCGGCAACCATTCACCGATGCGGTCCAGCACAGCCACGCCCTCCTCGTCGGAGCCGACCTCCACATGGACATGGCAAGCGCAGGTGAGTTGTCGGTCCGCGACCGGACCGAACCTCTCGATGATCGCCCAGTAACGTGCGAGGGGTGTGACGGTGGGTGCCACCGGTAGTGGTGAGGTACCCAGGGCCGCCACCCGGGCACCGCTGAGTTGAGCCGCCTGCGCGGCTGTTCGCCGCCATCGTCGCAGCTCCGAGCCCAGCTCCTCCAGCGACGCGCACGGTCGGGTATTCGTCTCGATCTGCTGGCGGGTGAACTCGCCGCACAGCCCCTCACCGACCGGTTGTTGGCCGTGAACCACCGCGCGACGGAGCACTGCGCTGGAAACTGGCAGCGCCCGACCGTCATCCGGATCGACCAGCAGCAGTTCCTCTTCCACGCCAACTCGCCGTGGCCCCATTACGCGTCGGTCGCTGTCGTGAACTCGACAGTGCCGACATTTGAGCCGGCAAAAAGGTCCGCGGTGTTGAGTTCACGACCGGTTGACACGCAAGGCTCAGAGGTACTGGCCGGTGCCGCGGGGTCCGGGTTCTGGTTGGGGCATTCCGGGCTGCATGCCGGGGGGAACCGTGCCGGGGGGTAGGCCGCGACGCATCTGTTCCAGCTGCATCCGGGCGGCCATCTGCTGGGCGAACAGGGTGGTCTGGATGCCGTGAAACAGGCCCTCCAGCCAGCCGACCAGTTGGGCGTGCGCGACCCGCAGTTCGGCGTCGCTGGGCGTGGAGTCGTCGCTGAACGGCAGCGACAGCCGCTCCAGCTCGTCACGCAGCTCAGGGGCCAGGCCCTGTTCCAGCTCGCGGATCGAGGACTGGTGGATCTCGCGGAGCCGGTTGCGGCTGGCGTCGTCCAGAGGTGCGGCGCGCACCTCTTCCAGCAGCTGCTTGATCATGCTGCCGATTCGCATCACCTTGGCGGGTTGCTCGACCATGTCCGAGACGTCCGCCCCGCCGCGATGGTCGTCGACGGCCCCGGCGGCCACCGGTTGGCCGTCCGGCCCGATCACGATGACCTGCTGCTCGTGCGGTTCGCTCATGACCCCATTGTCCCCCCAGGTCAATTCACTCAACAGCGGGTGGTCAACAGAATCTTGCCGACGACGCCGCCGTCCTCCAGCATCTGGTGCGCCTGCGCGGCCTGCGCCAGCGGCAGCGTCGCGTGGACTACGGGCGTGACCCGACCGTCGCCGAACATCGGCCACAACCGGGCGACGACGTCGGCGCACAGGGCACTCTTTCCGTGCGGACCGTCCACCGGCCGCCCGCGCAGCCCGATGGCCGCGACGCTGGCCCGCTTGGGCAGCATCGCGCCGAGGTTCAGTTCGGCGGCGGCGCCGCCCTGCAGGCCGATCACCACCAGCCGGCCGTCCGGGGCGAGCGCGGCGAGATTGCCGGCCAGGTACTTCGCGCCCATGTTGTCGAGGATGACGTCGGCGCGGCGGGCGAGCTGCTCGGCGAAGTTCTGCTCGCGGTAGTCGATCAGGATCTGGGCGCCGAGCTGCGCGCAGCGATCCAGCCGCGCCGCCGACGCCGTGACCGCGACCCGGGCGCCCAACGCCCGGCCGACCTGAATCGCGTGGGTCCCGATACCCCCGGAGCCACCGTGTATCAGCAGCAGCTCCCCGGCGGCGAGCCCGGCGTGGCGCACCACTGTCGACCACACCGTGCACGCTACTTCCGGCACCCCGCCCGCGGTGATCAGATCGACACTGGGCGGCAGCGGCATCACCTGCCCGGCCGGCGCGGCGACCCGCTCGGCATAACCGCCACCGGCCAGCAGCGCGCACACGTCGTCGCCCACCGCGAACCCGGTCACCCCGTCGCCGAGCTCGGCGACCGTGCCGGCGCACTCCAGGCCGAGGATCTCGCTGGCCCCGGGCGGCGGGGGATACCGGCCCTGCCGTTGCATCAGGTCGGCCCGGTTGACCGAGGTCGAGGCGACGTCGATCAGCACCTCGCCAGGGGCCGGCCTGGGGTCGGGTTGGTCGGTGAGCTGCACCACTGCCGGGCCGCCGAACTTGGTGATCGTGATCGCTCGCATGGTGCCTGACGGTAGTCGCCCTCCGTGGCACCGTTGCGGATATGTCGGACCCCCAGAATGAGCCGTGGCCGCTGCGGCGGCTGGTGCCTGGTCCGTGACGACGGGCGGGTCATCGGGATCCAAGAGCTGTCCGGGAAGGAATTCGCGATCATTCGCGAGGTTTCCACCGGCTCCTGGCTGGGCATCGCACACCAGGGACAGGGATACGGCACCGAGATGCGCTGTGCTGTCCTGTTGCTGGCCTTCGACCACCTCAACGCCACCATCGCGCGCTCCGGGGCGTTCGCCGACAATCCCGCCTCGCTGCGCCTGAGCGAGAAGCTGGGCTACCGTACGGACGGCGCCAACACCTGCGCCAGGCGCGGCACGGCGGCCACCGAGATCCGGCTCGTGCTCGAGCCGTCGCACTTCGTCCGCCCGAAGTGGACGCTGCGGGTCGACGGGCTGGCCGGCTGCCGGCAGATGCTGGGGGCAATCTGATTCCTCCCGCTAACAGGACCTGCCCTACGACATCACCGACGCCCCGGACGCGATCGAGCTGCCATCCCAGCGGGTCCGCGGCGCGATCAGCCTGCGTGATGTCTCGTTCCGTTACCCCACCAGCAACGGATTGGGCCCCGGCCGCCGCGCGCTGGCCGACCTCACCCTGGACATCGCGCCCGGGCAGCTCGCCGCGATCGTCGGCGCGAGCGGTTCGGGAAAAACGACGTTGTCGTAACTGTTGGCGCGACTGTATGACGTCACCGAGGGCGCCGTGTGCATCGACGGGATCGACGTCCGGCAGATCCGGCTCGACTCGCTAGCCGCCACCAGTCCTCGCCGAACACCGGTGCAAGTCTGTCTTCCAGCCGACGGAGCACCAACCACGAAACGTCCCCCGGGTGATCGGGGGCGCTGCACCCACCAGTCAGTCGCCGTCGGACCGCGCCATTAGGGAGGCGCAGACTGCCGGTATCGACCGACCGGTCCCACTCATTCTGGGTGAGCCGGAGCATCCACACGACCGAGGTCGCGGCGACGTCGATCGGCAACTCGCCGGTAGCCGGTTGGAGTCGGGCTCCTCGGTGAACGCAGGCACTGCGCGCCCGCAGTATTTAGCCGTGAACTCGACGAAACACACGTTTTCAGTGATTGAAACGTCGGTGTCGTCGAGTTCACGACGTCGTCCGCTTACTTGACGACCACGTTCACCAGGCGGCCCGGGACCACGATCACCTTGCGAATGGTGCTCCCGTTTTGCGCCGCACGGACAATGTCGCTGTCCAGCGCTGCCTGCTTGATGGCATCTTCTGGCGCGTCCGACGCGACCACCAGCTTGCCCCGGTTCTTGGCATTGATCTGCAAGGCCAGCTCGACCGTATCGAGATGCAGCCATGCCTCATCAGCGACCGGCCACGGCTGCTTCCACACGTATTCGCCGGTCAATTGGTGATAGACCTCACTGGCGACATGCGGCGCGAAGGGCAGCAGCAGCGAGGCGATCGTGCGCACGACCTCGCCCAGCGTCTCTCGCCTGATGCCGTTCTGCGCCGCGAGGATGCAGCTGTTGTTCAGCTTCATCAGCGCCGCGATCGCGGTGTTGAACGCGAAGCTGTCCCCGGACATGTCCTCGGTGACCTTTTTGATGGTGGTGTGCATTTCGCGCCGCAGGTCGTCCTCCCGCGCTTGGTCAAGCGCCACGCCGAGGACGGTGTCGTTGCTGGCGGCTACGTCGGAGGCCACTCGCCACAGCCGTCGGAGAAAGCGGTAAACGCCCTCCACGCCCTCGTCGGACCAGTCTCCGCCCGCTTCGGGTGGACCCATGAACAGGACGTAGCAGCGGGCCGAGTCGACGCCGTACTGGTCGATGATGGTGCGCGGCGAGACGGCGTTGCCCTTGGACTTCGACATCTTGGCGCCGTCTCTGGTGATCATTCCTTGGGTGAACAACCGCTGGAATGGTTCTTCGACGGTCAGGTGGCCGAGATCGCTCAGCGCTTTGCACAGGAAACGGGAGTACAGCAGGTGCAAGATGGCGTGCTCGATGCCGCCGATGTATTGGTCAACCGGCATCCAGGTGGTGACGGCCTGCTCGCTCCACGCTGCCTGGGCATTGTGCGGGTCGCAGTAACGCAGGTAGTACCAGGACGAGTCGACGAAGGTGTCCATCGTGTCGGTCTCGCGCTTGGCCGGCCCCCCGCACTGCGGGCAGCGGGTCTCGACCCAGTCGACGGCCGCAGCCAGCGGTGACTTGCCCTTCGGCGCGTAGTCCTCGACATCGGGCAGCAGTACCGGCAATTGGTCTTCGGGTACCGGCACCAGGCCGCACGACTCGCAGTACAGCATCGGGATGGGGCAACCCCAGTAACGCTGGCGGGACACCAACCAGTCACGCAACCGGTAGCTGGTCGAGGCCTGGCCGGCACCGCGCTGGGCGAGCGCAGCGACGATGCGTTGCGACGCCTGCGCCGAATCGAGACCGTCGAACTCGGCGGAGTTGGCCAGCACACCCTTGGCCACGAACGGCAGCTCGTCGGTCGATCCGGCCGCCGAGGCGACGACCTGGCGGATCTCGAAACCCAGGGTCTGAGCTGCCGCGTAGTCGCGCTCGTCGTGGGCCGGCACCCCCATCACGGCGCCGGTGCCATATTCCATCAGCACGTAGTCGGCCACCACGATCGGCACCAGGGCGCCACTGAGCGGATGGACCGCGTGCCGGCCGGTCCGGATGCCGGTCTTGACCCGATCGCCGCCGCGGTCAGCGTGACTTTCCCGACGGGCCTGGTTGGCGTACTCCTGGATCGCCGGCTCCGCCGGGGTCCCGGCGATCAGGCGATGCAGCTCAGGGTGCTCCGGCGAGATGGCCAGGAAGGTCACGCCGAACAGGGTGTCGGGTCTGGTCGTGAAGACCTCGATATCGAAGTCGACTTCGGCGCAGCGAAAGGTGACGTCGGCGCCCTCCGAGCGCCCGATCCAGTTCCGCTGCATGGTCTTGACGTGCGGGGGCCACTCCAGCGCATCGAGATCGCGCAGCAGCCGGTCAGCGTAGTCGGTGATCTTGAAGAACCACTGCTCCAGGTTCTTTGACTCCACCAAGGTGCCGCAGCGCTCACAGCGGCCGTCGATCACCTGCTCGTTGGCCAGGACCGTTGCGTCCTTGGGGCACCAGTTGACCGCGGACCGCTTCCGGTAGGCCAGCCCCGCTTTGTAGAGCTGCAGGAAGATCCACTGCGTCCAGCGGTAATAGCTGGGCTCGTGGGTGCTGATCTCCCGAGTCCAGTCGATCGAGATGCCCCACTGCTTGAACTGCTCACGAAAAGACGCGATCGACTCATCGGTCGACACGCGAGGGTGCTTGCCGGTGCGGATGGCATGGTTCTCAGCGGGCAGGCCGAAGGCGTCAAAACCCATGGGGTGGAGCACCCGCCTGCCCTGCCGGCGCATGAAGTGGGCGATGGCGTCGCCGACAGCGTAGTTCTTGAGGTGCCCGACGTGGGGTTCACCGCTGGTGTAGGGAAGCATCTCCAGGACATAGACTGAGTTCGCTGGGTCGGTTTCATTGTCCACCACCCAGGACTGCTCTTTATCCCACACCTGTGTCCAGTACGCATCAATGGCGTGCGGATCGAATTCTTGCGGTACGCCAGTCGTCGCCATCGGTACTCTCAGCTTCCTCTGACTTTCTTAGAGTTACTCCATTGTTAATCATCGGAGCAATATGCAGACCGCTTAGTATAGTCGCGCCAAAGCGGCGGGCCTGGCCGGGGTCACCGTATAGAGTACCCGGTATGGCGCATTTCGGTGACCTGGTCAACGAGATCTACCTGGGCGGCCTCGCCGGGGCGCGACCGGAGTTGCCGATGACCGCCGACGGGCTGGAGGCGGCGGCACGGGAGGTACTGCCGGCTGAGGCGTTCAGCTATGTCGCCGGCGGGGCGTCCACCGAACGCACCGTGGCCGCCAACCGCGCGGCGTTCGCCCGCTGGCGCATCGTGCCGCGGATGCTGCGCGGCGCCAGGGCACGCGATCTGTCCACCACGATAGTGGGCACGCAGATGACGGCGCCGGTGCTCACCGCACCGATCGGGGTGCTCGGTCTCGTGCACCCCGACGCTGACCTCGCCGTCACTCGCGCCACCGCCGCGTTGGGACTGACCGGCGTGCTGTCCACCGTGTCGTCACGCACGCTGGAGGATATCGCCGCGGCGGCGCCGGGAGCGGCTCGCTGGTTTCAGCTGTACTGGCCCCGGGATCCGGAACTGGCCGAGTCGCTGGTCCGCCGCGCCGAGACGGCCGGTTACCAGGCCATCGTGGTCACCGTCGACACCTGGTCGTTGGGTTGGCGACCGCGGGACCTCGCGCTGGCGCACCTGCCGTTCCTGCACGCCAAGGGCATCGCGAACTACCTGTCCGACCCGGTGTTCCGGTCCCGGCTGGACGCGCCGCCCGAGGAGTCGGCGCAGGCCATGCAGTTGGCCGTGCGCGCTTGGTTGGAGGTGTTCGGCAACCCGGCGCTGAGCTGGTCGGACCTGTCGCTGTTGCGCGAGTGGACCAGGCTGCCGATCCTGATCAAGGGGATCTGCCACCCCGATGACGCTCGAGCCGCGCTGGACCACGGCGTGGACGGGGTGGTGGTGTCCAATCACGGCGGCCGGCAGGTCGACGGGGCACGGGCGGCGCTGGACTGCCTGCCCGACGTGGTGGCGGCCGTCGACGGACAGGTCCCAGTGCTGCTGGACTCCGGCATCCGCTGCGGCGCCGACGTGCTGATCGCGCTGGCGCTGGGCGCGCAGGCCGTGCTGCTCGGACGACCGTGGGTCTACGGGCTGGGACTGGCCGGGCAGCGCGGAGTGGCCCACGTGCTGCGCGTCCTGCTGGCCGATCTCGACTTGACGCTGGCGCTGGCCGGCTACGCCAGCCCGTCGGAACTGGGCGCGCACGGCGTCGTCCGGGACGTCGTCGGTTAGCCTGCTTGGGTGAACGCGGAGCCGTGTTGGCTCGATGACCAGGAGATGCGCGCGTGGCGCGCGTACGTCGTCGGCAAGGCGGTGCTCGACGCCCAGCTCAACCGCGACTTGCAGGAGTGTCACCAACTAGCCCTGGGCGACTACGAACTGCTGGTCCGGCTGTCCGAGGCGCCCTGCGGGCAGGCCCGGATGAGCACGCTGGCCGAGCAGGTCGCCTCGTCGAAGAGTCGGATCTCCCATCAGATCGGTCGGATGGAGAAAGCTGGGTTGGTGCGCCGCCGGGAGTGCCCGGGGGACCGGCGGGGAGTGTTCGCGGTGCTCACGCCGCACGGTGCGGAAGTGCTGCGCGGCGCGGCTCCCACGCACGTCCGAGGCGTTCGGGACAACCTCGTCGATCTGCTGTCCGACCAGGAACGGCTCGTGCTGACCGAGGTCTTCGAGCGGGTGCTGGGCCATCTGCGCAGGTCTGCTGTCGGTAATCAATCCGATCCGGACTGTTAGCAAACCCTCCTGGCAGCCGACCAACCCCCT
Source organism: Pseudonocardiaceae bacterium (assembly GCA_036266995.1). GTDB lineage: Bacteria > Actinomycetota > Actinomycetes > Mycobacteriales > Pseudonocardiaceae. Next base: position 16,077 of record DATAWX010000235.1, on the reverse strand, counting down.
CCCGCCGGGCTTGCGCCGAATGGCGTAGTAGGTTCCCCGAACCCAGCCCGGCCTTCGGGGCGGACGGGCATCCCGGCGGCGCAAGTGGTGGAGCTGATGACAGATCCAGTAGCACGGGTAGCGGCCAATGGGTCGGGGGCCGGCCCCCTGCTGAGTCCGGAGCGCAGTGTGGCGCCTTCGCCGCCACGGTTGAGGGTGCCCAGTGGAGTGCCCGAGCTCACCCCGGACACCGCGATGCAAAAGGTCGTTCTGCCCGGACTGGTCGATCTGACCCTGGGCAACGTGGTGGTGCCGGGACGCTTTGACCCGAACCGGATCGCCGGTTTCGTCACGCGACTGGAGGACGTTCCGGCGAGTCCGTCCGCCGAGCTTCTCCGGCGCTACGGGTTGGACCAGGTGGCGTCCTGGCCGGTCACCGACGACCTGCACGTGCTGCGTTTCTACGCGCACTGCCCGCAGCTGTACATCGCCCCCTTCGAGTGCAGCGTCTACCAGGTGGATCTGATCGAGATTCCGGCCGGAACCGAACTGTGGCGGATCGATTCCGCGGGTGACGAGCAGCGGGTGGGCGCCTACCTGCACCGGCAAGCCGGTTGGATCTGCACCGGTCCGCCGATACTGGGTCCGGCGGGTTGGAACTGGCCACCGGTATCGTGGCGCCCCACCGTGCGGCGTGGCCTGGTCGCGGAGTATCACGGCGCGGACTTCGATGCCGACTTCGGTCCCCGCCCCGGCGAGGTGACCCTGCACCCGCTACCAGGCACCCGACCACCCGCGGAGTTCCCCGACCAGGCTGGCGCCTACGCGCTTGTGGTGGCGATCGACGAGCTCGACTCGCTTGACGTGGTGTGCTGGCGTGGCGGATGGCACGGTCTGCCGGTCGAACTGCTGGAATCCTTGCCGGAGCAGGCCGTGATCCACTACATCGGGGAGAACGGTCCACGGGCAGCTGATCTCGGTCTCGCGGAGGTCGACTACCGTGTGTGGCGCGGGTGCGTCCCCCGCAGCGAGCTGACCGACGTCGGAGAGCATCGCACCGCGTTGCGCGCCTCCTGACCCCCGGATCAGGTGTTATGCCTCGGGACCAGGAGGGATAGCGTGCACTCGGAAGCGTGGCAGAGCGGTCTAATGCACTCGCCTTGAAAGCGAGCGTACCGAGAGGTACCGGGGGTTCGAATCCCTCCGCTTCCGCCAGCCTGACCAGCCAGAATGCTGATTGCCGGATCACTCGACCGGCCACAGCTACCCCACTGTGTAGCAGTCGTGTAGCAACGGCCTCTCACTCTGCATCCCAATCGATCTTGTCCAGAGCCTCGCGCATCGTGTCGAGGTTGGTGTGCGCGTAGATCTTCATCGTTATCTCCAGGTTGGCATGCCGAGCGATTGCCTGAACCACATGCGGAGGGGTGCCGAGTTCGAGCAAGAGGCTCACGACCGTATGTCTGAGGTCATGGAGCCGGACTCCAGGCAGTCCTGCCTGTACTCGGACGTCTTCCCAGTGCGTGTTGAGGCTTCGAGGCTCGATGGGGGTGCCGATGCTTGTGGAGAAGACCAGATCATGGTCCGTCCACAACTCGCCAGCGTTGTCGCGCACCTTGGCTTGCTGCTCTTGGTGTTCGAGCAGCACCGCGCGAGTGATCTTCGGTAGGGGGACCACCGCGTCTGAGGCGTCGCTCTTCGTCTCATCAATGATCAATCGACCAGACACCCGTTGTACCGTCTGTGCTACTTCCAGAGTGTTCTTGGTGAAATCGATGTCACCCCATCTGAGCCCGAGCAGCTCACCCCGGCGAAGACCAAGCGTCGCGGCGAGTACGTACACCGGATAGAAACGGGTTTCCTTCGCCGCTGAGAGAAGTCTCTTGACGTCGATGACGGGTAGGCCCCTGCCGACCTTATATCGAGGCGTGGGGATCTGGACGAGTTTTGCGACGTTCCGAGTAATGAGTTCCTCGCGTTCAGCATTGCTGAGCGCATTGCGCAATACCGCGTGAATGTACTGTATCTGGCGCCGCGAGGGTGTTTGGCCGCAGCAGCGACCGACCGAACAGCACGGTTTCGCTTCCTCGCGGTTCTTACCATAACCGTTCGTACAGCACAGGCACTTCTGTCGACAGACCGCGATGAGGCGACGAACGTCCGCGCCCGTGAGCTTGTCGAGTCGTTTCGTGCCCAGTACGGGGACGATGTGAAGTCGGACGGCGCTCTCGTACCCGCGGACCGTGGTTGCACGTCTGTGTGCTGCAATATCGCGCAGCCAGTAGTCGAGGTAGTCACGGAGGCTCGTGCTCCGGTCCGGCACCAGCACTCCGTTGGCTGAGTCGCCCTTGAGCTTGTCGAGCTTTTCTCGTACCTCATCGAAGCTGGCACCGTAGACCGGTCGCCGCTTCCGCTGCCCGGTCGCTGTATAGATATAGGCGCTACCTACCCAGCGATTGTCCGAAGCCCGCTGATAGATCGAGCCCTCACCGTTGGCTCGATGACGGCGCTGTTTTTCCATTTTAGGCAGCCTCTTCCATGAGTCGTGTGATGTACTCAACAATTGCGGAGTGCGGGATTCGACGCAGACCGCCGATCTTGACCGACCGAAGCTGGTTGGTACGAATCAAGTCGAAGATCTTCCATCGACTGATCTTGAGTACCTGCGCGGCTTCCTCGACGGTGTAGACCACGACGTTCACAGGTTTCCTTATCTGTGGGTGGTGTTATATGGCGTCAAGCGGCGTCGCGGGCGGCTTGTCGCTGTTCGCGGGCCCGGGCGGCTGCGGACAGCGCGAGTGCTGCGTCTCCGGTGGTGAGGTAGCCGACTCCGGCGAATTCCCAGCGGGAAACGACGAGCGTGGTGTCGTCGTCGAGCAGCTCGCGCACCTGCTCGGCGGCCTGGCGTTGGCGGTAGGCGCGGCGTTCGCCGCGGATGGCCCCCAGAGTGGTGGAGTAGCGGCGGCTTTTAGAAGCGAAATGGCCGCGGAAGCCGAGCATGTGCAGCCACCGGCGCAGCCCCTCATACGCCGGGTGTTCGCCGAGTTGCCAGGCGACGCGAACCAGCTGGTCCACGTGGTCGGTCACCCCGAGCAGTGGTAGCGCTTCAGGGGTGATGCGTCGCTGGCCGACACCGAAATCTTCTGCACTTTTGGTCGAGTATTTGGCGATGTAACGGGCAGCGTGTTCGGGGGTCAGCTCGCCCGTGAGGCCGCCGTTGACGGTTTGGGTGTCGAGCTGCTCCCCGAACCGCAGCACCAACCCAGATCCATCGGGCAGCTCAACGGTAAGCTGCACGTGCGCGACGGCCCGCCGGATCGCCTCAGCCAGCCCGACCGCATCAATACTGAGTTGCGGCGGCTGGTAGTCCTCGCCCGGGCCGTCGAGGCGGATCAGGGCGTGGAAGTGGACGACCCCGCGGCGTTGGAACTCCGCGACCTTGACAAACGACACCCGGCACCGCCGAGCGAACTCGGTTGCGGTCAGACCCGCTGTTCGGGCCAGCGCGCGGCGCACCGCGATGGTGAACCGGCGCCACAGCTCGGGGGCGTGCCAGTTAAACGCGACATGCCCGGGGTAGTCGTAGCAGTCCGGGCAGATCGGCTGACCGAGTCGCGGGTCGTCCTCGGTGTGGATGGCCATGCACCAGCTCGGCCGCCCGTGTCGGCACAGCCGAGGTCCGCCGCGGGCGGGCCGGCAACGCGCGGGCCCGGAGCGGTCGGCGCGGGTGGTGTGTACCGGCCCGAAACCGGGCGCGGTGAGGGTGGCGAACACCAGCGGGTGAGATCGGATCGACTCCGGGACACCCTTGCGACCCCCGGCGGCGCCGGCGTAAAGGAGCTGCCACATGTCGCCGGCGTATTCGTAGGAACACGACGGGCACACTGCCACTCGCCGGTTGCCGCACCGGATCATCAGAACGCGGTCCGGCTCCCCATCTGTCGAGTACGCCGACCTTCCACCACTCGCCGACTGGTGGACGACGCGGCCGCGCAGGCGCACCGGCCAGGAGCAATAGCCGCAGCGTTGCAACTGTTCAGACCAGCGGTCGAAGTCCGGTCGGCCAGCCCGATGAACGATCGCCTCAACCACCTCAGCTGGCAGCTCGACGAGCGGAGTCATCCCGTCACCCCCTCGCCATCGGTAGGGGGCGCCAGGCGTCGGCGGCCCAGGTACGCAACTCCCCGAGGGTCACCACTCGGTACTCACCGGGTGCCAGATCACCGACCAGCGCCGGATCGTGATTGGCACCGCCGAAAACGGCCAGCTCTACGGTTCCGGCCGGTCCGCTCAGAGTGCTGGCCATCGACAGGTGCACCCTGTCACCGGCAGGTGGCCGCCACGCCTGGACGGTGACCGTGGTCAGCGTGTCGGCCCACGCGAGCACCTCAGCAGCGACCTCGGGCACCGTCAGCGAGTGGACCTGCACGGTGAGGCTCGCTTGGCGAGCTCTGCTGATCACCTCCAGGGAAAACGGTTCCGGCAGGGCGTGGTCGGCCACGTGCGTGGCGAGCAGGTGCGCCGCTTGCATGAACGTTGCCCCGATGGTCGCAGTGGTGATCACGTGTCACCGCCCCGACTGGGTGCGGACAGCGCCGGCACCGCCATGTCCTCAATGAGCGGGCGAGCGACGAATGTTTCCAGGTGTTTGATCGTTTGATCGGAGACCCATCCGGCGCGCACCCGCAGGGGTTCGCGGATGCCTTCCCCGAAGACGTACCCGACACCGGCTTCGGCTTCGGTGATCCGGTTGGCCCACGCACCGCGCTCGTAGGCGCCATCGCCGAGGACCATGCCCACGTGGGACTTGGCGGTGACGCGCAGGCAGATCCGCCGCGGGAACAACTCCCGGACCGGCACGGTGTCCTTGGTCGGCTCCTGCACATAACCACGCACCGTGACGCCCAGCGCCCGCCCCTGCGTGGTCAACAGGGCGACCCGCTCAGTGATGGCCTCTCTGGTCTTGCGATCGGTGTAGCGCGTCAGCGCCCCGATCTCGTCAAACTCCAGCAACTCCAACGGATGCTCACGGCTGATCTCCACCGATCGCACCCGCCCAGCGAACTCGGCCTTGCGGGCCTGCGTCACCTCGACGAGCTCATCGAGCACCGCCAGGGCCTCACCACCGGTGACCGCGTAGCGGTGGAAGATCCGCCGCCCGTAAGCCAGTTCCATGCCCTTGGGGTCGATGCCGGAGACCCGGACCAGGCCGTGGCGGATGGCGGGGGCGATGGAGACCAGCGGGCACCACATGACCGAGTTCTTGCCCGCCCCGCTGGCGCCCGCGGTCAGCGTGTGGCTGGCTGAGCCGGTCAGCGGCACGTGCCAGTCCTGGCCGTACTCAGTGCGCCCCGCGAACACCCGCCGCAGGTCAACCGCGCCACCTGCCACGCCGGCCAGGTTGGCGAGATCGCGACAGGCCACCGGGTCGGCAAGCAGGTTGCGACGTTGGAAATCGATGGACACCACGTTGGGTGTCAGTTCGCGCACCTGGCAGCGCGCTACTCCCCGGGCGCAGGCCAACGCCCGCGCGGCCTGGTCGAAGTCCTCCGGTTTCTGGCCGGGCACTAGCCGCAGGCGGACCTCATCCCACGATGCACCCGAGCGCACGCCGAGCACTGTGGGCAGCTGCGCCTTGACCTGTTGCCGGTTGCGGCGAACGGTGCGAACCAGGGGAGTGACGGCCACAACGACGGACACCGCGTCCTGCTTGACACCCAGACCGCAGGCGTGCAACCAGTCAGGCAATTTGGGGGCATACACCGTCCAGCGCAGCCACCAGGCCCGCAGATATCGGCCCGCCCACGCATCGAATGACACCAAATCGACTAGGCGCCATCCACTGAGCACCGTGGCGACAACGCCCACCGTGAAGACCAGAGATAGCCCACCCCACCAGTGGCACCACCCTGTCACCGCCAGCACGGTCAGGCTGGTCCGCCAGCGTGTGACGGTCTGCCGGATGGCCCACATCCCTGCTTTGATCACCAGCCACACAGCGAAGGCCACCACCGCCGCGGCAGCCAGCACCTCCGCAACCTTGATCAGCAACTGGCCGATCTTGGCCAGCACCCACACCACTACGCCCAACGCCCCGGCACCCGCGACCAGCACGGCCATCATGCGAACATCCATCAGAGCTCACCGCCGGTACACCGGTGGCCAATCGCACCCGGGCAGCTCGGGGAGTGCGTGTTCCGCCGTACGCTCATCACAGCTCCTCTTGTCCTGAATCGATGGGTGGAGCGGGGCGCCCGGCCGGCCTTGGTTTCCAGGCCCGACCGGCCAGGCGCCGCACTAGGGGGCGATGGCCTCAACCCAGGCCGTCCACTCGGCGGACGCCTCATCACGGGCCGCCTCGTAGGCGCCGTAGGCCTCCTGCCAGCGCAGGTAGGCAGCCCGCTCGGCCTCAGCCGCTTCCTGCACCAGCTGCTCGATCCGCCGGTACGCGGCCTCACGCTGCACTGGGTCGCTGATCGCCGGGGCGCTCATGAGGCACCCGCCGATGCGGCAGTGCCGGCCCTCGCCGGACCCGCCGGGGTGGACGGCACAGGGACAATCCCGTCAGCCCGAAACGCCACACCCCCGCGCCCGTCGATATTCCAGGGCGTTGCGACAAGCCGGGCCACCGTGACGAGCTGCCGCTTCACTACCCTCGGTTCCCCGGCGGTGGTGACCTTGATGACCTCCGCGCCCGTGTCATCCATCGCGACCAGTTCAGTCACATGCAACGGCGCACCGGTCTCCCGATCCGCCTTCTGTCGACCGTCGTTGTCATTCTTCGGCTGCGGTGCCCGAGACACCACGAAGTCAACGCCTTCGGTCTTAATCTCCAACTGCATTTTGGTTGTTCCTCCAGATCGGTCGTGGTGGGTCGTGTGACCCGCACGCCAATTAAACGGCGGAACAGCCGTTCAGAGGGGGGTCCGCGAACTAGTCCCGAGCTAGTCCGCTTCTAGTCCCAATAATCCCTATGGGTGACGACGAGACTTATTTCGTCGTTGGGGGGAGGCGGTTTGTCGACGTACCTGGGACTAGTGGCCTGTCATCGTCAGGGACTAGCGCGCGGACCTTCCCGGCTTGTGCAGCAAGCAGGTTCGATCAGCTCATGTTGAGCAAGCAGGTCGGTGAGTCGGTGACGAGGAAAGCCGACACTATCCAGATCACCCACAGCCTCGACAGCCAGGCCCACGACGTCACCGACGATAGCCTGATAGCTGGTCAGCGCGCCGGTAGTTACCAGGCGCTGCGCGGACATCGCGTGTCCGCCGCCGCGTTAGCTACGCCGCTCGGTCGACCCTGCGCTGAGTGCGCCGCGGTCTCGGCGGTGCAGCAACAAGCAGTGACAGTGCGCCTGGGTCGCCGCTCCCGGCATGGCCAGTCAGGGTGGCTACGGCCGATTCTCCACTCCCGGCGCACTATCGGCACCGACGTGGGAGGCTGGTGGCGGCCATGGTCGGGGATTCGTTGACCGGAACCGACCTCCACCACTGGATTGCGCTGCGTCGTGTCTTCGACGGTGAGGTGACCAGACTCGATGATTGCTGGCGGGACCATGGCCATCCCGTACCGGGATATGTCACCGACTCTTTGAATGAGTTGCTGACGGGCGGGCTGGTGACGCTGGCCGACCCCGATCCAACGGCGGGGAACATCGCTCCGGCGGCGCTGACGAACGCCGGAACCCTCCGCTTCGAGCAGCTATGCCAAACAGCCCTGGGGTTGCCCGCTGCCCAGTGCACATCTCTGTGCGGCGCCGTACTACCCGACTAACGCCGGCCGGCCGGTCTGCGACTGCTCGGAGCGCCTGGCGTCACCGAGGTGTCGTCAAGCGGCGAGTTGGGCGAGGTGTTCGTCGAGGATTCGCAGGGCGCGCGGGCCGATCGGGCGTGCTGCGGCAGCGCGGAATGTGCGCAGGCGAGCGGTGCCGGTGGCGTAGCGGCTCCGCTGGAGTAGGTCAGCGGCAATGGCGGCGTGGCGGCACGCGTCGGGGATGTTGCCCGCATGCAGCTCAGCCCTGGCGAGATCAACAAGCACGAGAATGCGAGCCCGGCGGGCGGTGGGCGGAAGTTGGTCGAGTGCGGTGGCCAGCGCGGCGCGGGCTGCGGTGTGGTTTCCGGCTTGGAGGCAGGCGTGGCCGGTCGCGGCAGCCAAGTGAGCGGGACCATAGTCGATGAGTAGAAGGTGCGGCTGCGTGGCCGGCTGATGCGCGGTGGGCTCGGCATGCTGAAGGGCGTCGTCAGCACTGGCGTGATCACCAGAATCGGAACGGATGGTGGCCTGGATGCTCGCCAACCAGGGCGCGACGGCGGGTGCTCGCTCGGCGTGGGCCAGCGCAGCAACGAGATGGTCGACCGCGGCGCCAGTCATGCCTTCGACGTGGGCCAGCTGGGCGGCGTAGCCGAGAACGGTGGCGGCGGCTTGGTCGTCATCGGCATCCCGGGCGCTATCGGCGGCCACGCTGTAATAGGCCCGACCTGACAGAGTGTCCCCCAGATCTTCGTGGGCTAGGCGGCCGGCGAGGGTTGCGACCGCTGCCAGGTTGCGCAGCAGCCGGCGCCGCTCACTAGCAGTATTGTCCCGGCTCAGCGCAGCGGTCACCATCCGCACGTGCGCGGCGACCGGCGTCAGCAGGGCTGCCGGATCGGCGGTGGCATGCAAGGTCTGATACCGCTCGACGAGCTGCTCGAAGTCGGTCACTGTGGCGGTGGCGGCGCGGGCATGACCGACAGGATCAGCAGCTGCCGGGTCGAGCAGCCCGAGCATGGTTCGGCGGCTAGTCACGGTGTCTTTCCACGCCGCGAGCATTTGCGGGGCCAGCGCAGTCCCGGCGGCACCGAGCTGATCCAGCAGGCTCGCAGCGTCATCCAACATCGATACCAGCGACTCGGCATCACGTGGCGGCCGATTGGGCGCGGGCGAGACAGCGGGCCCGACTCCGAGCTGTTCGGCGGTCACCCCGAACAGCTCGCACAGCAGCGCTTTGTACCGCGGGCTGATGCCTTTCACGCCGCGTTCCCACTTGGCCACCATGTCGGCGTTGATCGCAGCGCGTCCCTGGCCGTGAGTCCAGGCGAAGTAGTTCAGCTTGTCCGCGAGCTGCTGCTGCGTCCATCCCGACTCGGTGCGCAGCTCCCGCAGCCGAGGGCGCCCAGTCTTGACGAGCATCTCGTGGGCACCCCCTTCGCGACAGATCGGTCTATTGGCTGCGCGGACAGTCACGTTCTGGGCTGTCTTTGGTCACCGTGTGTCTGCGAAGCTATGGCCGGAGTCGGGGGTCTACCCGGAAAAGAATTCCGGGGTTGGCCCGGCCGCTCTGGGAGGGTGGGGTGCATGCGAGGGCTGTCGGACACGCTGTCGGTCGGAGAGCGTGTTGCCTGGTACCGGCAGCGGCGTGGCATGTCGCAAGAGGTGTTGGCCGGGTTGGTTGGCCGTACGACGGACTGGTTGAGCAAGATCGAAAACAACCGGATCGATCTCGATCGGTTGTCTGTGTTGCAGTCACTGGCTTCGGCGCTGGATGTGACGATCGGGGATCTGATCGGCGAGCCGTTATTGCTGGACTGGTCGGCCGACAGCGGCCGTTCGACGGTGCCGGCGCTGCGAACCGCGCTGATGGACTACCGACAGATCACCCCCCTCCTGGGGGGCACGCCGACCGGTGCTCCACCGGAGCTGGATGCACTCACGCGCGACATAGGACAGGTATGGGACGCCTATCAGGATTCGCGGTACGGCTATGTGACCAGTCGGCTGCCGTCCCTGCTGGCCGAGGCGCAGTCCGCCGGGCGCGCGTACACCGGTGAAGGCGGCCAACGCGCGAAGAGTTTGTTGGCGTTGACTCATCAAGCGGCTGCCATGATCCTGACCAAGCTCGGGGAGACCGACCTTGCCTGGATTGCCGCTGACCGTGGTTTGGTCTCGGCGCAGGACTCGGGAAACCCTGTCGTGGTCGGCTCGCTGTTCCGCTCGGTGACGCACTCGCTGCTGTCCAATGGCCGCTACACCGAGGCGGTGCAGCTCACCCAGGACGCGGCTGGTTACCTGCAACCCGGGCTGGCGAACGCGACGCCGGAATATTTGTCGATCTACGGCACGCTATTCCTCGCTGGCTCGATGGCAGCAGCCCGCAACGAGGACCGAGCCACCACCCGGGCGTTCCTGGCCGAGGCCGAGGACAGCGCGCGGCGACTAGGCGAGGACGCCAATCACCTCTGGACCGCCTTCGGTCCTACAAACGTCGCCATCCACCGGGTATCCACCGCAGTCGAGCTGGGAGATCTGCAGGTCGCGGTCGATCTCGGTCCGCGGGTGGATGTCTCTGCGCTGCCTGTCGAACGTCGGATCAGGCACCGGATCGAGGTTGCCCGCGCCTACAGCGCCTGGAATCGCCGTGACGAAGCGCTGACGATCCTCCTCGACGCCGAACGCGACGCACCGGAACAGATCCGCCACCACTTCATCAGCCGCCAACTCGTCCTGAGCTGGATCCGCCAGCAGCGCGGTAAGCCCAGCCATCACCTCGCCGCGTTGGCCAAGCGGCTGCACGTGGCCTGAGCGAGTGCCCGTAGGGTCTTCGCTGTGGCCGACGACCCCCTCGATCGCAGCCGTTCCTACGTCGCCGCTGGTGTCCTGTTCTTCGATGATGCGGGCCGAATCCTGCTCGTGCAGCCCACGTACAAAGACCACTGGGACATCCCCGGCGGCTACGTGGAGACCGGAGAGACTCCCGTTCAGGCCGCTGCTCGCGAGGTCCGCGAAGAGCTGGACATTGAGACGCCAGTCGGGCCCCTGCTCGTCGCGGACTGGGCACCGCACCCCGATGAGGGTGACAAACTGTTGCTCATCTTTGACGGCGGGACATTGACTGCTGGGCAGATCGACGGGATCCGGCTGCAAGCTGACGAACTGGCCTCCTACGCCTTCCGCGACCCGGCAGAGGCGGTCACCATGCTAATCCCGCGCCTTAGTCGCCGGGTAGCCGCTGCAATCGATGCGCACCAAGCAGGCCGCACCACCTACCTTGAATGCGGTGTTTTGCACGCTTGCTAGCAACCCAGCAGCGGCACAGCCGTGGAAGACCGCCGTCGTCGAGCGACTGCCCAGCGAGCTGAATTCCCAGACCTTCTGATGACCTGCGACGCTCACGCACCGCCGGCACATTCGCCTGCCGATCACTATAGCCGTTGAACTCTGGAAAGAAGCGGTCGAGATCGGTAGCGAAGTGTTGTGGCTGCGCACGCGCAGTGAACGCTACCACGATGAAGCGGCCGGACGCCCACGTGCGGCACCGCTACTTCCGGAGGGCGGGCGGCCGGTTCCCAAGAAGCCGATTCCGACCTCCGACGGGGGATATGCCTGACAAGATCAAATACACGGCAGCGACCAATACGTTGATCGTGGGAGAGGATACTCCTATCGCTCGCGCGGGTCGCATCGAGCAAGTTCCCCCAGCTGTATGGGAATACACCGTCGGGGGTGGAGTTCCCGTCGTACGCAAATGGTTCAGCTACCGGCAACAGAATCGGTGCCAGAAAAAGGGCGCCTTGGCACTGGATGACATCAACCCGACACGCTGGACGGCTCAGTTCGACGATGAACTACTCGCTCTGCTCAACGTGCTCGGTCGCTGTGCGTTGCTCTGGAACCACGCCAGGCTGACCTACTCGAACGCGTTTGCGCCTGTCCTCTTGTCACAGTTACGGACCTCGAACGCAAAGGCGTTCTCCCCGTGGACAGCGCCTGCCGCAGGCCTCCGCGCCAGGCCCAACCGGACGGTCCACCAACGTTAGAAGGCTAGAAGGTAGGGCGTGACGCGCTGGGATCATACGCGCGTACGCGGCGTCACTGATGATGATTGGCTCATGTTAGGCGGCGGCGATGAGAGGCACCGCTGCCACACCGCCGTGAGAAGGCGGCAAGCCGAACACCCAGCCCGGCCGTCCAGTAACCCACCCGCACACCGCCGCGACCAACTCCCGCAGGTCACGCCCCGCCAACCCGCCGATGTCCGGGTTCAGGGCGTTTGATCACTCTCCTTGATCGCCGAGCCCGTCCTATCAGCGAGACCGCGTGAGTGGGGCGGCGGGTCAGCCAGCGGCTCTGTCGGTGATGCTCGATACGCTGCAACGTGGCAGTCTCCGCTCTGATCAAGCGAGACCAGCGGCGCACAGACTCTCGGATCATGGAGCGCATAGCAAGATGGCGATGAGGGCGAGACATGGAGAGTGAAGCAGCGGCGCGCAAGCGGCAGGCCGATCCGAAACTTGTCGCTGCGGGTTGGTCAGTTGTGCCCCACAGGCTGGACTCGGCAGCGACCTTGCTCAGTCGTTCAGCCGTTGAGGAGTGGCCGCCCTCCGCTGGACCCGCTGACTACGCTCTGACCGATGGTCGCGGTGCATGTGGTGTTGTCGACGCCAAGAAGACCACTGTCGACCCACAGGGTGTGCTGACCCAGGTCCCCAAAGCCTTCCGTCGTGAACTGAGTAGCTCGGGTGCCTCGTCTTCGGAGGGTGGAAGAGCATGAGCTCGGAGAACATCGACAAAGGCACCCATTACCATCGTTGCGACTTCCAGGTTCACACGCCGCGCGATGCGCAGTGGAAAGGCGCGCGGTCAAAATCACTCGAAGAACGAAAGGTATACGCCGCGGCTTTCGTCGCGAAGTGTCGCGGGGTCGGACTGCATGCCGTGGCAATCACAGACCACCATGATCTAATTTTTGCACCGCTAATTCGCACCGCCGCAGCTGCCGAGGTCGGCCCAGATGGCAAGGCTCTACCCGCTCAGGATCGACTGGTCGTATTCCCTGGCGTGGAGTTGACACTGGGTGTCCCGTGCCAGGCCCTGTTAATCTTGGACGCAGATCTTCCTGATGACCGCCTTCCCCTAGTAATTGAGGCTCTCGCTGCTAAGCAGCACGATCCGGATGCGCATAGTCTCCCCAACGTTACCCGGCTCGATCACATCTCTAGCCTGAGGGATCTATACACCATCCTCGATCAGCGCGACTGGCTGCGTGGGCGTTACATTGTGCTGCCTAACGTTACTGACAACGGTCACGGCACACTCATGCGCAGTGGAATGCAATCTAAGTACAAGGAGATGCCTTGCGTCGGCGGCTATCTCGACGGTTCTGTCGACGCTATCGGAGCTGGCAACGCGAGAAAGTTCGCTGGCGAAGATGCAGCTTGGGGAAGTAAGCCCCTCGCCATCTTTCAGACCTCGGACAGCCGAAATGCAACCCTCGAAACCCTTGGTGCGCGTTCGACGTGGGTTAAGTGGGTAGCGCCGACCGCGGAGGCACTTCGACAAGCATGTCTTGGTCATCAATCAAGGATCTCCCAGACGCAACCGCAGTTGCCGAGCGTATACATCTCACGCTTGGTCGTCTCGAATAGCAAGTTCCTTGGCCCGCTCGATATCTGCTTCAACCCTCAGTACAATGCTCTTATCGGTGGGCGCGGTACTGGCAAGTCGACGATCCTTGACTATCTGCGTTGGAGCTTATGCGACCAGGCGGCGGACGCTTCCGACGACGAGCTAGCCAATCCAAGTGTGCGCAGGCGCAACTTGATCACGGCGACCCTCGCCTCTGTTGGCGGGCAGGTCGAGGTGTACTTCACTATCAACCAGATTCCGCACGTTGTCAGGCGTCACGCCGTCACAAATGAGATACTTCTGAAAGTCGGAGCAGAGGATTTCGTCAAGACCCGCGAAGCAGATGTCCGCGCACTCCTGCCTGTTCACGCCTACAGCCAGAAGCAGCTCAGCAGTGTTGCCCTTCGAGTCGACGAACTGAGCCGATTCGTAACCGCGCCGATCAAGCCGAAGCTCGACAATATTGACCAGAGAATAGGCGAGAGTGCGGACAGGCTTCGTGAGAACTACGCAACCTTGCAACGTGTGCGTGGTCTTGATATCAACATCGCGCGTTCAGTCCTCGCTGAACAGTCCCTCGCCGAACAGGCGGCCAACCTTCGTTCGTCGCTCGGCGGCCTCTCTGACGATGATCGTTCGATTCTTGACAGTAAGCCAGCAGCTGATCGCATACGGGACTATGTTGCTAACTGGCAACGCGACCTTGAACATGTTGCTCAATCTGCGACGGCCTTCATGGGTGAGATTGATCGAGCGATCCGAGATCTGGCCGTACTGGAAGGTGGTCCGGCTAGTGTCAGCGTGCTGGCCGGACAGTTACGTTCTGAGAATGAAAGGATCGTGTCTGAGCTACGCGCCGCCGTAGGGAATGACATCGCGGCCTTCACGCAAGCCAGAGGTGCTGGCTCAACGCAACAGCTTGCGCTGGACAGTGTTAGTCGCGCAATCGAGGCGTTCGACATCAACTATGAGGAGGTCAAGGGTCGGTCCTCGGCTCACGAAGTTCGGCTCGCGGAGCTAACAGAGATTGAAGGTCGCCGGAAATCCTCCGGCGAATTACTCCAACGACAGCAGCGCGAGCGGAGAGGGCTCGGCGATCCGCAAAAGACGCATATCTCATTGAGAGCACACTTAGTTGCGTTGCACAATGAGCGATCAAAGTTCCTAGCTGCTGAGTGTGAGCACCTAACGAAACTCTCCGATGGACTCTTGCGTGCCACGATGAACCGCGGAAGGGGACTGCAAGGTATCGAAGCGAAGTTTCGCAGCCTGATCCAGGGATCTGGGGTACGGGGAGCCCGCGTCGATGCGCTGTTCTCTCAACTCCAAGAGGAGTCAGATCCGATCGGCACCTGGGAGAGCGTTCTGGAGGAGTTGGAACACCTTCTGCTGCTTGGTGACGAAAGCGAGCATACCTCGGAGATGACGCCGAACCTTAGCCGTCTGGGGTTGCCGCTGGCAGATCAGAAGCGCGTTCGTGGACGTATCACCCCGGACGGGTGGCTGGATCTGGCGTTGATACCGATCAGTGATGAGCCGTTATTCGAATACCAGACCAAGGAGCGGGAGTTCATCAGCTTCAACTCGGCTTCGGCTGGCCAGCAGGCGACGGCCCTACTGAGGATTCTGCTTGCACAGATGGGGATGCCCCTAATAGTTGATCAACCAGAAGAGGATCTCGATAGTCAAGTGATCCAAGACGTGGTCGAGCGGATTTGGCGCGCCAAGCAAGGACGTCAACTAATTTTCGCCAGCCATAACGCGAACCTGGTGGTCAACGGTGATGCCGAGCTTGTGATCGCGTGTGACTATCGCAAGGCAGGGGATCAATCTGGTGGTCGCGTCAAATTGGAAGGCGCGATTGACATGCCTACGGTCCGTGATGAAATCACGCATGTCATGGAAGGGGGAGAGAAAGCTTTTCGCTTGCGCAAGGAGAAGTACGGATTTTGAATTGACCAATGTACTTAGTTGTTATTTCGATTCTTGGGGATACGCGCTGTGGCCAGGCCAGTTTGATTGGGAGCCCCCGTATGTGGTGGAGCTATCAGAAGTGGTGAAATCCGCCAGGAACATCAGCCGGCAGCCCTCGCACGGCGGCCCCGGTGGCGGCTGGTCATGCTGGTGGCAGCGATCGGCATCAGATGCCCACAACGCACCGTGGATACGCTCGGCGAGTGCTCACCCTACAGACGTCACCAGGGTGCACGCGGACATCGGCCGGAGCGCTGAAGTCCGGCTGGCCGCCAGGAACCGCCTGTGGACTCAACCGGCGGCCAGCGGGAGCTTGCGAGGAAACTGGAATCGGTACGGCGAAGATCGCCTCGCCCCGGCCAGCTATCGCCCGTCGGTAGCAGCTCACCCCAGCCACTCCCCGAGAAGGTTGTAGAGTGCGGTCGCGGCCTGCTTATCGAGTCGCAGCACGCAGCAGTTCGCGATGTGCGGGTTCAGCACGATGATCCCGTCTTCCTTGGTCACCAGCAGGTTGGTGAAACCCGCCGCGCCGTGCGCCTGACAGGTCGTCATGATCACCCGTCGGTGGCTCCTATCCGTGGGGCCAGCGCCTGGACCGGTGCTGGCCATCGGAAGTCGGACACTGAAATTAGTCACGACCTCACTGGCTCCGCCGGACGGCGCACGGGTGTGCTGGTTCGACCCGTTCACACGCAAAACTGCCATGAGCTGATCGAACCGGGTTGGCATTCAACCCGGAAGGTC
>DATAWX010000234.1:0-7086 GCA_036266995.1 Pseudonocardiaceae bacterium | reverse complement strand
GACCTTCCTGGTCGTGATCATCATTGTGGTTGTGATCGGGGCGCTGATCGAGCGATCACAAGCCCGGCAGGGAAACATCACCAACGAGCTGCTCACCCCCCCACTGACCTCACACCCTGACCACGAGCTGCGTCGGTGCGCCAACTTGACAAGTGCAGAGAAACCGGCCAGTCGCATCGTCCGGTTGAGCGTCGACGACATCACCAAGGACGACGACGGGCAACTACGCATTCGGCTCGGAGATCCACCCACGCCAGTGCCCGAGCCCTTCGCCAGCCTGCTGCTGCGAGCGGCCAACGAGCGGGAGAACATGCACACCGCCACCAAACCCGACGCCGCTGTTCCCCGGCCGCCGCGCCGGCCAGTTTCCGCGCCCAGGGTCCGAAATCTCGGAAACGCGCAGCCACGACCTCGAAGCCGTCGCGAGGAGCGCGCCATATCTCCACGTTGCCTACGCGCTTCAGATGGTCGCGCACGGGCACGCACCGCTGCAGTGATCCCAGGCCCGTCGCCGGGGCGCTGTCGCGCTGTCGCGATGAAGGATCGAAGCTAGCCCACCAGCCAGGACGTCGCTGCTGCGCAAACACCCAGCCAATGTTTCCAACCGTGTTCCATGATTATTACCGCCGTATTGTTTTGGAACGGCAGCCGAGGCTTCTACCCCGGCTATGCGATGAGGCCGACGGACGGGTGTCAGATACCGCAGCGCAGAGATACCCCTCGTCTGGGTGAGAACGGCCCCTGCTTCTGTGGCGGTCACGGGAGCGTGATTGCGGCCTCGGGCGTCGCCTTGAGGCTTCGGTTTTGCCTCTATGGTCTTTCCGATCAGTGCTTACGAACCCCGCACTGCGGCGACACGCTCGCCCGTGCCGGCGAGGTGCTGGCCTTGGTGTCCCAGCTCCCGAGTGCAGCGCCAGCGCAGAGTCATGGTTCGGGAGATCTGGTCAGCCCACTCAAACCGGCACTTCCGATATTCGTTGGCTGTATCGGGGTCCGAGGTGGGATCTGGGTCAGGACTGCGTCAAAGTCACGTGATCATGGCTGGGCGCTGCGGAGACACGCCGGGACTGGCGTTTTCGCGTACGGGCTGCTAGACATCGCGGGTGGCTGGGGCGGGTGTAGGGGATGTGGTGGTCAGGCCGATCTTCGCGGATGAGGTCGGTCGTTTCAACGCTGCTCTGACCGAGCATCACTGGCTCGGGCACCGGCTGACCGGTCAGGTCCTGCGTTATGTCGCGGTGCTCGACGGTGAGTGGGTCGCGGTGGTCGGGTTCGGGTCTGCGGTGTTGTCGTGTCGGGCCCGGGATGAGTTCGTGGGGTGGTCGCGTGAGCAGCAGTATTCGCGGTTGAAGCATGTCGCGAACAATCAGCGGTTTTGTGTGCTGCCCGCGGGCCGGCGACCCAACCTTGCTTCCGCGGTGCTCTCGCGGGTGTTGGGCCGCCTGAGCGGGGACTACCTGGCTGCTTACGGGCATCGGGTGCTCGCGGTGGAGACGTTCACTGATCCCGCCCGGCACACCGGTGCCTGCTATGCGGCCGCGAACTTCACGCAGGTCGGGTCCACCCTCGGGTACTCGCGCTCCGCGGGTGCTTATCACCATCACGGAAACCCTAAGCGGGTGTGGATGTATCGGCTGCACCGCGACGCGAGCGGCATCTTGTCCGCGACGTTTCCGCACCCGCTGCTGACCGGAAGCGACGATGCTGTGGCTGATGTGAACACCCTGGAGCTGGCCGGTGCGGGCGGACTGCTGGAGGCGTTGGGTGAGCTGACCGACCCGCGCAGCAAGCGGGGCATCCGCCACCAGATCGCAGCCACCCTGACGATGGTCGCTGCCGCGACGATCAGCGGCGCCCGCAGCTTCCGGTCGGTCGCCGACTATGTCGCTGACCTGCCCCCCGAGGCACTGTCTCGGCTGGGTGCGCGGCGCCACCCGGTGACCGGACGCCCCGTAGCGCCCAGCGAGGCCACCATCCGGCGCACCGTTAAAGACGTCGATGCCGATGAGGCGGACACCATCGTCGGGACCTGGCTACACGCGAAAGTGATGGCAGGGGTCGTGACCCCGAAGGCCTGGCGGGGCCTGGCACTGGACGGCAAGACACTCAAGGGCTCCTGGGCCGAAGTCGACACCGGGGCGGGCAAGGTCCGCTTGTTCTCCGCGCTCACCCACGCTGAAGGCGTCGTCGTCGGCCAGCGGAAAATCCCCGAGAACACCGGGGAATAAACCCAGATGATCCCCCTGCTCGACCAGGTCGCAGGTGCCCAACCCGACGGTCCGACGCCGGGTGACCTCTCAGGGGTCGTGGTCACCGCCGACGCACTCCACGTCCACCGGCGCAACGTCGAGCAGATCCTGCAACGAAACGGGGAGTACGTCCTCACCGTCAAACGCAACCAACCAATCCTGCGCAACAGCATCAAGGCCCTCTTCGCAGACCCGGACGGGTCTTTCCCCCCTCACCACGTCACGTTTGACCGCGGCCACGGCCGTGACGAGATCCGGTCGATCGCCTGCACCGCACACGTTGCGGACCTGAACTTCCCCGGCGTCTACCAGGCCTGGGCGATCACCCGCGAGGTGTTCGACCCGCACGCCAACCCACTGCGCAAACGCAACGAAACCGTGTACGGCATCACCAGCCTCACCACCTGCCAAGCCAACCCCGCCGACGTCCTGGCCTTCAACCGCGGACACTGGAGCATAGAAAACCGCGAGCACTACGTCCGCGACGTCACCTTCGACGAAGACCGATCCCAAGTCCGGACCGGCTCCTCCCCACAAATCATGGCCGCGATGAGAAACACCGCGATCAGCCTCCTCCGCCTCGCCGGCTGGACCAACATCAAACAAGCCACCGAGAAAATGAGCCGCCGCCTAGACCAAGTACTCACACTCCTGGGCGTCTAACCAAACGATCAAGGAAGGAGCTGATCACCACGACGCGACTTTGACGATGACCCTGGGATCTGGGTCACCTACAGCGACGCGCTCCAGCTCGTCCTGGCCGAGTCTCTGGAACTTCCACCGAACGTCCATGGCGGTCTCTCCACTACTGGGGTGTCCGTGCGCGACCATACTTCAACGAGAGATACGTTAGGAGTCGAAATCCGGAACATTAGATTAATGCTCAGCTGCCTGAGGCGAGCAGCCTGCATATGTTTGATCAGGCATGCTCAGCTGCGCGTGCATGTGAACGTGCCGCAGCTCGGCTGTCAAATGATTGAGATGCAGGACCCGATAACGCGCACCGTGCCAATGCACGGTGCGCGGCACGTGCATATGCAGCGGCGAAATGCCATCCGTACCCCAATTGACAGACATTTGCCAGGCAAGTTAGCCTCTCCCAATCCACAACCGAGGAGACAAGCCGCCCCGTGCGAAACGGAAAAGCCATCGACCCCCTGGTGGCTATCGGATGAGTTATCGCAAGCTGAGCGATCAGGCACTCGCAGCCGCCGCCGCGCTGGGTGAGCTAGACGTCCGTCCCAAGGAGCGGGTGCTGATCATGCTGCCCGACGGTCCCGGCTTCGCCGAGGCTTTCGCTGGCACGATCAAGCAAGGAGCGGTGCCACTGCCGGTGAATCCACCGCTACCAGCGCACGACCTCGTCGCAGTCGCCGCTGAGGCAGGTGCCCGACTGGTACTGGCCTCAGCGGATCAGATCCACGCGCTAGCCGACCTAGACGCCGAACCACCGGTACTGATTGATAGGCCACTGGGTCTCTGGGCAGCCGCACTGCGACTGCGCTGACCGTCGCATAAGCGTCGACGAGGCAGAGGTTGAGTAGGACCCTCTCACCGACGACAAGTTCGTCCGCCTCAAGGTCGCTTGAGCGGCTTGACCATGGAGAACCATTGACCTGGGCTAGTCCGGTCAGCTGAATACCCCCGAGCGACGTTATGTAAAAAATCTTTTCGGGGGCCATCGATCGCTCCCCGACCGGGCACCCACCCCATACGCCACCGGCCACGACCAGCCCGAGAACACTCGGCGCCACGCAGTCCCCGGTGCGCCGGTGGGCGTCGAAGCCGACCTCGTCGCCAAAAGTCAGGTGGCACACCCGGCAGTGCGCCGCACTCATTGCCCGCCACGACACCCCACACCCTGCGCAGGCATGCAGGTTGGTGGCGGGGTTGTCGCGCGGCATCGAGTCAGTAAAGCAGCGCCACGTCCCCGCACTCGGGATCGACACGACCCAGACCCGGTGTCGCGAAGTGCGCTATCGACGCAGGGTGCAATAACGAGCGCGTGACCGAAAAGTCACGGCAGACGGTGGCCGTGGCCTGCGGGCGCAAACGTCGTCAGCGTCGCGCGGAGATCGCTCTCGACGCCGTCCCACGCGTCGCCCCAGAACTCGCGCGACGAGTACGACGTCGAGCAGAGGTAGCCGATGAACTGGTCGATCTCCCAGACCCGGTGGATCGGGAACTCGTGCTTGGCGACATCGGCGAACCCGGCATCGGCGAACCCGGCATCGGCCAGGACAGTCTGGGGCGTCGCTCTCGGCTGCTCCAGGCCCGAGCTGCAAGCGGACGTCGTCGCGGACTTGCGCGGGCGGCAGCCAGCGCTCGTATACCTCGGCGGCGCGGCGACCCAGGGTTCGGGAGGCTTCGACAGGCCCGAGGGGTCGGCGCCGAGGTCGACGAAGTGCCCGCCGCTGCGCGACCAGCGCAGGCTCTGCTGAGCGATGAGGGGTCGGTTCAACCGGTGGAAGGCGCGGCCTGTGGCCACCCGGCCGAAGTGCTCCTCGGGGATGTCGGCGTTCTCGGCCCGCCCGACCAGCCAGCGGATGCGGCCGATACCCCGATCGAGCGCGTTCTGCCTGGCCATCGCGACCATCTCGGCCGGCGGCGCCGCCACCTCGTTGTCCTTCAGGCACATCACACCCGAAGCTGATCACGCGATGACCGCCTTCGTGGTCACGCCACGCCGACCGAGATCACACACTGCGGCTGCCGTATTAGCGGCCGAGGCCGAAGGGTTGAGCGCCGTCGTCGGCGCGGGGTGGATGCTGGAGCTACGTCCAATGCGCCGATGATGTGCGCCACTGCTCGGTCTCGGGCCATTCAGGGTTTGCGGCCGACCGCTCCGACGATGCAGTGCTGCACGGGGCCCAATGGCTTGATCCGCGGGCCGTCGGGCCACCAGTCGGCGCACCGGACCAGGCCGGGTTCGATCAATTCCAGGCCTGGAAACATGCCCTCGATCTCGGCGCGGGTGCGAAACCGCCCGCTGCCCATTGGGCTGTGCAGGAAGACCTGTTCCATCTTGCGGGCGAGTGTGCTCAACTCGTTGGTGGTCTCGGGATCACAGAAGTGACTGATCGCCACGTAGGAGCCCGATGGCAGGGCATCGATGTATTCAGCCATGATGCTCTGCGGGCTGCGCTCACCGTCGTAATGGTGCAGCGTCCCCAGTTGGAATAGTGCAATCGGTGCGGAGAAGTCAAGCTGCCTGCGTACGACCTTATCGTTGAGGAGTTCGCGTGGATTGAAGATGTCGGCCGCGCTGAAGAAGGTCTGATCGTTGTCCACGAGCAGCGCCCGGCCGTGCGTGATCACCGTCGGGTCGTTATCGACGTAGACCACGCGAGCGTCCGGCTGGATTCGCTGGGCTACATGGTGAGTATTTTCGGCCGTGGGAAGTCCAGACCCACAGTCGAGGAACTGTGTGATACTGGTCTCGCTGGCAATGAAGCGGGTCACCCGAATCAGGAACTGCCGGTTGTCCCATGCAAGCAGGGCGCACTCCGGCGCTACCTGCTGTACCCGCCGAAAAACCTCCCGGTCGATCTCGTAATTGTCCTTACCGTTGAGAAATGCGTCGTAAACCCGGGCAATGCTCGCCTCGGCCAGGTCGATGTAAGCTGGCGTAGCATCGTCCGACAGCGGGGCGTCGGTACCTAGCATCAAGAGCCTCACAGGAGTTACATCACGGGACGGGACGCAGCCGAGCCTAGGAGCGCGGACGTGTGCAGTAAACCATGGGTGCAGCTTTGGCGATGCTCCACCGCGAGGTACGGTCAGTAGTCGGGCGGAATACACCGGAGGTACGGCGTGGCCACAGGTGATCTTGACGCATCCGATGGTGGGACGCAAAGTGGTAGCCCGACCGCCCGGCGCATCGTGTTGGGCGCGCGGCTGCGCCGGCTGCGGGTGGCCGCTGAGATCTCGCGCGGGGAAGCGGGTCACGCCATCCGCGCTTCCGAGTCGAAGATCAGTCGCCTTGAGTTAGGCAGGGTCAGCTTCAAGGAGCGGGACGTGACTGACCTGCTCACCATGTACGGAGTGATAGACCCCGAGCAGCGCGAGGCGTTCCTCGAGATGGTGAGGCAGTCCAACCAACCGGGCTGGTGGCATCGCTACTCCGATCTGGTAGCCGACTGGTTCCAGGACTACCTCGGGCTGGAGGAGTCGGCCTCCCGGATCCAGACCTGGGAACAGCAGTTTGTCCCGGGTCTGATGCAAACCGAGGACTACGCTAGGGCGATCGCGACCCGCGGTTGGGCAACGTTGGCCGGCGAACGCGCGGACCGCCAAGTCGCGGTGCGACTGCGACGCCAAGCGTTGCTCGCCCGACCGGATGCACCCACGCTGTGGGCGGTCATCGACGAGTCCGTTTTGCACCGACCGGTTGGTGGCCGGCAGCTGATGCTGGCTCAGATCGAGCATCTCCTTGAACTCACCAAGCGGCCCACCATCGTCTTGCAGGTGGTGCCCTACCAGTTCAGCGGGTACGCCGCGGAGGGCTCGTTCACTATGCTGCGCTTCGCTGAGCGGGAGCTGCCCGATGTGGTCTACCTCGAGCACCTCTGCGGTGCGCTTTACCTGGACAAGCGGTCCGATACCGAGCTGTACAGCAGGGCCTTCGACCGGCTAACCGTGGACGCCTACACCCCTGACCACACCCGGCAACTGCTCGTCAAGGCCCGCGCTGAGATCTAAGAGCCTGTTGGTAAATGATGTTGGTTGGGTTGGCCTGAGGTGACGGTGGGTAGCGATTTGATCACGGTGGCGTGTCGCGCCGGGCGTGAGAACGGGCTCCTGATAGCCGAGGAGTACCACCTACCCGACCGACCAG
>DATAWX010000233.1:0-16837 GCA_036266995.1 Pseudonocardiaceae bacterium | reverse complement strand
GGACCGCAAGAACTCCGGCACGCCGCCTCATCCCCGATGGGGCAGACCCCGCACCGCAGCGCCGGCACCCGAACTACAAGATCGACAAGCAGCGTGACCATTTGCCAACAGGCTCTAAGAGCGCTGCAGACGTCGGGCCCGACCTGAAAGCTCCAGGTCGGGCCCGACATGTCCCAACTGCGTTTGCCAGTACTCCCACCACGAAGCCGGCAACGTCTAAGTTAGGCTACCCTTCCCTAACTGTCAACTCCGGCTCCGTAAACCGCATTCAGCGGGCTCAGCGGGGTTGTTGGCGCCCTCTTAGCCCCTCTTAGCCGCTGGATGCGAAAGAATCGAGAACCGCTCAGGTACTCGCCATCCGGTCGATGATCTCTGCAGCGCGGGACAGGACGGCGCGCTCGTCGGCGGAGAGATCGGCCAGCCGGGCGTCGAGCCAGCGCTCCCGAGCGCTGACCTCCGCATCGACATACCGGCGGCCGGCTTCGGTCAGCGCCACTACGGTCTGCCGGCCGTCGGTCGGATGCGGGCTGCGATCGATGAAGCCGCCGTCGGCCAGCGCGGCGATGACCCGAGTCATCGACGGCGGTTGCACCCGCTCGCGCTCGGCCAGCTCGCGCGGGCTCATCGGGCCGTGCCGGTGCAGGGAGGCCATCGCGGAGAGTTGGGTGAGGGTAGCCACCGCCTCGGCGTCGCGCTGCGCCCGCAACCGCCGGTTGAGCCGCACCACGGCGAGCCGGAGCCGGCTGGCCAACCCCGCCGCCTGGCTGCTGTCCTGCGTTTCGCCCAGCGTGGTCATATCGATAGCCTAGCTAGCTGTATGTAGTCGTGAGTGGGAAACAGTGTTATGGCACTGTTTCCCACTCACGAGCAGGCGCACCACGCGTAGCGTGGTGCGCGTGCTCCCTCGCAGCCTCACAGATCCACGCCCGGCCGTGGGGGTCGGAACCGTTATCTGGTTCGCCGCAGCAGTGGTATTGCTGGTCGCCGGTGGACCGCCCGTGTGGATATGGGCTTGCCTGACCGGAGGACTACTCGGCCTGAGCGGCTTTGCGATGATCCACTGGCAGGGCAACGCCGCCCGACGCGGAACCCGCGGCGCCCAGCGTGACCTGTTCTGACCGCTGGTCCACGATCGTCCCGGTGCGGTCAGACTGATCGTCGAAACCCTCCCACGGCTCGATCTGCCTGACTCGGTCGGCCAGCAGCAGCCAGCCGTGCCCGTCGACACACGAGATGCGCAACCGCCCGATGGGACTACCGGCGCCGTGGACCCGGAACCTACCCTCGACGAGGGCCGCGCACCCGCACGTCGGGCAGCACACAACGCCGTTCATGGTCGAAAGTACAGGCGCCGCTCCAGCTAAGGACATCCCACGCTCTCCCAACAAACGACTGGGCGGCGCGGCCACGCGCGCCCCGGGCGGACCGCCACGCTATCTATTGCGGGTAGCCCAGCATCGCATGTGAGACGCATGCGCACAAGCATCGGAAATAGCCAATATCCACCGCATCAGCGGTACTGATCGCCGTTTCACTGCACATTTGAGATTTCCATGGTGGGCTCGAGGCAGGGCTGCCAGCTAGTCGATGGCGCGGTGCCGGAAGCCGATCATGCCGAGGGTGCCGAACAGCGCCAGTGAGCCGGCGAGCGCGAGCAGGCAGATCCAACCCGGGATGTGCGGGATGTTCGGCACCAGCGCGGCTCGCATGCCTTCGCTGACGTAGGTGATCGGGTTGGCGGCGGTCAGCACCTGAAACCAGCGCAGGTGCGCCAGCGACGGCCACGGGTACTGGGTTGCGCCGGTGAACAGCAGCGGCGCGAAGATCAGCGCGAAGGCAATGTTGATCTTTGCTGGTGGCACGAACGTGCCGATCGTCATGCCGATACATGCCCCGACCAGGCTGCCGAGCAGCATCACGCCGATCAACAATCCCAGGCCGCCCGCCCGGTAGGGGATCGAGCCGAGCACACCGATGCCGATCGGGAACATCACCGTCGAGGCGACCAGGGCCCGCAGCATGGCGAAGACCACCTTCTCCGCCGCCACCGCCCACAGGGGAAGCGGGGCCAGCAGCCGGTCCTCGATCTCCTTGGTCCAGCTGAACTCGGCCACCAGCGGGAACGCCATCGCCTGGATCGCGGTCACCGTCGCGGTCAGCGCGACCAGTCCGGGAAACAGCAGGTCGGAGTAGCCACTGCTGGTGTAGCCGAGGCCGGTCAACAGCTTGCCGAAAACGAACAGGAAGAACACCGGCTGCAGCAGCACCTGGGCCAAAAACGCCACCAGATCCTTACCGGTGACGACGATGTCGCGGCGCAGCACCGAGCCGAACGAGCGCAGCATCAACATCCTGGTTGGCCCGCGCACCACCTCAGCGGAGCTGTCGGTGTGTACCGGTGAGGTTGTCGTCGTCAGCGCAGGCTCCTACCGGTCAGCTCGATGAACACATCCTCCAGGCTCGCCTCGCCGATCTCCACCCCGGCCAGCCGGCCACCGAACTCCGACACCGCGGCGACCACCGGGGCGACTATCGCAGCGGCCTCCCCGGTGAGGTAGATCCGGATGGTGTGCACACCCGCCTCGGCACCGACCTGCTCGCACCGTTGCACCCCAGCCAGCGTACCTAGCCGGTCGAGCAGTCCCGTCATCCCGAGCTCCCCCGCCGGCTCGACGGTGATCTGCAGGCTGGATCCGGTGGACAGCCCGCGGACCAGAGCGGACGGGGTGTCCAGCGCGAGCAGCCGGCCGCTATCGACGATCCCGACCCGATCGGCCAGCGCCGCCGCCTCGTCCATGTCGTGCGTCGTCAGCACGATCGTCACCCCGGCCTGCCGCAAGTCCCGGATGCGGTCCCAGACGAACAGCCTCGCGGCCGGGTCCAGCCCTGTGCTGGGCTCGTCGAGGAACAGCACCTTGGGATCGTGCATCAACGCACGGGCGATCATCATCCGCTGGTTCTGGCCACCGGAGAAAAGCTCCGGCTTCTCGTTGGCCCGGTCGGTCAGCGAGAACTGCTCCAGCAAGGCGTCGGCCCGCCGCGTGCGGACAGCCTTGGGCACTCCGTGGTAGGCAGCATGGAACAGGAGGTTCTGCCGGACCGACAGCGACCGATCGAGGTTGTTGTGCTGCGGGACCACGCCGAGCAGGCTGCGCACGGTCCGAGGCGCGGTCATCACGTCCAAGTTCGCGATCAGTGCCTGCCCGGCGGTGGGCCGGATGCGAGTGGTGAGCACTCCGATCGTGGTGGATTTACCGGCCCCGTTCGGGCCGAGCAACCCGAAGATCTCGCCACCCTCCACCGCGAAGCTGAGCCGGTCGACGGCATCGGTCTGCGCTTTCGGGTAGCGCTTGACCAGATCCCGAACCTCCACCGCGGTTGGCTCCACGCTGCCTACCGTCTCATGCCGCGCTCGGTCCGCGGTCGATCTGAGTGCGCGACTGGGATGTGACGGGTACTGGCGCGGTGAGGTGCAACAATACGCGCATTGTAGTGTCATCACCATTGAAATAAATGCGGGTGACGTCGACGGCGATGTACCCGTCATCACCGAGCGTGGCGCTCATGCGCACGAAATGACCATCCAGTCTGTGCAGGCCACACAGCGTCTGAGTAACCAGTTCAGCGACGCAACGATCGTCGAGCCCAATCGCCGCCGCGGTGTCGAAGTCGGGTGCCGCGTCCACGCTTCGGTTGATCACGTCACAGCCGCCTGGAGACTTTGTTGACGGTCTCCTTCACGACACACCATCGCGTATTTCATCGCGGCGCTGATGTGGGCCGCCAACTGGTCGGCTTCCGCGCGCGCCCAGCCGTCGGCGTCCCACGTCGACCGCAGGAGCATAAGTTCCGGTGCCTCGGCGACGCGCTCGCGGTGACGCGCGATCAGCGCGTTGGCCAGGAGGTCGCGGAAGCCGTCGTCCAGGCGGATCTCGTGGCGGCTCACTGTGCGCTGACCCGGGCTGTGTTGGTAGACCGCAGGGGCGTCCGTCCCGCGGCGGCGCGGCCAGCCGGGCGCCGTCGCCGCAGCAATGATACCGAGCCATGAACTGCGTTTAGTCACTTCATACCCTCTCGATCGCGCGATCAAGTGCGTTACTGTCACCCGAAGGAGTACTTGCCAGACATGACCGATCACGGAAATGAGTCTGAACGGACGGCGAACGGCGCCAACCAATCGGCAAACGGCGGGCCTCCTCGTGGCGCTGATGCCCGGCGTCAGCTCAGCTGCTCCCCGGAGCGCCCGCCCATCGCCAGCACTCACCCGGACACGACCGTGCGTCTGGAGAGGGGCGGCCCGGCCCCACCTGAGGGGGGAAGGGGGGCCGGGCCGCAACGGGGGAACCGGACCGCGCGGCGCAGGTCACCGCAGGCGATAAACTCCGGCTCCCACGTCTGGTGAGGGATTGACGACAGCGGACATCATGACGACCTGGTAATCGGTCACTGCCGCGAGACGTTAGCCGCCGGTGTTACTTATCTTCCGATCACTCGCGCTGTATGTCCCTTGTTCACTCGCCCGAGAGATTCCCGTCGCGTAAAAGCACAAAAAATCAGCGACCATCGAGGGATGGGCGCCCAAGCTCACCGAGAGGAGTTGGGCATTCACGTGACCGAACCGCCTCGAAACATTAGTGCGCTAACACGCGAGGTTGCGACTCTGACCGCCGACATAGAGCGCCTGCGCACAGATTTACGTAACGTGTTCGATCGATTCCTTACCGCGCACCGGGCGGCAAAGGTGGACGGCCCCCGGTAGCGATGCACGGGTTCAGCAGCAGCGCGGCGCGTAACGGGTCAGCGGCGTGCACGGTGCCGTCCGGGGTCACCCAGAACGGCACCGGGTGCTCGGCACCGTCGTGACGTACCCGCAGTTGCTCGTGCAGCTGCAGCGTCCCGTCCGGGACGGCGAGCCCAACGGCGGCGCTCACCGCCACTACCTCCACCAGTTCGGCCCACCGCACCGTCGCTCCCCCGGCGGCGTCGAGCAACTCGGGCGCCACCTGCTCAGACGCCAGTGGCAGGTCCAGCAAGTCGGCCAGGGCGCCAGGATCGCCACCAGAGACCAGTTCACCGGCCGGCAGCACCCCGGCCAGCCAGGGCGAGTCGAGCACCATCGCGCGGTCGGCCTCGATCACCTCGCCGGTGGCCGCCCGCACCCGAGCCGGGGGTGCCACGTCGTCGGGGTCGAGGTCCGCGCCGGCCAGCGCGGTATGTGCGGCGTGCACCACCGCGGGGGTGACCGTGCGAGCTGGGTCAGCCAGCCGGACCAGCAGGTCGGCTGCGTCAGCGGCACCGGCGATGGTCAACCCGGTGCGCACCCCGGCGGCGGCGAGCAGCGCCTCGCCGGCGTCGTACTGGGACAGCACGTCGTAGCGGGGTACCACGTCGTAGAGGCCCGCCAGCCTGACGGCCCCGGCGAGCCGCCAGTACGGCGGCGGGTGGCCGCCCAGCCGGGCGTGCCGGGCCAGCCACCAACCGGTGTAGCCGCCCGGTTGGCGCAGCGCGGCCAGACCAGCGGGGTCGGCGGCGATCCGGCGCAGCGCGACCGGCCAGCGCTGATCGTCGACGAGGTCTAGGTCCCGGACGGCGAGCAGGTGCGCAGGTGGCTCACCATCGGCGCCGTGTGCCTGGGTCCACCACTGCCGCTCATCGTCAAGATCATGATCAGGGCCGCTCGGGTGCGGGTCGTCGAGCACTGCGAACGAATCCAGCACCCCGACTGCCCGCAACGCGTCCACCTGTTGTTCGGCAGCCACGGCGGGATCCAGCACGCCCAGCGGCGCGTCCGGGGCGAGCAGCTCCCGCAAGATCCCACCGGGAAGCACCAGTTCGTCGGCCCGCCGCGGTGTCCCGGTGTCATCAGGGAGGGCGAGCGCACCCAGCCACGGCCGACCGACATTATCGCCTGCCGCGGTGACCGTCAGTGACAGCACGGCCCGCGCGAGTCCGGTGACGTCCAGGCCGTCCTCGGCGTCATCGACGCTGCGCTCGACCGACGGGCGCAGCGCGTCGAGCAGTTCCGCCGAGCCCACCGGCCGCGCCCCGAGCCGCTCCAGCAGCGGATGCACGGCATCGGGGTGCACCAGCCGGAGTTCGGTCGGCACACCACCAGCTTCAGCCAGATCACCGAGCAGCACGCCTCGAGGGCCGGTGACGGTGCGCCCGTCGGCTAGGGGCACGGGCAGCGCGCCGAGCTCCTCGCGGGCCGACGGGTCGGCGTCGAGCAGGGGAAACAGCGCGGAGTAACAGCGCCGCCACCACGACGGTGGCCGGTCCAGCCCGGCCAGCAGCTCGACGATGGCCGCTGGACGCAGCCGGGTCACCCCGAGCGCGGCAAGTGCGGCGGTATGCGCAGCACCGGCCAACCCGGCATCGAGCAGCGTCGCCGTCACGTCGGCGAGCAGTTCGGCCAGCTCGGGCAGCGGCACGTCCAGCACCAGGGCGTCGGCCGGCGCGATGTCGGCCCCTGCGGCGCCGGGTAGCCACGGGGCGTGGCGCAGCGCCTCGAGTACCGCCTCGCGAAGCGCCGCGTCGACCTCGCTTGCCGGGAACCCCGCGGCCGGCACCAGCGCAGTGCGCTGATCCGGCGCCAGCGCGCCGGCGAGCTGCGGGTAAGCCCGCGCCGCAGCCCCGACCAGCAGCTCAAGGGCCGGCCCGGGATGGACGTGGCGCCGTGATGAGTCCACCGGCACCGTGGCGATCAGCCGCGCGGGCAGGGTGAGTCGCTCCGCGGTCGGTGTCGGCGCGTGCAGCACCTCGCCGGTCAGCGGTATCGGCGCACCGTCGGGTCCCACCGGCAACGCCCAGCACAGGCTCCACTGTGGCCTCGTCTCGGGCCCGAGCCCGGCCAGAGCGGTCGCCGGCAGCAGGCCGGCCTGCCGCACCACCCGCCAGCGGCGCAGCTCGGGGCCGTCGTGCACCAACACCGGGTCCTGCCCCTCACGGTGCAGAACCCGATGGCCGATGTCGATGCGGTGCAACCACGGCAACGCGAGCAGCAGGTCACCGGCTTCCGCCCCGAAGGCCGCGAGCACCGCCGATGGGTCGATCCCAGCGCGCAGCGGCAACCTGACCTCGGTCTCGAAGCCGGCAGGCGGGTCCCCCTGGGCCGGCCACACCAATCGCAGCACCGGCGCCCGGCCCCCGCGCCGGGCCAGCTCCGCGGACAGTGCCGGGTCGTCGGCCACCGCGTCGGCGGTGCGCTGGGCAGAGAACTCGACGCCGCCCGAGCGGGAGATCACCTGCGGGGTGTCGGTGGCCCCGAGGACCGCCGCGAAGCCGACCCCGAACCGACCGACGCTGTCGCCCGCCCGCTTGGCCGACGCGCGCAGTGCGGCCAACGCGGCTACCCCGTCGGCGTCAAGCGGCGCTCCGGTGTTCGCGGCCCGCAGCTCACAGCCCTCGACGGTGACCCGCAGGTGCCCCGGCACCCCGGCACGTTGCGCGGCGTCGGCTGCGTTCTGGGCCAGCTCGACGAGCAACCGGTCCGCGTAACCGAGCAGAGCCAGGTCGGACTCGGCATTGGCGTCTTCCCGGAACCGCGTCGGGGACCCTCGCCAGGCGGCCAGCACCCCGGCCCGCAGCGCTGCGGTACCGAACGGATCCGTGGTCACGGCTCGAGACGCGACGTTCACTCCACCGGAGTCCGAGGCAGCAGCTCCAGCTCGGCGTCGTCGTAGACCAGCTCGGCCACCGGCACGTTCGGGCTGGTGTCCACCCGGACCTCGGAATGTGCCCCGCAGCCGAACTCGGCGTGCACCACCTGTCCGTCAGCTGGGGACAGGTCGTTGCCGCAGACGCCCAGGGCGGCCGCGAGCAGGCCGCCGAGGGGAAGGTAGAAGCCGCAGCTGACGCACCGGTCGGGGGCGCTGCGGGCCATCTCCGAGTCAGGGCCGTGCTCGCTGTCGTGCCAGCGTTGCACCAGCGCCAGGCGGGCATCGCGACTGAGCACCCGAAGCCGTCCCAACCCCAGCTCGGGGCTCAGCGACTCCACCGCGGGGTCCTCGTCGATGAGGTAACCGGGGACCAGCCGTGGGTCGTCCGGATCGGTCGGCAGCAGGTCGCCGACCCCGACGTCACCTGCCCGCAGCCGCTGTGTCCAGGGCAGCCAGGCGGGCGCGACCAGCGCTTTTGGGCCGGGCAACAGCACCACTTCGCTGACTGTCACCGGGGTCTTCGGGCCCGCTGACGCGATCGTCACCGACCAGCGCCAGCCGCGGTAGCCGGGCAGGTCGGCATCGAACAGGTGAGTCACCGCGCCGCCGTCTTCGGGCTGGATCTCGACGTGCTGGCCCACCAGGTGCTCGCCAGCCTCGGTCTGGGCCGCTTGCCGGGCCAGCTCCACGGCCTCATAGAGGTGCCCATGGCTGGCCCCATCGAGGGCCCCATAGACGGAAGAGCCCGGCGCGGTAGTCTCGGCAATCACGACTTTGATTGTGCCGCACCAGCAGTCTGTTCCACTAACCCGGCCAGTCCGGCGCGGTATTCCGATGCCGGCGATGGGTATTGCCGCGCTGACAACCGTGGTGCTGGCGGCCGCCATGCTCGCCGGTTGCACCACCTCGACGGCACAACAGCTACGCGTACAGATCCTGGCCGTGCTCCCGCACGACACAACGATGTACACCGAGGGCCTGGAAATCCACGACGGGGTGCTCTACGAGAGCAGCGGGCTGTCCGGGCAGTCCCGGATCCGGGCCACCGCGCTGGCCAGCATCGCCATGCTGCGGGAGGCGACGTTGCCCGCTCCCCTGTTCGGCGAGGGAATCACCGTCATCGGCGACCGGTTGTGGCAGCTCACCTGGACCAGCGGGATGGCGATCGAGCGAGATCCGGCGACACTGGCGCAGCGCCGCCGAGTGACCTACCCCGGGCAGGGTTGGGGCCTCTGCAACGACGGACACCGCCTGGTGATGAGCGACGGCTCGGACTGGCTGACCTTCCGGGACCCGGTGACGTTCGCACCGTCGGGCCGGCTGCAGGTCCGCCTCGACGGCGAGCCGGTGCGCAAGCTCAACGAACTGGACTGCACCGACGGCGCTGTCATCTGGGCCAATGTCTTCGAGACCGACCGCATCGTGCGCATCAACCCCAGCACCGGCGCGGTGACCGGGGTAGTCGATGCGTCCGGTCTGCTGCACACGCAACCGCAGTCCCCTGGGGATGTGCTCAATGGCATCGCGGCCGTCCCGGGAACCGACGAATTCCTGATCACCGGCAAGCACTGGCCGTCGCTGTTCCAGGTGCGATTCGTGCCGTCAGCACCAGGCGGTTGATCACGGCGCGTGGGCGGCCAGGATGAGCGCCAAGACGGCGCCGGTGGTGCAGGATGGGACGCGTGAATCGGCCCGCATCCCCATCCGGCGCCGGGCGCTCCGGCTCCCGGAGGAGCCGCAGGCCAAGCCGCGGGCGGCGCTGGGTGCCCGACGACCACCGCGCAGGTCCGGGCCGCACCGACCCACCGCAGCCGGCCGCGCCACCGCCGGCGCCCTGGCCACCGCCGGCCCCGAGCGGGCGCGCCGCCGCAGGTGAGCGGACCTGGCCACAGGCGGGCGCTTGGGAGCACCATCCGGGGAACGACCAGGAAGACGCCAGCCCCAGAGCCAGCGATCGGCAGTCACCGCCGCCCCGCAAGATCACCGTCATCCGGGTCGCCGCCTGGCGGAGCAGGCAGCTGGTCGGCGACGGCGTGCGGCGCTTCCACCAGGCCACGACGGCCCACGGCGCTGGCCGGTCCGGGCTGTCCTCGCTGACCTATGCGGCGATGATGGACTACGCGGCCAGCGCGGCGATCGCCGTCGCGCTGGCGAACACGTTGTTCTTCGCCGCCGCCACGGCCCAGAGCCGGGCGAATGTGGCGCTCTACCTGCTGATCACGGTGGCGCCGTTCGCGGTGGTCGCGCCGGTGGTCGGTCCGCTGTTGGATCGGCTGCAGCACGGCAGGCGGGTGGCGATGGCGCTGTCGTTCGCCGGGCGCGGCTTCCTGCTGATCGTGATGGCGGCACACGTGCACGACTGGCTGCTGTACCCGGCGGCGCTGGGATTCATGGTGCTGGCCAAGTCCTACGGCGTGCTGCAGGCGGCAGTGATCCCCCGGGTGCTCCCGCCGGGGATCACGCTGGTGAAGACCAACTCGCGGCTCACCGCGTTCGGGCTGGTCGCCGCGGGGGTGTCCGGTGCGGTCGCCGCCGGGATAGCGGGGCTGACCGGATCGTCGGGGGCGCTGCTGTACACAGCGGTGATCTGCCTGACCGGGGCGGCCTTGTGCTTACGCATTCCGTCATGGGTGGAGGTGACCGAGGGCGAGGTTCCAGCATCGCTGCGGGCTGAGACCACCGACGCCGTCGGGTCCGTGCGACGCCGCCAGCCGATGGGCCGCCAGGTGGTGGTCGCGCTGTGGGGCAACGGCACCGCGCGGGTGCTCACCGGATTCCTCACCCTGTTCGTGGCGTTCGCGGTCAAGGCCCAGACGGAGGGTTCGCCAGGACGGCAGTTGGTGCTGCTCGGCATCGTCGGAGCGGCGGCGGGGGCGGGCAGCTTTCTGGGTAACGCGGTCGGCGCCCGGACGCATTTCGGGAAGCCCGATCAGGCCATCGTCGGATGCGTGGCCGCTGGCCTGACCATGACGGTGCTCGCCGCGCTGGTGCCGGGCATCGCCGTCGCGGCGGTCACCGCCCTGGTGGCGGCGACGGGCAGCGCGGTGGCCAAGGTCTGCCTGGACGCGGTGATCCAGCGTGGCGTGCCGGAGGAGTCGCGCGCGTCAGCGTTCGGCCGGTCGGAGACCGTGTTGCAAACGGCCTGGGTGATGGGTGGCGCGCTGGGTGTGTTGCTGCCACCCACCTACTGGATCGGCTTCGCCTCGGTCTCAGCCCTGCTGGCCCTGGGACTGGCCCAAACGGAGTTGACCCGCCGACGTGGAAGCTCACCCGGGTTGCTGGGAATCCGTTCGTACCGGTGAGGATCCATGACGGGTCAGGGATCCAACTCCTGGGCGACGGCCCGCACCATCTCTCCGATCCGCTTGGACGTGCGGCGGTCGGGGTACCGACCGCGGCGCAGGTCGGGCTGGACGGCCGACTCCAGCAACCTGATCATGTCGTCGATCACGCCGTGCAATTCCTCAGCAGGCCGGCGCCGAGCCTCGGCCACCGACGGCGGCGGCTCCAACAATCGCACCGACAATGCCTGCGGACCGCGACGCCCGTCGGCCACGCCGAACTCGACTCGCTGGCCGGATTTGAGCTCGGTGACTCCGGTCGGCAGCGCGGTGGCCCGCACATAGACGTCGGCACCGCCGTCCTGGGTGACAAAACCGAAGCCCTTGCCCGCGTCGTACCACTTGACCTTGCCGGTCGGCACTGACCTCACCGTTCCCTCGTGGAGTACCGCCTGCTTGGACCGCACGACCAGCAAGACGAACGCGCCCCGAAACGCACCCGGGACGCGCAGTGCCCAGCCTACGACCTCCAGCCGCTTTCCGGGTGCTTACGGCCACTGGAGATGGCGCAGTTAGTCGTCGTCTAAGGGGTCCTCGACGATCGTCGGAGCCAGGTACCAGTCCTGTTCGGTCAGCAGGGTGCCGCAGCGCGGGCATTCGCGCCGCTGCCGGCGGGCAGCGCGCACCGCGGACCACTCCTCATTGAGCCGGCGTCGCTGCTCGGCCTGCCGGCGCAGCTTCGGCTGGGACGCCTGGATAGTCCAGTTCGCACCAAACAGAATTCCCAGGCACACCAGCAGGATCGCGCTCAGCACCTGCACGGTCACGGCGCTGCGCGGCGTTGTGCGCCACGACGTCGCATCCCCTGGCCAGCATCTACAACAGGGCCCAGCGGCCCGGCTGTGGGGAAGCGTGTCGCGCTCCACGGAGATTGCGGCATGATCACTACCCCTTCCTCGAGGACCCGGCTTGCGGCCGTGAAGTACGGCGACCTCCCGATCGGGCAACATCACAGTTCGATAACGACAGAGTAGACTGACATCAGATGTCTGTCTACCTATCTGTATGGTCGGACGCCCTACAGGTGTAAGGTTCGGTCGGACAACAGCTGGAACGCCAACGCCGCACCTCGACTCGGTCCGACTGGCCGCACAACATGCCCACAACCCCTGCCGCGCGGCGGGATGAGCACTGAGCCGAGACACCGGGACAGGAGTGACGATGACATGAGCGACGGGCGTGACGGCAACGATCGGATATCTCGCGGCATCCAGTGGGAGCTGCGGTTGGACCAACGGCGGCCGCTACCCGAGGTGATCGAGGAGAAGCTGCGTGAGCTCATCGACAGTGGCGGGTTACCTGCCGGGGAGCGTCTACCCAATGAGCCGGAGCTCGCCAGGCGGATGGGGGTAGCGCGCAGCTCGGTTCGAACAGCGTTGCAGCGCCTCGAGGTACTCCGGGTGGTGGAGGTGCGACGGGGGCGGGGCTGGTTCGTCCGGCGCAAGCCTGCCGACCACTTACCAGGTGACGTCATGGAGTGGATCTCAGAGCGACGCTTCCGGATCGGGGAACGGCTCGAGGTCCGGATGGCACTGGAAGGCATGGCCGTAAGCCTCGCTGCGGCGCGCGCCACCGAAGGCGAGATCGACGATATCGCCAAGCTCAGCAAGGATCATCTCGCGGCGTTGCCTGACGTCGACGAGCTGATTAGGACCGATGAGGCTTTCCACGACGCCATCTTCCGCGCGAGTCGCAACGAGTTGCTGCTCGCGACGTATCGCATGCTGATTCCGGAGCTCACGGAGTGGCGCCGGCGCAGTTACACGGGTCAGGGGGTGGCAGCCCGCTCCGGCACCGAGCACGACAATGTCGTCAACTTTCTCAAGCGAGGTGACTCCGCTGGCGCCCGCGCCGCGATGATGACTCACCTGCTCGGCCTTTACCACCAAATTCAAGCGGCCGACGACCAGGATGGGAGGCAAGGACCGGCACATCTGAGCACTTTTGTGGGCATCGAGGACGAACCGGAGTGGCCCGACCGTTGACACCCGGGCTGCCGGGGTGGCGCGCTCGGCGCCGTGACGTCAGGATGTTATGACGACGGCGCGGCGGGGGTGTCTAGATGACGGTGGGAGCGGCGCTTTCAGCATTGATAGCCGCTTTAGTCGCTGTTTCGGTCACCGGAGTGCTCCTGGTGGTCGCCTACCGACGAATCCTGCGCCGCTGCTTGACCGACGAACTCGTGCGACTCTCGGGCCCGTCAATTGTTCGGGCGTTGTTGCCACTGCAGGTGATGACCACCTTCCTGTCAGAGATCTACGGCCACGGCGAGGCTAACCGCGATGTCGTCGTCGGCGTGCTGGGCGGCGTGGGCGCCGAACCACATGGCGGGGATCTCACCATCAGCACACACACCACTGTGGACTACGAGCTGCGCGCGGTTGATCACAACACCTTCGAATTAATCTCCACGGTGAGCTACAGCTTCAAGGAGAATGTAGTCGACCACAGGTTCGTCATCTTCGCCATGTGTGATCCGCGACTTCGAGACTCGATTACACTTGCCTGTCGACTGCCTCTGTTCGAATCCTGGTTCGTAGCTGACCAGTCGTTGTTTGAACAATCAGTGGACGCGATGCTCACTTCGGTGAACATCGGAATCCGCTACACCGATCTCGACGGCGAGCATCACCAAGTCATGCCGACTGAGGTCGTGCTGAGCGAGATGAGTTACCGCGAATGGCCTGAGTTCTTGACCTTCTTCCGGGGACCGGTGGGGACGATGCCCCGGCAGAATCCCACGCAATATCTGGGCACGCTACGAATCTTTGAATGCGATCTCGGCGAACTCACCGACGTCGACCACGTCGTCGGCTCGGTGGAGAGCCTGTCACTCCGCTCGACGACCTTGGGGCGGATGGACGATAGCTTCTGTTTCTGGCAGGCGCCGTACCCATGTTACGTCGACCGCATCAGCTTCGACGCTGTCGCGCTGGCGTTCGATGGTGCCTCATGGCTGTTCCAGGTCGTTCCATTCACCTTCCGCTCAGCCATTGCGACGGGCGCGTGGACCCCGGCGGAGCAGCTCAAGGAGCTCACCGTACGCTCCTGGCTGCTACCCGGCCATGGTGTCGCACTACTGTGGAAGCCGTCAAATGACTACACCAGCGGGACCCATACAGTGTGACATCCCGGCACTGCATGCTGAGATTGCTACGTCGAGTTCGCTGAAGCGGGAGCGTCGAGCCCTATACCAGTTCGCTGCTGAGCTGCTGAGGGGCGACTGCCCACATGTACTGGACGTACTGGACCCCGATGTCATCGACAGTCCCCTGGCCCGCAACAGCATCGGCGACGCGCTGGGCGGCCGGACAACCCTCCCGTCCGCTCAGCTTGTCGGCATAAGCGCCGTCGCGGGTATGGGCGGCTGCAGCCAAGACCTGCCCGTGGCGTCGCGCCCCGAAGCGAACAACCTGCTGGCAGGAGCGTTGAACATCGTCGGGGCGGAGCTGCGTCGTCAGCAGGCGGCGTTCGCGCCACCTGAACTGCTCACCGAGGCGGATGGCGAATCCTTCACCTCGGCGCTCGCGGTAGTGCGTGAGGGTGTCGCACTCGCGCGGTTGGTGAGCCCTGAGCTGACCGATGATCTGCTTGCGCATGTCGCACTGGTCGGGGTCATCGCCCCGCTACGCGCCGATCAACTGATCTCTGCGTCCCCCCGCGCCTTCCCCGGACTAATCCTGTTAAAGAATCCGCGATCGAACATCGAGGTGGCCGAGGCGCTCGTACATGAAGGCGCTCATCAGAAACTCTTCGATCTGGCCATTACTCACGACCTGCTCAACGCCGACTCTGACCGGTGCTCACCTTTTCATCCACCGTGGGCGCCAATGGAACGCCTTTGGCCGCTCGAACAAGCCCTCGCCGCCTGGCACGCATATTCCTGTCTCGCTTGTTTTGGTCACGACGCGGAAGTGAGGACGGCAGCCCATGCCATCGGGGCTGGCTCGTTGCTTCCGGTGGCAAGTGAGCGGAGCAAGATCCTCGGCCAATGGCTGCTGGATAAGGGTGATTATCTCGGCACCGACGCACATATGCTGCTAGGCGGCCTCATTGGCCGACGTCCTCACACCACGCGCACCACTGGGAGCTATTCCAGTGCGGTGGCCGTGGACTACGTCGTCAACACCCCGCTGAAGTTCCGCCACTGTGGCTCACCGGACCGGGTGCTCGTGGGCCGCCCGTTGCAACCACCCCAGCTTTACTGGCTCAGCAATGACGCGGCGGTGCTACTCGAGCTCCTGGGGAAGAAGTCTTTCGACGAGGCCATACCCACCTTCGCCCAGCGGTGGCGCATACAGCGACTCGATGCGGCTCACCGGCTGATCGCTTTGCTCGCAGATCTCATTGCATCGGGGCTCGTGATCACAAGAGCCACGGCGGCACTGGCCCCGTGACACGGCATTGCTAGCGTCATAGCTTTCTCGGACGCATCAGGACTCGTGGCTGATACTCACCGGCTGTTTCGCGGCTTCCGGCATCAGGGCGAGCATCTCCTCTCCGTTGACGAGGCGGAGATATCCGCTCCCCGCTAAACCGGCTGTTCGTGCCCGAGCTTGGTGAGCCGTAAGGACACGATCTTCAGCCTGGGCCTGAAAGTGGGCCTGGGGCCTCATGATCCGTGGTGTTCATGGACACGGAGATGGAGGCCCCAGGTGGCCCCTATGCGGAACGAGAGCGTAGTGCGGCAGCGGTGATGGTGGACATGTCCGGGTTGTGGTGTTGGCCGTGTCGGAGAATGACAGCGAGGTGGAGCAGGCGGTCGAGACGACCGCCGATCTGGTCGGCCGCCCGAGCTGCGGGGCGGTAGCCGAGTTGCATGATCGGCGGCCGAGTTGGGTGCGGGACCTGCCCACGGGTGGGCGGTCGGTCACGGTGGTGTGGGTCAAGCGGGTGTGGCGCTGTCCGCACGGGTTGTGCCCGAAGCGGACGCGGACCGAGATCTCGTCAGTGATCGCGGCGCGGGCGTCGCTGACCGAGCTGGCTCGCGCCGCGATCTGCCGGCGTGTCGGTGAGGACGGGGCGTCGGTCGCGGCGGTGGCAAGAGAGTTCGGGATCGGTTGAGGCACCGCGATGGCGGCGGTTCGCCAGCACGGCCAGCCCCGCGTCGATGATCTGGCCCGGCTGTCCGAAGTCGAGGCGGTGGGGATGGATGAGACCGCGTTCCAGGCCTCCTGCGCGAGCAGGGCGACGAGTTTCGTGACCGGCATCGTCGATTTGACCGACGGACCCGGTCCGGCGCGGCTGCTCGACATCGTCGCCGGTCGCAGCGCATCAGCGCTGAGCAGCTAGATCAACGAGCGCGACCCGGGGTGGCGGGCCGGGATCACCACCGCCGCGCTGGACCCCTACCGTGGTTACGCCAGCGCGCTGCGCACTGCGCTGCCGACGTCCGCCGACGCGTCCAACACGAGCACACCGCGTGCCCGGAGTGTGCCACCTCCGGTAGTAACAAGTTCGACCATTCGTCTCCCTACATATTCCGATTGGCTTCACAACGTCAGAGAGGTGATTGATTGTGTCCACCGCGAACGCCAAGGATTCCGCAGAGCACCTTAAAAAGGCTAGAATAAGTCCCGCATTGGCAAGCTTCGCCACCGGCGCCAGTGCAACAGTTTTGACTATTGCTGCGACTCTAGTAAGCCTTCGCTCGGACGCGTCCCGGGAAGGCTTGTTCCTAGTGCTTAGTTGGACTATGTAACTGTAAGTAAATAACTAACGCAATCGAATGAATTTTCATGTGCGTGGCGTGTCGTTCCCATTGAGATGATCAACCCGTGAAATTATTGGCATTGTGACCACCAAGAATGACGACGATTTCGAGGCGATGCGGGCACG
>DATAWX010000232.1:0-3549 GCA_036266995.1 Pseudonocardiaceae bacterium | reverse complement strand
CCGGCTCGCCCCCGCCCGCCGGCCACTGCGGGAGCCTGAGCCGCCGCGCGTCCTCCCCGGCCAATGGCGCCTTGGCCGCCTACAGCAAAGCCGAAGGCGCCAACGACCCGCCGGCCACCACCCACTCACCTGATAACAGCAAGAAGCGCCGCAGAACTCCGGCACCTCACGTCACGCGCAGCTCAGAGTTCACCGGTCCCAATGTCAGTAATGTGCCATTGCTACCCCGACCTCGGCCGCACGAAGTGGGGGTGAGGTCAGGAAGCGGGGACGGAGCGGGTAGAACGGCAGCCAGCCAGGTCAGCGGCGCAGCCGCTGTCGTCCAAGCCCTCATACGGGTCGTAGGGGGCAACGGCCGGTACGTGGACCACGTGCGGGTGGAGATGGGGCGTTGGGGCCGGTATCAGTGATCCTGGCCGCGCCATTAGAAAGAGCCAGCAGCGCAGCCATTATGTAGCCATCTAGTCCGTGCAGACTTTCTGCGCGTCTTTCAAGGCGCCCCGCCGGGCCGCACGCGCCGCCGACGCGGCGGCCTCGCCCGGCCCTCCGCTGGAGCTCCACGCCGGACGGGCCCAACGCCGGTCGGCTGGCGCGAAAACACCAGATCACGAGCCGCCATCGGGGCCTACAGCAGTTACCGGGTCGGATGCGGGTCCATGCTCCCGCTGCCCAATTGTCCGGGGCGGCCAGAGCCCGTCAAGGCCGTCTGTGAACGTAGGGCAACCGCATCGGTCAGCCTGCTCGGCGAACGTACACGTGAAGACGGCCTTGGCTGAGCCTGCCCGGCAGTCCCGGAGTCCAGCAGCTGCCGGGAGCATGGGAACGCAGTACTAAATCGAGCGGCCGGTCAAGGGAGGGCTGAAGTGGGACCTCCTGGTGCCCACGATAACTAGGGAGTTTCCCCAGGGTATTTGCTCTCGGCCAGAGCGATAGTGGACTTGTCCACAAAACAACTGAACCGAGACAAGGAACCCCAATGAGTCCTCAGTTCCGCACCTGGGCCGCGGTCACCGGTACCGCCGCCGTCGCCACCCTGAGCCTGCTGGTCCCCACCGCCGCAGGCGCCGCGCAGGTCCACACCACCCCGCTCCGGACGCCCGCCAGCACCTCGGTGCAGCCGCACGGCAGCAAATCCACCGCAAGTCCGGTTAAGGTTACCCGTGAGTGGAGCCTCGGTCCCCTTGGCTCTGGTGAGGCAGTGCTTGGCTGTCCCAGCGGATACGGTGTTCAATTCAACAGAATTGGCGGCCCCAACTTCGGAAGCTCGAACTCGGCAATTTCTGCTACACCGGCAGGGTATACCAGCACCGCGGTGACTTTGTGGGTCACAAATTGGACGTTCAAATCGCAGACCACGACGCTGCACATCTGGTGCGATCCGAACTGAACCGCCGGCTTGCACGAGGTCCGCGAGAGCGGACTGGGGATCTGGCGTCCCGTGGTGGTGGTGCTGGCCGGTCTGACTCGTGAACCGCCTGCCGCCTTTAGGCTGGCTCTTCCGGGTACTGCCGAGCCGGCCGGTACCATCGCCATGGCTGACTCAACAAAGTGGCCGGACCCCGAGAACTGATCCGACACCGGCGTCGGGGCTGCTGGGTCAACCTGACGGCGGATGAAGCGTCCAGCTCGCCAGTGAGATGATCTCGGCTGCGAGGTCGAAGATGGTCCGGTCGTCGGTGTCCAGGCGATGGACCCAACGGGGAGCGCGCAGGTTGAGCTCGCGGGCCATGAGATCGCTTCGCTGGATGTGCCGCATCAGCTCCGTGCCCTTTCCCTCAGAAGTGGGGAATTACAAGATCGCCGACACGGGGTGAACGCCACGCCGTTCGGGTCGGTGAAGCCGTGGATGGTCGCGGTGATGGTGTTGGTGGCGGTGAGGATCACCGAGACGGTGTTGTCGACGGAGTTGGTGACGTAGAGAGCCTTGCCGAGCGGGCCGACCGCCGCGCCGAACGGGTAGCTGCCAACCGTGATGGTCTTGAAGACGGTGTCGGCGGCGGTCCCGATGGCCGAGACGGTGTTACTGCCGCCGTTGGTGACGTAGACGTCGTTGCTGTTCGGGGTGATCGCCACTGCGTCTGGGCCGCTCCCGACCGGGATGGTGGCGATGACGGTGCTGAGGAGGGTGCTGATCACCGACACGGTGTTACTGGAGTCGTTGGCGACATAGATGTGCTGGCCGTTCGGGGTGACCGCGAGAGCCACCGGGTTGCTGCCGACCGGGATGGTGGCGATGACGGTGTTGAGGAGGGTGCTGATCACTGAGACGGTGTTGGAGCCGAAGTTGGCAACGTAGGCGTCCTGGCCGTACGGGCCGACCGCCACCGCTTCGGGGGTGTTGAAGCCGGTGAGGGTCGCGGTGACGGTGTTGGTGGCGGTGTCGATAACCGAGACGGTATTGCTGCGAGCGTTGGTGACGTAGGCGGTTGTCCCGTTCGGGGTGACCGCGACCGTGGTCGGGTCCAGGCCGACCGGGATGGTGGCGGTGACCGTGTTGACGCCAGTGTTGGTGACGTAGGCGGTGTAGCTGGGCCCGGTGCTGGCGTGGGCCGGGCCGGTCCCGAAGGTCAGGGCGGTCAGGCTCGCGGTGGCCACGGCGGCGCCCAGGACGGAACGCTGCCACAGCCGCCGGGAACCTCGTC
This sequence comes from Pseudonocardiaceae bacterium, assembly GCA_036266995.1. Lineage (GTDB taxonomy): Bacteria > Actinomycetota > Actinomycetes > Mycobacteriales > Pseudonocardiaceae. The sequence continues at coordinate 907 of DATAWX010000232.1, read as the reverse complement.
GGCCTACCGGGGATTCGGAGCTAGGATGCTCGCCGGCCGGGGCGCCGCCAGCGGAGGCATCGGTGCTGAACTCGTCGTTCACCATGGTCATGCTCCCTCACCCTGAGAATTCACGCGGCCATGGCAGCTGGCCGGTGCGGCAACAATAGAAAGTGCTCCTAATCTGGAATAATGAGGGTGTCGAAGTCCCTATCGTCAACCCGAAGCCCCCGGTAGAAGACGTCTCACCACAAGATCCATATCTGCCCGGAGGCTCCGCGTTTCCCTGGTTATCCCCGCCAACGTCCGCGTGTCGGCCCGTATGACCTTTGCGCCCGGAACGCCGCGCTCATCCTCGCTGAAAAACCTCATTGTTCGCTTCTCGTTAACTATTGCTTGGATTATTTGTTGGTGCGCCGCTGGCTCGGGGCACATCGCCGTGAGAAGGGTTCACGACGAATCCGCGGATCGGTTGCCTCGCCCGCTGCTCTTGAGTTCAGCGGCAGATTGCCAGCTACGGGGCGCTTCCGATCTTGACGGACCAGGACCTGGTGTGTTCAGCGAGCGGATCGCGTGGCGGAGATGCCCCATGGTCTGCGTCGGCACTGTGCTACGAGCACGATTACGGCCGGCCTGGTCCTGCTGGCCGCCATGGTGGCGGTCGAGTTGCGGCCCCGCCACCGGGGCCGCCATATGCTCGTGCGGTTTACCAGATGGTGCGCTCTGGGGGCGGTTGCGCAGCGACGACGGCCATCCGGGCGGCCGGTCACGGGCCGCAGTCTGCGAATGGCGATTGTGAGCTGCGCGGATGCGTGATCGAGTGCGGTTCGGCGAGGTGACTGCGGCGCTTGTGACCAGATAATTGTTTTCGTCTGCGGCCGGGCTACGTTGCCTTGATTTTCTTCACGCGCGGTGCTTGTTGTGGCGG
>DATAWX010000231.1:0-30665 GCA_036266995.1 Pseudonocardiaceae bacterium | reverse complement strand
TAGCAGTCCCCGCTGGCGTTGGACGGTGGGATGCTCACCAATCGCGTCACGGCCTTGCCGCAGGTAGATCGCGCAACGGGTCGTATGTTGGGCCACGCACGATGGATTGCACGATGATGTCGTCGACTTCCGCTTCACCGTATAACAGAGAGTATTTCTACAGGTCGCACAGTTGTCACTCGCCTGGTCCGTGCCTGGGGACGGGCGACACGTCGGGGACTCCCCTGCCGGGACCGTGCCGCCCGCCCCACCTGCACGTCCGACCGCGGCGCGGCGGCCGAACGTGGGATGTATCGGGTGATGGTGACGGATCGTTAGCGTGTAGCTACGGTTCGTGGTCAGTCGATGACATGTCGGACCGCAAGCGCCGGATCGAGCGCAGCGAAGATGCGCAGGTGGGTCGAGTCGCTAGGGGAAAGATGGACACAGACGGTCAATCAGGTCTTGAAGTGAAGCCGTGAAACGCACCTGAGAGCGAACACGTTCCGCTTCACCGCGTGAGGCCGCACCTTTCCGCAGCTAGGTCCGCGGTTCGCGGTCGGCAGTGCACGGGTGCACCGAATCTTGCAGGTTTCCTGATCCAGAACGTTCCATGATCAGGCCGCGCGTGGATACACTCCGTACACGACGAGAGGCAGGACCGTGCGTGCCGGAGGCGACTCGACTGCTGCGTACCGCGCGGAGCCCGCGATGTCCTTGCGTCGGAGCCGTGGCGAGCCGGGCTGTCCTGGTCGTCGACGACGCGTGTCTTGCAATTGCGCGGAATCTAAGGAGTAATCATGCACGAATATGGCGTTTCACTTTTCGGTCTCGTGTACATCATCATCGGTGTCGTAGTAGCGCTCAGCAACGGATATGCTATCCATAGTGGCGGTGAACTCCTGTCATTCGTTCTGGCCATGTTCCTGTGGCCTCTTGTGCTTCTCGGCGTCAACCTCCATGTCGCCGTATAACCTTTTCCTGCCATTCGATTACCGGTGCGCGTCAGTCCGCCTGCTGTGACCAGGCGCGCTCAGGTGGCATAGGACGGCGGGATGCGCCGGTGGTCACCTATGTCGGTAGTGGCGACGCCAAGCTCAACGCTGACAGTTGTGCACCGCAACGCGGGATAATAAAAACCAACGCGCTCGCTGCCGATATACGCCGGTTCCTCGGGACGACTGCGCGACGCGGGGTGTCGATTCAGGGCCGCGAGCAACCTCCAGCGTGAAGAGTTCGGCGAGGTTGTCGGCTCGGTCCCTGCCTCGAGCCCAGCGTCGTGAGGTCCGGGCCGCTCCCGCCGGGCATCGGTTGCCCAACGTCGCGGAACCATCGTGTCCGGTGCCGTTGTGTCCGCGTTGCTTGGCGGGCCGTTCCAGCCACCACGGCACCTGCCTTGGCGCAAGGCCTGCGCTTCAACTGAGGCCGTTCGCCGAGCAGCGATGGCCAGCAACGCCGGACAGACCCAGGGACGTGATCACGCCAGGTAGTCAAAAATTAGATGAACAACCCACGAACGAGTGAATTTACCGCCGTCCGTGGCATATCGTCCAGCTGGATTCCGGGTCTGGTTTGAGGACATGGCACGGATCTCATACGCCTTGGGGGCGAGACGGGACAGAACGGAGAGGGGTTGGCTGCATGCTTGACCGGGAAGTGGTTGACCACCGGCAGGTCACCCCTGACCCGGAACGGTTGCTCGCCCAGCGAGCGTTCTTCGCGGCCCCGTTCCCCGAGGCACCCGACGATCTTTACTCATACAGTGCCGGGGGAGTCATCGAGCGGGCCCGGGAACGGGTGGTTATCCAGCCGCATGCCCGACTGACCACCAATACCTTCTTCGGACGTTTCCCAGCCAGCTACTGGCAACGGTGGACCGAGGCAACCCAGGTCGAGGTCAGCGCGATCGTTCAGGGCACGGGCCGGCTCTCGGTCCGCGCGTCGGACAGCGTCGGCGACGTCCGCACCGTCGCCACCATCATGGTCGCGGAGGCCCGGCACGAGCAGGTGCGACTGCGAGCGCGTCTCGACAGATTCGTCGACGGCGGGGCAATGTGGCTAGACGCTTCTACCGGCGACGACGGGCTCGTGCTCGACGCGGTCCGCTGGTCGGTTGGCAAGCCCGAGCGGGTTCGTCCGATCGCGGTAGTGATCTGCACCTACAACAGGGCCGACGAGTGCCTGCACACTCTGAAGACGCTGTCCCTCGATGACACCACATTGTCCATGGTGGGCACGATCTACGTCGTGGACCAGGGCAACGACACGGTCGAGTCCCGACCAGGATTTGCTGATGTGCAGCGGGTCCTTGGCCCGAAACTGCAGTACGTCAGGCAGCCGAACCTGGGCGGCGCCGGTGGTTTCACCCGTGGGCTGTACGAGGTCACGGAGATCAGCCAGACTGACGATACACATATTCTGTTCATGGACGACGACATCATGCTGGAACCCGACACCGTGGTCCGGCTCGCCACCTTCGCCAACTGCGTGACAGCACCCACCATCATCGGTGGACAGATGCTTTACCTGTTGCATCCGGACCAGTTGCACGTAGGAGCGGAGGGTACCGATCTGACGATCCTGCGGGCCGGGCTGCCTGCCAAGGACGCACTCATTCAGGCCGACCTGACCAAACAGCGACAGGACATCCGGGTGGATGCGGAATACAACGCATGGTGGGCCTGCCTCATCCCCTCCGAGGTCGTTGCCGCTATCGGCTACCCCTTGCCGCTGTTCTTCCAGTGGGATGACATCGAGTATGGATTGCGCGCTCGCGCCCACGGTTTTCCTACGGTGACGTTGCCCGGTGCTGGGGTCTGGCACGCAGATTTCCATTGGAAGGACTGGGACGACTGGCCTCGATACTTCAGCCTACGCAACTCGCTGATCGTCAACGCGCTGTACGGTCGGGCCAATCGCACCGACACTGCACGATTCCTGCTGAAGGAGCTGCTGCTCTACATCGTCTCGATGCGGTATGGGCTGGCAGCCACTCTGATCATGGCAATCTCGGACTTCTTGGCCGGCCCGGAGGTGTTGTTCGATGGTGGCGTCGAAGCGGCTGCCGCCGTTCGCAAGCTGCGTGCGGAGTATCCCGAGACCACCCGCCATCCTGCGCATGGAATCCCCGGCATCGCCTCGACGGCGATGCCGGTCACCGTGGCGAGACCGACACCATCGAAGCCGCATCTGGTATTGGTCAAACGCTTGCTCTGGCAGTTGCTCCGCAAATGCGGCGGCACCGCCGCCGTCAGCGTCCGCGATGCGCACTGGTGGCACGTCTCCCTCTTCGAGACGGCGGTGGTCACGGAACCATCGCAGGAGGGTGTGCGGGTCCGCCGCCTCGACCGCACCACGATGCTGAAATTGGGCGCCCAGGGCATGCGGGTGATAGGCCGTCTCGTGCGCGAGGACGCTGCGCTTCGCCACCGTTATCAGAGTGCCATGCCCGAGTTGAGCAGTAAACAGAACTGGCAGCGGCTCTTCGACACCCGCTGAGGCGAATCTGCAGCATGTCAGCAGGAGACTGATGATCGCGATACGAACCGTCACTATTCCGCTAGTTTCGGCGACCAGACTTCCGCCACCGGTAATGGCAGTAGCGGCCGCCGCACTCGCTGGCGGGGTCATGTTCACGCTCGCCCACAACGCAATGCTCGACGACAGCATGATCACGCTCTCCTACGCCCGGACCTTGGCCGAACACGGGCAGTGGGGAATGGTCGAGGGCCTCACTTCGAACAGTGCGACATCGGTGCTGAATGTGCTGTTGCTGGCTGCGATTATCGTCGTGATCGGCCATCCTGTGGTTGCGGTCGGTATCCTGCTGATGGCCACGATGGCGGCCGTGGCCTGGTGGGCTACTCGCATCGCTGAAGATGCTGGCCTCCCGATTCGCGTATTCCCTGCCGCAGCCGTCGGGTTGCTGCTGGTCAATCCTGTATTGGTTTCGACGATCGGGCTGGAGACCTACTTGGGTATGGCCCTGGTGGTCGGTGTTGTCCGCTATGCGCTCGCCGGCCGCCCGGCTCCGACTGGCTTCATCACCGGCTTGATCGCGCTGGCCCGCCCCGACCTGGTTGTTTTCGCTCTGGTGATCGTCCTTGGTCTCGGATCAGCACGCCGACGCCTGGCCCGGACGGCGGCCACCGCCGTCGCGGTGGCGCTACCCTGGTACGCGTTCAGCTGGTGGGCACTGGGCTCGGCGATACCTGACACGTTCGTGTTCAAGACCGTCGTCAACCACTTCGACAGCGGTGATACGTTTCTCGACGGCCCGATAATGTGGGGCCGGTACTTTCCCGCTGCATCGCTGCTCGGGTGGCTGCCGGCACTGGCAGGGGCCGTGTGTCTGCTCGCTTGGACCGCCACCGCGGTTACCCATCGGCGCTGGTCTTCGGCGGGGACACTCGCCGTCGTGTTCGGCCTTGGCGGGATCGCGCACTTCGGGGTCTTCGCTACCCTCGGAACCCCGCCATACCAGTGGTACTACGGCCCGGTCGTTGCAGGGCTCACTCTGTGCGCCGCAACCACGGCCATGGTGCTGCCCTGGCGGCGACTGGCTTACGGCACCATCGCAGCAGGGATCGCTTTCACCTTCGCTTTCGAAGTCCACCACGGCCTGCCTTGGACGACCCCGCCGATTCACTCCAACTGGGCGACCACCGCGCAGTATGCCGCGGCAGAGCCCGGTGTAGCCGCAGCCACCTCTGGCGGCAGAGCGGTGGGCTCGCCTGGCGAAATCGGCGCGCTCTCGTTCTACTGCGACTGTCGAATCGTTGATCTGTTCTCCGACCGTGGGGACGCCGCCAACTGGATTGAGGATCGGATGCGCAAGGCCGGCACAGTGATGCGCTGGTTGCTCAAGCTGAACTACCATAACCTCGACCGCCACCCAGCCGTGCATCGGGACGGCCAGCTGATCTTCGAACCCGCCGGCCAGGGCGCCGGCCCCAACCATTGGCCAATCAGCTCGCCGGTGCACGGGGCGCACACGCTCGTCCTCAAGGCAGTGGGTGGTGTTTCAGGAGGCTGAGGTCCCTACTAAATAGCCAACAGGCAGGGATTGAGAAACGATCGGAGGTTCGCCATATTGTTGAATCGTCTACGTAGGTCGATGAGGGACAAACTGGTGCGAGTGGTGGAAGAGGTCGTCGCCGCACATCATCGAGATTACGAAGCTGCACTTGCCGCGCGCAATCGCGAGTACCAAGCTGCGCTCACCGCCGGGATCGAACGCATGATCAGGGCAGTACACGAGGTGGAGTTTCGCTCTCGGCGCGACCTGTGGGCAGCAGGCGAGCGGGAGGCCGCAGTGTCCAGCGAACGTTTTGCGCGTGAGGTGATGCCCACTGCGCGGCCGTTCGATCACTCGATCGCGACGCTGGAGCATGCGCTGTCCCTCGCGCCCCCCGAGGGGATGGCCCTCGAATTCGGTGTGTTCCAAGGTCGCACGCTGAAAGTGATCACCGAAGCGCGAAAGCACAATCAGGTTTTCGGATTCGACTCATTTCAGGGTCTCCCCGAGGATTGGCGGTCGAACATCCCGGCGGGCACATTCGCGACCGGCCAAGTGCCCCACGTGGAGGGTGCGGAGCTGGTCATTGGATGGTTCGACGACACTCTAGCTGATTTCCTCGCCGATCATCTCGGCCCGGTGGCGTTCCTGCATCTCGATGCCGATCTGTACTCGTCCACCGCCACTGTCCTCGAGCAGGTTGCCCCCCGACTCCAGGTCGGTAGCGTGATCGTGTTCGATGAGTATTTCAATTACCCCGGGTGGGAACAGCACGAGCACCTCGCCTGGGAGGAGATCGTGGCAAAAACTGGGATCACGTTTCGGTATGCGGCGTATACCTGTAACAACGAACAGGTGGCGGTGGTGGTGACCGGAACTCCCGCGTAGATCCGATCGTCCAAGACCGTTGGCCGACGGTTGGCGAGTCAACCGCGGGTTGGCTGCTGTTGGGGACGTCCCGTCCCAGGGTTGGCAGTCCTTGAAGGGCTGCCGACTGTGACGCGGGGGAGGAGCACCTGGACTAGCGGGCCGATCGCCAGGGCGTAGAGCACGGTGGCGATGCCGAGGGTGCCGCCCAGCGCCCAGCCGGTGGCGACGACCGCGATCTCGATGACCGTGCGAACCCGCCGCACCGAGCCGCCGGTGCGGCGCACCAGGCCGGTCATCAGGCCGTCGCGGGGGCCTGCGCCCAGCCGGGCACCGATGTAGGCGGCAGTCGCCACCGCGTTGAGCACGATGCCCGCACCCGCCAGTAGCGCGCGCACCGGCAGGGAACCCGGCGCCGGCAGCAAGGCCAGTGCGGCGTCCACCGAGATCCCGATGACCACGACGTTGCTGACCGTGCCGAACCCGGGTTTCTCCCGCAGCGGAATCCAGAGCAGCAGGACGATCGTGCCGACGACGATGGTGATGGTGCCGATCGAGTGGTGCAGGTGGCGGGCCAAACCCTGGTGCAGGACATCCCACGGCATGTTGCCCAGGCGGGAACGGATCAACAGCGCCATGGAGATGCCGTAGAGCACCAAGCCTGCGGCGAGCTGGCTGAGCCGTCGACCTAGTCGGGAGCGGCGGACAGGTGATGGCACCGAGATCTCTTGTCGCACCCGGCCAGTATGAGTGATGATTGGCCCGTGAACTACAGTCCAATCGACGGTCAGTGGCATGGCTGACATCACCGCCCCGAGGCTGGCTGCGCTGGTAGGGGAGCTGGCTGGCGAGCGTCCACCGCGGTACGCGGCGCTGGCAGCACGCATCCGCTTGCTCGTCGCGGATGGCCGGCTGGCCGTCGGGATCCGCCTACCGGCCGAGCGGGAGCTCGCTATTGCACTGCAGGTGAGCCGGGCTACCGTCACCGCTGCCTACCGGCGGCTGCGCGACGACGGCTGGGCCAGTGCCCGACAGGGCGCCGGGACCTGGACCTCGCTGCCCGCAGGGCCGGCATACGGTGCCTGGGCCCCGGCGCTGCCCACCGCCGGCGTTCTCGATCTCGCGCACGCTGCCCCGGCGGCCCCGCCAGAGATCGTCACCGCGTTCACTGCGGCACTGGCCGACCTCCCGCGGCTGCTACCCGGCCACGGCTACTATCCCGCCGGTTTGCCGGAGCTGCGGGCGCGGATCGCGCAGCGGTACACCGCCCGCGGCCTGGCGACCACTCCCGAGCAGATACTCATCACAGCCGGGGCACTCAACGGCATCACGGTCGCGCTGGAGGTGCTCAGCGGTCCGGGCGACCGGATCCTGGTCGAGCATCCCAGCTACCCGAACGCACTGGACGCCATCTGGGCCAGCGGGGCCAGCACAGTGCCGGTAGCCGTCGACGCCGCGGATCCCGCCGCCGTCGCGGTCGACGTCACGCGGGTCGCTCGCCAGACCAGCCCCCGGCTGGCCTACCTCATGCCGGACTTCCAGAACCCCACCGGCCTGCTGCTCGACGCGGAGCAGCGGGGGCGCCTCGCGGCGGGCCTGCACGGGTCGGGCACCGTGGCGCTGGTCGATGAGACGCTCGTCGAACTCGGCCTGGACGTCGTGCCTGCAGCACCCTACGCGGCGTTCGCCCGGGCTGATCGCGCGGTCACGGTCGGCACGCTAAGCAAGACCTTTTGGGGTGGGCTGCGGGTCGGTTGGTTGCGCGCCGAAGCCTCCGTCGTCCAGCGGCTGACCGCTGCGGCGGTGCGTGCTCAGCTGTCCGGGCCGGTGCTCGAGCAACTTGCCGCCTGCCACCTGCTCGACGCCGCCGAGGACACGTTGCCGGCACACCGCGACCGGCTGCGGGCCCAGCGCGATGCGCTTGTCGGCGCGCTTGGAGCTGCCTTGCCCCGCTGGCGGGTGCCCGTGCCACCGGGTGGTCTGGTGCTGTGGTGCACCCTTCCGACGCCGGTCTCCAACGCTCTGGTCGACGCTGCGCAGCGGCGCGGGCTGTGGTTGGCGGCCGGCCCTCGGTTCGGCACCGGCCACGCCTTCGCCGACCGGCTGCGGCTGCCGTACACCCAGCCGATCGACGTCCTGCGGCGCGCCGTCGAGATCCTCGCGGAGGTGGTGGACACCCTGCCTGAGGCCGACCCGGGCTCCGCCCCGTCGCGTCTCGTGGTGTGAGCAGTCGACGACGGTGATGTGATCACTTCGTCAGCGCAACGCCGTCAACCGGTCTTCGGGTCGTGATGCAACCATGCGGTTATCTCTGGGTCGGCCAGTTCAGCGACGCGCCGGTGATATCGGCGAAGGTCGTCGCTGCGCAGCCGCTCGCGCCACTGACCGCTCGTCCCGCGGTGGAAGAACTCCGTACTGTCGTGCCAGAGGTCGTCTCCCCGGTTGGGCACGAGGTGGTCGGCCCGGCTGCGCATCTCGCTGAACCGGGCGGCCGGCACGAGCTGCGGCCACCGTTGCTCGGGGACGACGATGTCCAGGCGCCGGGCCAGGTGGCGCATCTGCCCTTCGAGGTCAGCCTGGAGATCGTCGTAGTGCAAGAGCACCAGGTTGGCAGCGCCGGCGGTGGCCGGCCAGAAGGTACCGATGTGGTGAACCAATGCAGCCAGGCTGGCCGACGATTCGCTGACCGGCGCCGGATTGTCGACCCACTGCCAGAATCGCTCGATCTCGGTCGGCGGTGGCTCCTGCGGTCCGTCGGGTAGTGGTTCGTCGAGGTCGGCGAGGCCGACCGCCTTGCGCCGGGCGGCGAAGAGGGCGTTCATGTTGAGGTTGGCCAGGTGGTTGGACCAGGAGAAGCCGGCATCGCGGGGGTCACGGCCGACGCAGAGGTAGGTCGCCCGGTCGTTGAAGGGCAGACCGTCGAGCGGGGTGTGAGTCTTGATGAACCGGCGGTGCGGTTGCGCCTCGAGGGCGGCGACGAGATCATCGCGGTCAGCCGTCAGCATGTCGAGCCACGGCGAGATGTCAGTAAGCGGCAGGGTGAAGTTCGGGGTCTGGAAAATTAGGAGGGCGCAGATCATCTGGGTCCAGGTCGTGCCGCATTTCGACGGGGTGCTGATGACGATGTCGCCGTCCCGGAACGGAAAGCCCTCCCACCGGGCGCTGTCCGCCACGACCGACCGGTACCGGATCGTTGCCTCACGCATAGGCAACGACGCTAGGCGGCGATGCCGGATATCACCAGGGGCGGTCAGGCTTCGCGGGTGGCTGTTCTGGCTAGCGTGAGAACTACGCCGATCAGCAGGTAGCAGGCCGCGCGGAGGCTGCTGGAGGCCAGCCCGGCCAGGGGCAGTGGGTCGCGCAACACGTCGGTGATCGCGAACCACCCGGTGGTCAGTAGCGCCGGTTGCAGCCAGTCCAGGGCGGGGATCGCGGAAAGCACCCCGAACACGATCAGACCGCCCAGCACCGCCGCGAGCACCACCAGCGGGTGCTCGGTGATCGAGGACACCGCCAAGGCTATCGCGCCGACCGCCGCGAGTTGCCCCACCGTCCAGGCCGCCGCCAGCGAGACCCGCAGCAGCGCCGACCCTGGCCCGACCTCGGTCCCGGACAGGGTGAGCATGCCGTGGGCGGTCCCGGACGGGCCGACCAACACCAACCCGGTGACGATGCCCAGCACGGCGACCGCGGCGACTGCGGCCACCGCGACGGCCAACACACCGACCGCCTTGATCAGTACCAGCCGGGTTCGGCTGACTGGGGCCAGTAACAGCCCACGCAGCGTGCCGTGCGCGGACTCACCGGCCAGGGCGTCGGCTGCGGCCATCGTCACGGCTAACGGCAACAGCAGCGGCAAGGAGATCGACAGCGCCGCTATTGGCAGCACCAGCCCGTTGCCGGCGATCTGGGTGAACAGGCCCGATCCGCCCGATGAGTCGGTTGCCACAATGCCGATCCCCATCAGCACCGGGATCAGCGCGAGTATCGCCAGCGCGATCTGCGTGCGCGGCCGGCGCAGCACCCAGCGCAGCTCACTTCGAAGCAGCCGTCCCAGCGGCGCGTGTACCGGGCCGGACAGGGTGGTACTACTCGGGGGTACAGAGGTAGTCACTCGCTGTTCCCCTCGGTCAGCTGGGCGAACAGCTCATCCAACCCGGTCCGCCAGCGCTGCACCTCGTGCACCGCCACACCCGCGCCGACCAGCAGCGCGACCACGGTGGGTGGGTCGGTCCCGGCGAGATCGACACGCACTCCAGTGGGGCCGATCGAGCAACCGATCCCGGCCTCGCGCAGTGCCTGCATCGCGATGGCGGAATCCGGGGTGCGCACGTCCAGTGCGGGTGCCTCACCGTCGAGCAGGGCGGCCAGCGGACCCGCGGCGACCAGTGACCCGTGGTCGAGCACCGCGACGTGCGTGCAGGTGGCCTCGACCTCGGTGAGCAGGTGCGAGGACACCAGCACGGTGGCGCCGCCGGCGTGCAGCTCGGCGATGATCGTCCGGACGTCCCGGGTACCGGCGGGATCCAGGCCGTTGGTCGGTTCGTCGAGGATCACCAGGCGCCGCGGCACCAGTAGCGCCGCGGCCAGGCCCAGGCGCTGTTTCATGCCCAGCGAGTAGGCGCGGTAGCGCCGGCCTGCGGCACTGGTCAGGCCAACCCGGCTCACAGCGCGCTGCACCGCATCCGGAATCTCTCGGCTGGACAGCAGTGGCTCGGCTGCCGCGCACCGCCGCAGGTTCTCCCGACCGGACAGGAACGGGTGAAACCCCGGACCTTCCACCAGCGCCCCGACATGCGGTAGCACTGTGCCGGCGGCGGCCGGCATTGCTGCCCCGAGCAGCTCCACGGTGCCCGCGGTGGGTCGGGACAGCGCCAGCAGCATCCGGATCATCGTGGTCTTGCCCGAACCGTTGGGACCCAGCACACCGAGCACGGCACCAGCCGGCACGTCGAGGTCCACGCCGGATACGGCCACGGTGGCGCCGAACACCTTGCGCAGGCCACGGACCCGGATCGCCGGCGCGTCCGGTTCACACGGCGCAATCGTCGTGGTCGGGGTGACTGAGCCAGCCGTCACTTGGTGAGTGCCTCGCTGAGCACCTGCTGCGGTACCGCCCCTGCGGCCACCCGACCATCGGCGCTGACCAGCACCATGCCCATTGCAGTCTGCACCACCCATCCCTGACCCCACGGTCCGCTGGTCGGGCGCCCTATCCGCTGGATCAACGCAAGCGGATCGGTGCGCGCTCCTGGTTGCTCCGGCGGGAGTTGCCCGAGCACCATGGTGTCCCACCCATCGCCCTGAGTATGGATCATGTCACCCTCGTGCTGGCCCTGCAGCTTTGACGGGTCAGGCCGCTCGACTCTAACCCCCGCAGGCGGGGCGAAGTGAAACAGCGAGGGATCCTGCGCGCCGAGGGTGAGGTCGGAGAATCCGATCTGCAGGGCGGGGTCGGGGGAACTGTTGGTCAGTACGGTGCGCTGTAGCGGCACCCGGGTGGCGGAGTCGACCGCCACCCGCACCTCACGCAGCACGGTGTGGTCGGTCGGTGCGGGGGTGAGTACGAGCTGGTAGACGGGCCGCCCGGTGACCGTGCTGGTCCCGTCCACCGCCACCTTGCTGCTCTCGCGCAGGCCCGCGACCAGATCTCGAGCCGCCTGCGCCGGGTCGGCGACCTGATGAGCTGGGGCCGCACCGTGCTCCAGTGCGGTCGCGGTGCGCGAGGAGGAGTCGTACCGCCACAGTGTCGTACCATCCTCAATGAACACCTGCTCACCGACGCGCGAGGGCAGTGCCAGCCGATCGTGACCCTGCCCGTCGGACCAGACCCGCAAGGTGGTCTCCGGTTGGGTCAGCGGGGCTGCCACCCCCGGCAGATCGGGCAGACCCAGCGCGTTGCGCACCATCACGGTGCCGTTGAGCGCTGGGATCTTCGAGGTGAGCACCGAGGTCACCAGATCCTCCGCGGACACCGCCGGCAGCGACGGCTCCGCGTCGGCCCCGGCAGGCATGGTCAGCACCCCGAAACCGACCGCGCCGGCCGCCGTCACCGCCAAGGCTGCCGTCGCTAGCTTCATCGTCTTCCTCCCGCTCGTGCTGGTGCTACGCCGTTGCACCAGCAGGCGATGATGCGCCCCGAAGGTGAACAGGTGGAGACCAGCGGTTGATCGAGGATTGGGACGAACGTCACCAGGGGTGGCTAGACCCTCCTATTGCGTGTCGACGGCCAGCGCTTCGCGGAGACGGTACGGGCTCATCAGACCGGTGGTCGGCTGCCCGGCGCGCTGGGTCTGCAGCAGGATGGCTTCGACATCGTCGATAGTGCTGCGCAGTTCGGCACGGATGGCGGGGTCGTCGGAGGCGGCGGCGTCGCGCGGGCTCAGATCACCGATTACGCCAGCAGTGTTCAGCCAGCTTGCTTCGGCGTCCCGACTTAAGCGGTCGTCGGCCTCCCGCGCGTCGGCGGTGGTTGTCGCGTCGACGAAGTAGCTCTCCAGGATGATGGTGCGGCCGTCGCGGCCGTCGGGTTCCTCGCTGACCCGCTTGGTATGCCGGTGGAGTCCGGTGGCTTCCGGGGCGACGTCGCGCAGCTGGGTCTCGAGTTCGGCCAGCCGTGCTGGAGAGTTCGCGGCGACGGTGAAGTCGTTGCCGGTCCGGTGAATCACCCCGAGGTTCATCACCCGTCCATCGGGCAGGTGCCGGTGCCAGGCGACCACGTCGTCGTCGGTCCGGGTCAGTCGCTCGATGAGGAGGTCGAAGGTCTGTTGCGCGCCGGGCACCTGGAAGGTGGCGCTGCACTCGTGGAGGTCGTCGCCGTCACTGTTGCGGAACTGGATGGGGGGCTCGGGAGCGAAGAAGTCCGCGATCTGTTCCAGCGCTGGGTCTGACGCCAGCAGATCGGCCAGCTCGCGGCGGCGCTGGCGGGGAACGTGGACGACAACCGCAAGCATCCGAGGGTGGTTGTCGTCGTGTAGCACCCGTCCGCAGTACAGCTCCAGCCGTTGCGCGGACTGCGAGAACAACGTGTCTGCCAACTCGATCGGTTCGCCGTCGGGCAGCGCGCGCAGCGTGACACTGGTGTCGGAAACGACGTCGATCGCCTCGTAGAGGGTGACCGGGATCCGCCGCCAGTCCTCGATGAGCTGGCGTTCGTCCGGGCGCAGCCAGTGGCCTCGGGCGGTGAGGAACTTCTCCACCAGGCCACCGTGGAACAGCGCAAGATCGAGGATGAACATCGCGTACCGTTGCGCGTCCTCGGTGCGCTCGATCAGCTCTGTGATCATTTTCAGGCCGGGCGCGCGCTCGGCGTAGGTGCCCAACAGCGCGTAGACGAGCTGGGCCCGCGCGCTCAGCGCAGGTAGCGCATCGAGCCGGCAGCAGGTCTTGTACTTGCGGCCCGACCCGCACGGGCAGGGATTGTTGCGCCCGACGTCGGGGGGCGTCGCGGCGATGGCCTCGCTCAGCCCCGGTCGTAGCGGGCTGGGAATTTCCGAGCGCCGTAGGTACCGGTCCGCTGTGACGTAGTCTCCGCGCGCCGCGGCGTACTGGGCGGCGTCATGCAACGACGGCTCCAGGCCCGGGCGCAGCGTGAGAGCCTCGGCGAGCACGTCGCAAGCGGTCGCCGAGTCTCCGGCGCCTTCGGCGGCGCGCGCGGCGATGAGCGCGACCGCGGCCTTCTCCTCCCTACTCCGAGCCTGCGACCGCAGCGCCGCGAGCTGCGCCTGGACCGCATCGCGCTGCGTTGCATCTCCTTGGGCGGTGTGGCACTCGATCTTGGCGGAAAGGAAGCCCAGCGCGCCATCAGTGGCCAACGTCAGTGCATCGAGCACGAACCGGACTCCATCCGCATCCAGCGGATCCTCCCCGGTGAGCATTCCCACTAGAGTCTCAACGTCGATAAGCACATCGTTTTCGGCCATCCGTGCAGGCTAGTCGCCCAGAGCACCGGGTTGTGAACCCGTAGGCCGCCCTTCAAGGGCTACCAACCCGACCGGGTGGTGCCGCTAACCGCTACCAACCCTGGGCTGGCGCGTCAGTGCAGCCGGGTCGACACCGCAGACGTTGCCGCGACGGGAATGATCGAAAATTGGGACAGATGAGCCGTGCTCACCGCGGCTCATCCTTCCCGAACTGCGATCAAGTTGCTGAGAGCCTGAGCAGCCGTTCCCACCGGAGCCCTTTGCAGCGCCGCCGGGCACCGCCACCATCGGTCGCGTGCACCACCCCGAGCAGTCCCAGGCCCGCCCCGAACAACCGGAAGTGGCGCAGGCGGTGGTGGTCGCGGCCGCCCTGGTCCGCGCGGGTCGGGTGCTCGCGCAGCAGCGGGCCTACCCACCGGAAGTCGCGGGTCGCTGGGAGCTGCCAGGCGGCCGGGTCGAGCCTGAGGAGAACACTCGAGAGGCGTTGGTGCGGGAGTGTCGCGAGGAGCTCGCCGTCGAGGTCGTGCCAGGTGAACAGCTCGGGCCGGACGTTGCGTTACCCGGCGGATACGTACTGCGGGTGCATGTCGCGCGGTTGGCCCAGCCAACGGCCACGCCAGTTCCGGTTGAGCATGGCGCGCTACGGTGGGTGGATGCCACCGATCTGGCTGAGCTGGATTGGTTGGACGCCGATCGCGCCATTTTGCCCGATCTTAAAGTGCTGTTAATGGTCGCAGGACATGGTGCGGCGGGTTGCACCGGTGTCTCCGAGTAACATTGGAGTTCCCGGCACCTAATCGAGGAGTTCCTGCGTGCCCACAGCCGCACCTGCCCGCCTGCGCACCGACCTGCGCAATATCGCCATCATCGCCCACGTCGATCATGGCAAGACCACGCTTGTCGACGCCATGCTGCGCCAGTCCGGCGCCGTGACCGGCCGCAGCGACGTGGACCGCGTGTTGGACTCCGGAGATCTGGAGCGCGAAAAGGGCATCACGATCCTGGCCAAGAACACTGCGGTCACCCGGTCCACCCCGGATGGTCCGGTGACCATCAACGTGGTCGACACTCCCGGGCACGCTGATTTCGGCGGCGAGGTGGAGCGCGGGTTGTCCATGGTGGACGGTGTGCTGCTGCTCGTCGACGCCAGTGAGGGCCCGTTGCCGCAAACCCGCTTCGTGCTCCGCAAGGCCTTAGCCGCGCACCTGCCGGTGGTGCTCGTGGTCAACAAGGTCGACCGGCCGGATGCGCGGATCGCGACGGTGGTCGACGAGACCCACGACCTGCTGCTGGATCTAGCCACGGACCTGGAAGGCCTCGAAGCTGATACCGCCGCGGCGGTACTGGACATGCCGGTGATCTACGCCAGTGCCCGGGCCGGCCGCGCCAGCCTGACCCGCCCACAAGATGGCGAGATGCCCGACGCCGAAGACCTAACACCGCTGTTCGACGTCATTCTCACTCACGTGCCACCGCCTGCGGGTGATGCCCAGGCGCCGCTGCAGGCGCACGTCACCAACCTCGATGCCTCGACGTTCCTGGGCCGGATCGCGCTGTGCCGGGTCCGGGCCGGGCGCCTGCACAAGGGCCAGACCGTGGCGTGGTGCCGCCAGGACGGGTCGATCCGGCCGGTCAAGATCACCGAACTGCTGCGCACCGAGGGTCTCGAACGGGTCCCCGCGGCCAGCGCGAAGGCCGGTGACCTGATCGCCATCGCGGGCATCGCGGAGATCACCATCGGTGACACGCTCGCCGACATCGACGATCCGCGCCCGCTGCCCCGGATAACCGTGGACGAACCGGTGATCGCGATGACGATCGGCATCAACACCAGCCCGCTGGCGGGCCGCGGCGGGGGTCGCAAGCTCACCGCCCGCCTGGTTCGCAACCGGCTCGATGCCGAACTGGTCGGCAATGTCAGCATCCGGGTATCGCCCACCGCATCGCCGGACACCTGGGAGGTGCAGGGTCGCGGTGAGCTGGCGCTGGCCGTGCTGGTGGAGACCATGCGGCGGGAGGGCTTCGAGCTCACCGTCGGCAAACCGCAGGTGGTCACCCGCACCGTGGACGGCACCCTGCACGAGCCGTTCGAGCACCTCACCGTGGACGTACCCGAGGAGTACGTCGGCGCCGTGACCCAACTGCTGGCCGCCCGCAAGGGCCGGACCGAACAGCTGGGCGCCACCTCCGGAGACGGCTGGGTGCGGTTGGAGTTCACGGTGCCCTCTCGGGGACTGATCGGCTTTCGCACCGAGTTCCTCACCATCACCCGAGGCACCGGTGTGGTCCACCACGTCTTCGACGGCTACCGTCCGTGGGTGGGTGAGTTGCGGACCCGTCGCTCCGGGTCGCTGGTGGCCGACCGTTCCGGCGCGGTCACCGGGTATGCGTTGACGCAGTTGGCTGACCGGGGCACCTTCTTCGTGGAGCCTGGCGCGGCGGTTTACACCGGGATGGTGGTCGGCGAGAACCCCCGCGCCGAGGACCTGGATCTCAACATCTGCCGGGAGCGCAAGCTCACCAACGTGCGGTCCTCCAGCGGTGAGGAGCTCGAGCGGTTGGCTCGACCGCGGAATCTCGGGTTGGAGGAGGCGCTGGAGTTCTGCGCCTCCGACGAGTGCGTCGAGGTGGCGCCGGACGTCGTGCGGGTGCGCAAGGTGATGTTGGACGCCACCCAGCGCGGCCGGCAGCGGGCCCGTGATCGGGTGCCGTCCGCCTCTTCCCAATAAGGCCAATAAGGCCCAATACGGTTGGGCTCGGGCAGGTCGGCACACCGAGCCTCTCGAGGCGGTCTGGCGGCAAAGACCCCGGACATACCCCGGGAGATCGCGTTGCGGCAGCATGTCGCCTCGTGACAGCGTCCGGCGGTGCGTGCAGGGTGGTGATCGCGCTGATCGCCGGAGCCGTGCTCGCTGGCTGCACCCCGCAGCCACCGTCGCTGGTAGCACCGCAACAGCCCACCATGAGCTCGTCAGCGGCGTCGCCTGCCGTGCGGGAGGTGGTGTTCGGGATAGACCGGCTGATCGGCGGTTTCAACCCGCACACACTGGCCGACCTGACGCCGGTTTCCGAGGCGGTCGCCGGTCTGCTGCTGCCGTCGGCGTTTCACCAAACGCCGGCCGGGCAATGGGAGCTCGACCACACGCTGCTGGACTCCGCCGCGGTCACGAGCACCGAGCCGTTCACCGTTACCTACCGGATCCGGCGCAATGCGCAGTGGTCTGACGTCACACCCATCGCCGCCGAGGACTTCAGCTACCTCGCTGAGCAGATGCGCAGCCAACCCGGTGTGGTGGACTCGGCCGGCTACCAGTTGATCGATCAGGTGGTGTCCCGCAACGGCGGCGAGACCGTCGAGGTGGTCTTTGACCGGCCGTACGCCGGCTGGCGCACCCTGTTCCAGGACCTGCTACCCGCGCATCTACTCAAGGATGCGCCCGGCGGTTGGAGCAAGGCGCTCGACGCCGGGGTGCCCGTCTCCGGCGGCCCCTTCGCGATGACCTCAGTAGACCGGTCCCGTGGCGAGATGGTGCTGGAACGCAACGACCGGTACTGGGCTGCCCCGGCGCAGATCGACCGGATCCGGTTCCGCCAGGGCAGCCAAGCCGCACTGATCGACGCGCTACACACCGGTGGCGCGCAGGCCGCCTTGCTCAGCCGTCCCGATGCCATCACCGAGTCGTTGCTGCGCACCGCCGACTCGGGGGTGACCTCGACTGTCGTGCCGCAGCCGGCGCTGGTCTCAGTGCTGCTGCGCCCGGCCAGCCCGGTGTTGAGCGACCAGCGGGTGCGCACCGCGGTGGCGGCGGCGCTGGACCGTCCCTCGCTGATCGCTACCGGAGTCGCCAGCGGGCCGTCCGCAGCGCTGCGGGCCGATTCCGAGGTGCTGGCCCCGTCTACGCCCGGCTACCACGCCACTGTCACGGTCAATGGCATCCCGGTACGGCCGGATCCGGCCACGATGCGCCAGCTGCTCACCGACGCCGGGTACTCCCGTGGTCCGGCGGGATGGGAACGAGCCGGCCAGCCACTGCGGCTGGTGGTGGCGGCGCCGGCGAACCGCGAGCCGTACGGGACGATCGCCGCCCGGGTGGCCGATCAACTTCGGACCGCCGGGATCGATGCCGAGCTCCGTGAGGTCGACCCCGACGTGCTGTTCGGCACCTTGCTCGGCCCGATTGCGGACGAGGGTCCATCTCGTGGTGGGGCTGCCGACATGACCCCCCCGGCGGGCGCCGGTTCAGTGCGGTCCAATCAAGCGGGGATCACGCCGGGCGTGGACATCGTGGTGGCACCCCAGCCCGCAGCCGGCCACCCCGCCAGTCAATTGGCGTCCTGGTACGGGTGCCCGCTGGTGGTACCAGCGAAGCTGGCGCCGGCGCCGCCTAACCCGGCGGGCTTATGCGACCTGACCCTGCAACCGGTGATCGAGCGGGCGCTCACCCAGGATGACCCGGCGGGCCCGCTGCCCCCTACCGTCGATGCGGCGCTGTGGGACCTGGCCGTGACGATCCCGCTCTACCAGCCGGCGTCACTGCTCATCACCACCAGTCAGCTGATCAACGTCGCGCCCGGTACGCCGCTGGAAGGGCCGCTCGACGGCGCCGCCCGCTGGGAGCTCCGCCGGTGACATCAGGAGGTCTCCAGTGACGGGAAAGTCGAGGTTGCTGATCAGTCTGCCGGCGGGGATCGCCTGCCTGGTCCTCGCGGTCAGCGGTTGTGTGCCGGCCGGCGGAACCGATCGTCCCGACGGCGTCAGCGGGCCGGCGAACGCTCGGGCACACGGGGACAACGGCGACGGATCTTATCGTGCACCCAAAGTGCCACCCGGTCCCGCGGCTTTCGTGGCGCACAGTGCACCATTCTCTGCGTACAACAACACGACGGTGCAGTCGGACAATAACCCGGACAACGATGTGGCGCTCGACCAGGTCCTGGCAGATCCGTTCATCGTCGACGGAAACGGTAGGTTCCTGGTCAACTCCGACGTGTTGACGTCAGCCGAGCTGACCTCGAAGGATCCCCAGGTCGTCACCTACAAGATCAAGCCGAACGTCAGATGGTCCGATGGGCAGCCATGGAATTGTCAAGACTTTTATCTGGCTTGGCTGGCGGGCAGCGGCACAACGCCGTACTTCACGCCGGCGACAACACGGGGACTGGATCGTGCTAACGGCGAGTGTCGGGACAAGAACACATTCGTCGAGACCTACCGCGCACCGTACGCCGACTGGCGCCGGAACTACCTTCACCACGCCATTCTTCCGGCCCACATCCTTGAGCGGGAGACCGGGATCGCCGATATCACCGCGCTGAGCCCCACGTCACCACCTGCCGTCCTGAAGAAGGCCGGTGACTTCTGGAACAGCAAGTGGGCTGGTTTCAACGCCAATACGATGCCGGCATCGGGTCCTTATCAGTTCGACAGCTCGACGACGAGTGCGCAGACTGTGCTGATCCGCAACCAGGCCTGGGCGGGCAACCCGGGGGGTCCGGTGATGATCGTGCTCAGTTCCGTCGCGGACGGCGCCGCCGCGGTGCAGGGACTGGTGAACCGCCAGTTCACCGTGGTGCAACCACCGGCCGATCCGCTGCTGGCTGATCAGCTGCGGGCGCTGTCCGGCCGAGGCGTGATATTCGCCGCGCGGGGTGGTCCCACCGCAGAGCATCTGGACCTCAATCTACTCAGCCCGCTGTTCCGGGATCCGGTCGTCCGGACCGCTTTCGCGCAGTGTATCGATCGCAACAAACTGGTCGACGAACTCGCCCGCGGGGTACGCCCGGAGACCCAGCCGCTGGGAAGTCTCGCGTTTCTCCCAGACGATGCGAAATATGAGGATCTCTACTCTGACAAAATGGTCGCCGACGCCCAGAAGGCGCAGGTGACGCTGGAGCGGGCGGGCTGGATACTCGGTCCTGATGGCGTCTACTCCAAGGCCGGCCAGCGGCTGTCCTTCGCCATCAGCCACGATGGTTCCCCGGCCCACTCAAGAGAAGTGGAACTGATCAGGACACAATGTCGCCAGGCCGGAATGGAAATCGCTGGCGCCGCCGTTTCGGGCGGTGTGGGAGACGCTGTAGCACGCGGACAGTTCGACGTCGCCCTGACGACGAGCTCGCGTACCGCCCGAGTGTGGTCCATGGCCGATCACTATGCGACGAATGGTAGGTTCAACTACCAGCACTACAGCAACCCTGAGGTCGACGCCGCGCTGGATGTCGCGGAGACGGAATATGCCGAGCCCACCCAGATGGATTCCTTGACGAAAGCCGACAGGCTCCTCGCGGATGATCTGGTGTCGCTTCCGTTATTCCAGGTTCCCATCATGTGGGCCTATACCAACAACATCGGCAACGTTTACCGCCAAGCGTCCGATGGCGTCACCTGGAACGCCAACGAATGGACCGTTCGGTAAGTGCTCAGTTTGGCGGAAGTTCTGGTGGCCCGGAAGCTCTAATGGCGCAGTACCACAGCGACGATTCCAGCCAGGTGCTCCAGGCGGGCAACCTCCGCGGCGCGGAACATCGGTCCGCCTGGACGACCGATCAACAGCGCCCGATCGGCACCGCCCAGCGGGGTCGCGGCCAGTTCGGTGCCCAGCTCCCGCCAGGGGCGCGGCACCCACTGGTCTTCCGGGTCGAGGATCGTTGCGCGGCGCAGCGGCCACCACGGCAGCTCCCCGGCGACGGTCTCGGGCGCGGCGAAGGAGGCGGTGACCCGGTGTGATCGTCCGCTGGAGACGCTGAGCACCATCGCCCAACCCGACCGGACGATCTTGGGCACCCCGTCGGTGAAGATCTGCAGGCCGTTCGCGGAGTCGGCGGCGACCTGCTCCACCAACTCCAGCTCGCGGTGAGTATCCAGGACACCCGCCCACGGGCGGACGGCGTCGACCTCGACACCCTCGACCGACTCCGCCGCAGTGATCAACACATCGGGCAGCCGACCGGAGGGAAGCTCCACGACCAGGTCATCGATGGCGATACCGGATCTGCGCTCGACGACGTCGAGGCTGAGGATGTCAACGCCGACCTCGCCCAACGCGGTGGCCACCGCGCCGAGCGCCCCAGGACGGTCCGGCAGCTGAACCCGGATCAGAAAGGACATCCGCCGCCGCGCCTGTTCATTCGGCCCTCTTCATCCGGCGTTCCTCCATCAGGTCCCATCAAGTCACGGAACTACGACAGCCCATGCGGTCGCCGGTCGCCGATTGCGACAGAGCAAGGCGGAAGCTACGCTGCCCAGCCCGCAGCCGGGTCACTCGCCCCCGGAACGCCTGAGACTAGACTTGTCGGGTCAGTCAGCGCCCCAGTACCAGTTCAGGAGTCTCCTGTGCCCACCATCTCCCGTGACGAGGTCGCGCACCTCGCCCGGCTCGCCCGGCTGGCCGTCACCGAGGAGGAATTGGATCTGTTCGCCGGCCAGCTCGAGGTGATCCTGACGTCGGTTGCCCGGGTCGGTGAGGTGGCGGCCGCGGACGTGCCGCCCACCACGCACGCCGTCGGGCTGACCGATGTGTACCGCGCGGACGTTCCACGCCCTGGACTGACGCAGCAGCAGGCCCTCTCGGGCGCCTACGCGACTGAGGACGGCCGGTTCCGGGTGCCCCGCATCCTGGACGAATCATGACCCGGTTGACTCGGTGGTCAGCCGCGGAGCTCGCCGCCCGGATCCACGCCCAGGACATCACCTCGGTTGAGGTGACCAGAGCGCACCTGGACCGGATCGCCGCGGTGGACTCCGCCCTGCACGCGTTCCTGCACATCGACGGTGAGGTCGCGCTTGCCGCCGCAGCCGCGGTGGACGACGGGCTGCGGCGCGGCGACCCGCCGGCCTCGCCGCTGGCCGGGGTTCCGTTGGCCCTGAAGGACGTGTTCACCACCGCCGACATGCCCACCACCTGCGGCTCGCGGATGCTTCAAGGCTGGCGCCCGCCGTATGACGCCACCGTCACCCGCAGGTTGCGCGAAGCGGGCGTGGTGATTGTGGGCAAGACCAACATGGACGAGTTCGCCATGGGTTCCTCCACGGAGAACTCCGCCTTCGGGCCCACCCACAACCCGTGGGATCTCGATCGCGTCCCGGGCGGATCCGGTGGCGGGTCGGCAGCGGCGGTGGCCGCCTTCGAGGTGCCGCTGGCGGTCGGTACCGACACCGGCGGCTCGATTCGCCAGCCCAGCGCGGTGACCGGAACCGTCGGGGTCAAGCCCACCTATGGTGGCGTCTCACGGTACGGCCTGGTGGCGTTCTCCTCCAGCCTGGATCAGGGCGGTCCTGTGGCTCGGACGGTCCTCGACGCCGCGCTGCTGCATGAGGTGATCGGCGGGTATGACCCGCTCGACTCCACCTCGATCGACGCACCGGTGCCTCCGCTGGTACATGCGGCGCGCGTGGGTGCCCGGGGTGACCTGACCGGGGTCCGGGTCGGGGTGGTCAGCCAGTTCCGTGGAGACGGCTACCAGCCTGGGGTAGTGCGGGCCTTCGAGGTCGCGGTACGCCGGCTGCGTGAGCTGGGTGCTCAGGTCGTCGAGGTGTCCTGCCCGTCCTTCGACCACGCGCTGCCCGCCTATTACCTGATCGCGCCCAGCGAGTGCTCCTCGAACCTGGCCCGCTTCGACGGCATGCGCTACGGCCTGCGCGTCGGCGACAACGGCAGCCGCAGTGCCGAGGAGGTCATGTCGCTGACCCGCGAAGCCGGCTTCGGAGCCGAGGTCAAGCGTCGCATCATGCTCGGCACCTACGCGCTGTCGGCGGGGTACTACGACGCCTACTACGGTCAGGCGCAGAAGGTCCGCACCTTGATCATCCGGGACTTCGTCGCCGCCTTCGAGCGGGTCGACGTGCTGGTCTCGCCGACCACACCGACCACCGCGTTCCGCATCGGTGAGCGGGTGGATGACCCGTTGGCGATGTACTTGTCGGACCTGTGCACGATCCCGGCGAACCTCGCGGGCAACGCCGCGCTGTCCGTCCCGGCCGGGCTGTCCGATGAAGACGGGCTGCCGGTAGGTCTGCAGGTGATGGCGCCCGCGTTGGCCGACGACCGCGCCTACCGGGTGGCGGCGGCCTACGAGGTGGCTCGAGACGCTGCCGATGGTGGCCCGCTGGCGCACCGGGTACCTGATCTGGAGGTGGTCGGGCGATGACCGCTGCACTGCTGGGTTACGACGAGGTGCTGGCGCGTTTCGAACCGGTGCTCGGGCTTGAGGTGCACGTCGAGTTGTCCACCGCGACGAAGATGTTCTGCGGCTGCACCAACGTGTTCGGGACGCCGCCCAACACCCAGGTCTGCCCGACCTGCCTGGGACTGCCGGGAGCGCTGCCGGTGCTCAACGCCGTCGCGGTGGAGTCGGCCATGCGGATCGGGCTGGCGTTGAACTGCTCGATCGCCCCGTGGTGCCGGTTCGCCCGGAAGAACTACTTCTACCCGGACATGCCGAAGAACTTCCAGACCTCCCAGTACGACGAGCCGATCGCGGTCGACGGCTCGCTGGCGGTGCAGCTGTCCGACGGCTCGATGTTCACCGTTGCCATCGAGCGCGCCCATATGGAGGAGGACACCGGTAAGTCGCTACACGTCGGTGGCGCC
Organism: Pseudonocardiaceae bacterium; assembly: GCA_036266995.1. Lineage (GTDB taxonomy): Bacteria > Actinomycetota > Actinomycetes > Mycobacteriales > Pseudonocardiaceae. The sequence goes on along the minus strand of DATAWX010000231.1, from coordinate 7,290 downwards.
GACGGCCGTATTCATGGCGCGAGCCACTCCCTGCTGGATTACAACCGCGCCGGCGTCCCGTTGATCGAGGTCGTCACCAAGCCGATCGAGGGCGCCGGGGCTCGGGCGCCGGAAATCGCCCGGGCTTACGTCACCGCGCTGCGTGACCTGCTTCGGGCGCTTGACGTGTCGGACGTGCGGATGGACCAGGGATCGATGCGATGCGACGCCAACGTCTCGCTGATGCCGCGTGGCTCGTCGACCTTTGGCACCCGAACCGAGACCAAGAACGTCAACTCGCTGCGGTCGGTGGAGCGCGCGGTGCGCTACGAGATGTGCCGGCAGGCCGCGGTACTGGTCTCCGGCGGCGAGATCGTGCAGGAGACCCGGCACTTCGACGAGGCTGGCGGCACCACGTCTGCTGGGCGGCGCAAGGAGACCTCGGAGGACTACCGGTATTTCCCGGAGCCCGATCTGGTGCCGATCGCCCCCAGCGACGAGCGGGTGGCGCGACTGCGGGCCACACTTCCTGAGCTGCCCAGGCAGCGTCGGGCCCGGGCGCAAGCCGAGTGGGACCTGTCCGACCTCGAGTTGCGGGACCTGGTCAACGCCGGCGCGCTGGATCTCATCGCGGCCACCGTGGACGCCGGCGCGCGCGCAGCGGATGCCCGGTCGTGGTGGGTGAACTACCTGTCCCAGGAGGCGAACTCGCGCGGCGTGGAGCTGGCCGACCTGCCCATCACCCCGAAGCAGCTGGCCCGGGTGATCGCGCTGGTGGACGAGGGCGCGTTGACCAACAACCTGGCCCGCCAGGTCGTCGACGGGGTGCTGGGGCAAGAGGGCGAGCCCGACGAGGTCGTCGCCGCGCACGGCCTCGCCGTAGTGTCCGACGACTCCGCGTTGACCGCAGCCGTCGAGCAGGCGTTGGCCGCCGCGCCCGACATCGCGGACAAGATCCGCGGCGGCAAGGTGGCCGCGGCGGGCGCAATCGTCGGCGCGGTCATGAAGGCCACCGGTGGCCAGGCCAACGCCCAACGCGTACGCGAACTCGTGCTCGCGCTCGTGAGTGCGTAACAGTGTTCCAGCACTGAACGCCACTCACGAGTTATCCACAACCGCACTCGTTGTCCACAGTCGCGGGTGTAGGGAAGCGGGCGTTGAGGTGGTGCGGCGGCAGGGTGTCCTGATGCCGAGACGTTCCACTGATCGTCCCCGACTCGTTCCGCGTCAAGTGCGCGAGCTCGTGGCATGGGAGCAACTGTTATTGGAACAGCATGGCGCCGTCGAAACCCAGCAGCTCGCAGCGCTGGGGGTCACTGCTGATGCCATCACGGCCAACGTTGACGGCGGTCGATGGCGGGCCGTGTTGCCCCGGGTCTACACGACCACCACCGGCCTGCCACCGAGAGTCACCAGGCTTCACGCAGCGTTGCTCTACGCCGGTCCGACGGCCATCCTGAGCCACCGCAGCGCCGCTGAGGAGTGGGGCATGCTGCCGGTCGGAGAAGGACCAGTGCATGTGACAGTGCCCTACGGGTGTTCGGCGGTATCCCAACTACCAGAGGTGCTGGTGCATCGATCCAGGGCATTCGCGTATATCGCGGTGGCCAGCGTTCCGCCCCGAACCAGCCGAGCCGACACAGCCATCGATCTGGCCGCTGCCGAGCCGAGTGCCCGCGAAGCGATGCGCCGGCTGGTGGGTGTCACGACCACGTGCGGCATCTCCCTGGTCGAGCTCGAGCGGCAGTTGGCTCAACGTCCTCCGTTCCGCTATCGGCGAGCTCTCGCCTCGGCTCTGGACCGGATGGCCGGCGGGGTGGCGTCGGTGCTCGAGGACCTCTACGCGCTGGATGTCGAGGCCGCACACGCGATCCCGCCTGCGATGCGGCAGGTGCCCTTCGTGGTGGATGGATACACCTTGTGGGAGGACGCTGTGTACGATCACATCGGCGTGCCGCTGACCGTGCGACTGGATGGGCGGGCGTACCACTCTCATCCCATGGTGGCCTTCCGTGACCGCCGCCGGGATAACGCAGCCGAGTTGGCCGGTCGGTCACGGCTGGTCTTCGGCTGGCGGGACATCAAGGACGATGCCTGCGGTGCCGCCCAGGAGGTGCTGACTGTGTTGAGGCGGCATTTGTGGCAGGGGCCTTGCCGGCCGTGCCACAAATGCTCGTGAGTGGCGTTGAGTGCCATAACACTGTTTCGCACTCACGAGCTGCTCAGTCCTGGCCGCCGCCGGGACCCACCAGGTCGGGGAGGACGAACACTCGCTCGTCGCTCGAGATCGGTTTGCCACCTGTCTTGTTGACGGTGCCCAGCCACATCTTCCGCCCATCCGGGCTTAACGCCGCCGCGGAAAGCTGACCGTAGTGCTGTAGCGGGATCTGCAGGGGCGGGCCGACGAACGTGCCGCCCGGCCCGATCCCGAGCGCGAACATCGGTGCACCGCTGGTGAACGCGACCTGGATGCGGCCCAGCATCACTACGCAGCCCGCGGCGCCGGTGCCTCCCGGCCACGTCCAGGCGGCTCTACCCAGCGGGTGTCCCGGTAGTACCCGGTGTAGCAGGTCGTGGTCGGGTTCCCGGTCGGTGATCCACAGCTCGTCCGTCTGCGGGTCGACGCACAGCCCGCCCGGCGCGTACAACCCGCTCACTACCACCTTGGAACCACCGGGGTTGCCCGGCGCCGGGTGGCCGAAGGTGTCGATTCGCAACACCTTGCCGGCCAGTGACTGCGGGTCCTCGGCGGCAGCGGGGTTGCCGGCGTTGCCGGTGGCGACCAGGAGCATTCCGTGCGAGTCGACGGCGAGCGCGCCGGCGTTGCCGGTTTTACCTCGGGGGATGCCCGTCAGTACGGGTTTGGGGATGTCGCCGGGGGCGATCCGGACCACCCGGTTGTCGACTGGCGTGGTGATGTAGGCATAGATCAGCTCGTCCTCGGAATAGCTGGGGGACAGCGCGAGCCCGGTGAGGCCGCCGTCACCCGCCGGGTCGACGGCCAGTGCTGCCACCTCCTGGTTCGGCCGCTGGCGCTGGACCTGCAGGATCCGCCCCGTGGTGCGCTCCGCAGCCAGACCGACCGGCGCGGAGCCGGGTAGCACGACCAGCGCGGAGATCGGTTCCAGGCACGTCGCGACGACCTGTGGGTCCGGATCCGTACAGCCTTGTGGCGAGCCGGGTGCTGGCCCGCTGCCTACGTTCGGGCCAGATGTGCCGGGCGGCTGCGGGACCTCGAGCTTCGGTCCCGCGTCTGATCCGGTCTCCAGTTTGGGGTGGAATGGTCCGGCAGCCCGGTCCGGAAAGGTCGGTGTCACCGAGCACCCGGCCAGCAGCGCCACAGCCGCCAGCAGTAACGAGATCGCGCGACGGGCCGTGGGCGAACGGCGCTCGTTCACCAGCCCGGCTGGGCTCGGCACAGGGGGTCGCACGGTCGGCCAGGCTAGGTGCTGACCCGTGTGCCGCTGGTGAGTGGTCACCGCAGGGCCTGCTACTGCTCGGACGCCGGTCGTTCGCGGACTTCGCCGAGCAAGTCGGGCAGCCGGCCCTGGCTCAGCGCCGCCAGTACGGGAAGGTCACGCGCCCGCACCGTGGGTAGTCCTACCTCATCGCCGGCGCGCAACACGGCTGATACCCGGGACCGATCATCGATCCGCAACCCGGCGATGTCGGACCAGGCAATACTCCGTGATCCCCGTACCCGGTACGCCACCATGGTCTCTGGGCCGACCACCGTCCGGGTGCGTACTAACCAGACCGCAAGCGCCAGTGGCCCGAGGTACATCACCTGCAGCCCCGGTACGCCGAAGGCGACCGGCGTCATGCACACCAGCAACCCGAATACCCCGATCAGGGCGGTCAGCGGCACCCGAAAGGTCACCGTGGCGGACTCGGTCACGAACGCCATACTGTCAGGCAGTTGTAGGCGTACAGTAGGCGCATGCCACGGGTTCAGATCTATCTCCCAGACGATCTCCACCAGGCGGTCAAGGAGCTGGAGCTGCCGATCTCGGAGCTTAGCCAGCACGCCGTGCGCGTCGAGCTTCGCCGGCGGGAGTTGGCCGCCACAGCGGACCGGTACCTGGCTGAGCTCGCGGTGGAACTCGGTGGCCCGCCCACGGCTGATGAGCTGGCGGCGGCGGAAGCCTGGATCGATGCCGCCACCGTTCCGCCCGCGCGCCGGCCCAGATGAAGACGGCCCAGATGAAGACGACACAGATGAAGATGAGACGACGCAGGTGAGCCTGGTCCTCGATTCGGGCGCGATTACCGCACTGGGCCGTCGGGACCGGCAGACGGCCGCGCGCATCGCCGCGTTGCGCCGCCGAGGTCTCTGGCCGCCGGTCGTGTCCACGGCCGTGCTCGTCGACTCGCTGACCGGCAACCGGGTGCGCGATGCGCTGGCCAACCGCACGGTGGGAATGTCCCTGGTTCATGCGCTGGACGAACCGCTGGCCTGCCGTGCGGCGCAGATTCGCGGCCGGGCCCGCGCGGGGACGGCGGTCGATGCCATTGTGGTGGCCACCGCGGAGCTGCTCGAAGCGCTGGTGATCACGGTCAATCCTGATGATCTTGCTCGACTATCCCAACACGCCAACGGCGTCTCCCTGCTGCCCGTCTGACCCCGAGCTCGGGCGGCGGTGCGTTCAGTCGCCCCACGGCTCTCAGCATTCGGGAGGGGCTCCCACGAGGTTGACGGTGCCCGGCCGAGCCCGTTAACGTCGGCCACGTGCTGACTTTCACCGTCCTTGTACGTCAGAGGCGCGTCGTCTGAAGAACCCCAGACGTCGACGCGCCAACCCTCGCTTGAGCCCTACCCGGGCGGCGGGGGTTTTTTGTTGCGTTGATTGATGACCGTTGGTTGATTGACGTTGGCGGCAAGGCCGAGCGAACGATGAACTAAGGCAGGACCATGACAACTGTGACCCCCAAAGACATGCCGAAAGAGATGCCCAGTCCCAGGCAGGCACCCAAACCAGGCCCACCGGTGGGCGCACCCGTACGAGTCACGGGTGCGCAGGCCCTGGTGCGTTCGCTCGAAGCCCTCGGGTGCGAGGCAGTGTTCGGGATCCCTGGCGGCACGATCCTGCCGGCGTACGACCCGCTGCTGGACTCCACGAAGGTCCGCCACGTGCTGGTCCGTCATGAGCAGGGAGCCGGGCATGCCGCCACTGGGTATGCGCAGGCCACCGGGCGGGTCGGGGTGTGCATGGCGACCTCGGGTCCGGGTGCGACGAACCTGGTCACGCCGCTGGCCGATGCCCATATGGACTCGGTGCCGGTGGTGGCGATCACCGGCCAGCAGACCCGGGCGCTGATCGGTACGGACGCCTTCCAGGAGGCGGACATCACCGGGATCACGATGCCGGTCACCAAGCACAACATGCTGGTCAAGGACCCCGCGGAGATCCCGAGGGCGATCGCGGAGGCCTTCCATCTGGCCGCCACCGGTCGTCCTGGTCCCGTGCTGGTGGACATCCCCAAGGACGTGTTACAGGAGCTGACGTCGTTCGTGTGGCCACCGGAGCTGCAGCTGCCCGGGTACCGGCCGACCACTCGGCCGCACGGAAAGCAGATCCGGGAGGCCGCCCGGCTGATCGCTATGGCCCGCCGCCCGGTCCTGTATGTCGGTGGCGGCGTGATCAAGGCGCGGGCCACCGAAGCGCTGCGGGAGTTGGCCGAGCTCACCGGAGCGCCCGTGGTAACCACGCTGATGGCTCGCGGCGCTTTCCCCGACTCGCATCCGCTGCATGTGGGGATGCCCGGTATGCATGGCACGGTCGCCGCGGTCGCGGCGATGCAGCGCTCCGACCTGCTGGTGGCATTGGGCGCCCGGTTTGATGACCGGGTCACTGGGCAGTTGTCCTCCTTCGCGCCGGACGCCGCGGTGGTGCATGCCGACATCGACCCCGCGGAGATCTCCAAGAACCGGCGAGCCGATGTCCCCATCGTCGGGGACTGCGCGGAGGTGATCGGCGAGCTGATCACCGCGGTGCAGGCCGAGTTCCAGTCCGGCCGGCCGGATCTGGCGCCGTGGTGGGTGCAGCTGGACGGCTGGCGGAAGACGTTCCCCTTGGGTTATGACCGACCGACCGACGGGATGCTGTCGCCGCAGTACGCGATCGAGCGGATCGGTGCACTGGTCGGCCCGGACGCGATTTACACCGCGGGAGTGGGCCAGCATCAGATGTGGGCTGCGCAGTTCATCAAGTACGAGAAGCCGGGTAGCTGGATAAACTCCGGCGGCCTGGGCACGATGGGTTTCGCGGTGCCGGCGGCGATGGGCGCGAAACTGGGCAGACCCGACGTCGCGGTCTGGGCCATCGACGGCGATGGCAGCTTCCAGATGACCAATCAGGAGCTGGCGACCTGTGCCATCGAAAACATCCCGATCAAAGTCGCGGTGATCAACAATGGCAGCCTGGGCATGGTCCGGCAGTGGCAGACGCTGTTCTACTCCGAGCGCTATTCGCAGACCGATCTGGGCACACACTCGCGTATTCCGGACTTCGTGAAGCTCGGCGAGGCATTGGGTTGTGTAGGCCTGCGTTGCGAGGCCGAGTCGGACGTCGACAAGATCATCACCCAGGCTATGGAGATCAACGATCGCCCGGTCGTGATCGATTTCGTGGTGGGCAAGGACGCGCAGGTGTGGCCGATGGTCGCGGCCGGCACCGGGAACAGCCACATCATGTCGGCGCGAAACATTCGCCCGCTGTTCGACGAGGACGGGTCATGACCGAACACACGATGTCGGTGCTGGTGGAGAACAAGCCCGGGGTCCTGGCCCGAGTGGCCGGACTGTTCAGTCGCCGCGGGTTCAACATCCATTCATTGGCGGTCGGACCGACCGAGAATCCCGATATCTCCCGGATGACCATCGTGGTCGCCGTCGATCAGTTACCCCTGGAGCAGGTCACCAAGCAACTCAACAAGCTGATCAACGTCATCAAGATCGTCGAGCTCGATCCGATGATGGCGGTGCAGCGGGAGCTGTTGCTGGTGAAGGTCCGGGCGGACACCACGGTGCGCTCCCAGGTACTCGAGACCGTCACGCTGTTTCGGGCCAAGGTCGTCGACGTCTCCCCGGAGGCGGTGACCATCGAGGCGACCGGCACCGCCGACAAGATCGAGGCCCTCTTGCGGATGCTGGAGCCCTACGGCATCCGCGAAATGGCCCAGTCCGGCATGGTCGCCATGGCCCGGGGACCCCGCGCTATCACCGCCGGCCCGCTGCGCTAGCTCCCCCAGTTTGACGCGTTCTGGATGCAGAACGCTGCTATCTGGCCCAGATAAGCGCGTTCTGCATCC
>DATAWX010000230.1:0-1731 GCA_036266995.1 Pseudonocardiaceae bacterium | reverse complement strand
AGCAGATGATCCCGCTGGGCCGAGGCGGCGAACCCCACGAGGCCGCCGGTGCGGTCTACCTGTTCTGCATCCCGGAGTCGGACTACATCTCCGGCGAGACCGTGATCTGCGGCGGTGGGATCCGGATCTAGGTCCAATACCGTTCAGTTAGGTGCTTGGATCAGGTAGTTCGGTGGGTGTTGTGGTCGAGCCCATGTCGCGTGGTGGGCGCGTTTGACGTGCCACTTGGGCATCTTGCGCTTGATGACTCTGGGTGCGGCCCGTAGCCGGCGGGCGGGGTTGAGCCGGGTGGCCAGGCGGTGTATCGCGGTGCGCCAGACGCGGTCGGTGGCCTTGTTGTCGTCAGGGGGGAAAGGCGCCCCTGGGGGCGACGGAGGAGCGCGCGATGCGCAGGGCGGCGACGAAGCTGACCCTGTCGGGGTCGCGTCCGCGGTGCCCGGCGGCGTCGGTCATCAGGGTTCGGATCGCGTAGTGGCAGCACAGGTGTCCCCAGATCTCCTGCTTGACCAGGTCGGGGGATTTCGAGCGCAGCACGGTGCGGGGTCCACGCTGGTGGGTCTTGAGCTCATCGAAGGTCAGCTCGATCTCCCACCGTTGCTGATAGGCGGCAGCGAGCTCGACCGCGCAGACCTCGCCGGGATCGAGCAGGGTCGTGAACAGCCGGTAGCTGGTGGGGTTCTCGCGTCCGTCCTGCACGATGTAGTCCACGACCCGCACCAGCATCGGTTCGCTCCTGCGGTCGCCGGCCCTGCGCAGGTGGGCCAGCACCGAACCGTCCGGCAGGTCCTGCACGTGCGTGGGCCTGGGGCCGGCATGGTCGGTGCGGATCCGCCAGAGCAGATCCGCCCCGGTCGCGGATGCCTTACGCCACAAGGCATAGGAGAACAACCCGCGATCGGCCAGCAGGACCGTGCCGGGCCCGACGTGCGGGAGCAGCGCCTCGGTGAGGGCGGCCTCGGACTGTGAACAGGTGCCGATCTGCGCGGCCAGAACGGCGTGCGTGCCGCACTCACCCAACGCCACGATCTTGGTCTGCGGGAACGCTGCCTGCTCGCCCTTGTTCACCCCCGGCCGGCCGAAGAACTCGGCGTTCTCGGCCGTGTCGGCGATATCGAGACAGGTCCCGTCCACGGCGAGCATCCGGCGACCGGCAAGCCAGGAACCGGCCATCCCCGGGCTCGCGAGTGGCTTGGCAACCCGAGCGAACAACCCGGCCAACGGCTCGGACCCGAGCCGTCGGCGAGCCTGGAAGATCGCCGATTTCGTCGGCGGGCTGTAACTCTGCGCCCAACCCGAGGTCCACGCCAACCCGTCGGTCAACGCGGCGAGCACGTCCTCATACGAGCCCTCCGAGTACAACGCCATCCCGATCGCGAAGTACGCCATCACCCGAGCCGGCAACGTCCGGTTGCGCTGCTCGGTCCGACCGGCCTCGGCGATCACCTCATCGACCAACCCCGGCGGAAAGACCCGGGTCAGAACCCCCACCGAGACCAGATCGGACAAGCTCCGGTCCGAGACCGGCTTCGTCCACCCAGCGCGCGGCACGCCTACAAACTACACCCGTGTAGTGCTAACTGAACGGTATTGTAGTTAGCCCCCATCGACTCCTGAGCAACATCGTGAAGCCCGGGGCGCAACGCGCCGTTCCGGGCGTCGCTGCTGTCACTGAAGTGTTCCTCTCCCTTCGATATGTGCGGGATCTACTCACTCGGCGTGGTCGCCATCGTG
>DATAWX010000229.1:0-5386 GCA_036266995.1 Pseudonocardiaceae bacterium | reverse complement strand
TACGGCCGCGGATCCAGCTGACGGACAAGGCGCAGGCCATTGCCGGCCACACTCCAGCCCGAGTCAGGCACGCTCAGCGACCTGCGCGGATGGCCCTGCTCACCGCTCAGATGATGACCACGGTGCCGGTCGCTCAACGGCCTATCACCCAGGCCACCGTCACTACGGTGCAGGCGACCAGAACCGCGCACACCGCGAGCAGCGCCCAGACAATCGCTACCCCCCTCGGGTCATGTCTGCGATCCAGCCGCCGCAGGTCGAACTCGGTGTGCTTCGACTCGATCAACACTCCTCCTCGTCAATCCCCAGGCCAGCCACGGAAGGCATCAGCCAGCACGACCGACCAAATGGCCTGCCACGAGCTAGAAACCACCAAATCTGATCAGTGAGCATGATGATCTCCGTTCTCTCGGTCAACGGACACGCCGAACCGGGAACACTATTGGTGGCTAGATCTGCCACGGCGCAACGTGAAAGCCGCCCGAAGTGCACGCGGTGTCGGGCGGACGAGACCATGGTCGCTGTTGGTCACTACGCAGTTCACCAACTAGTGCTCGGCGGTGTTGTCGGTGTCGGGGGAGGGCAGCGGCGCTATCAAACCCAGCGCCAGCAGGCTGTTTGAGCGCATCATCTAAGGGCTGCGAGCGGTGGGCGTCACAGGCTGCTCCATGTCACGCCGCTGCTGGGGTGGCCTTTTCGGCCGAGGGCCACCCATGACCGGGCGATCTTCGGTTGTGGTAGTTGCTAGCTGTCGGCCTCCGCTGACCGCACTCCGGACTCGGGGAATGCTGGCTTGGCCACGCCCCATCTACGCCCGAGTAAGCACCGGTAGTGCCTGTCGTTGGTGCTCGACCGCTGGTCAGCGCATGCTTCGAGCCTTGGTTGCCTGTCCACTTAAAAGGGCCGGAGGATGTCCCGAGTTCCGTGGAACTTCGGTGGCGGCCCGGTGATCATTAGGCTGCGTCGACGGTGTCATTGTGCCGGGTGGCACCGACGGGTTCGGTGATCCGGTTTAGCGTGTCGCGCAGGGATCGCAGGTGCAGGTGCCCATTGATGCGGCGGAACTGTTTGCCGGCCTCGACCATGCCCGCGGCACACCAGCGCAGCGCCATTGTGCCGTCGCACCAGCGCTTGACGTTGCTGGCGTGAGTGCGGCAGATCGAGATCATCGACTCGATGGCGTTGGTGGAGCGGAAGGTACGCGCCAGGGTGGGCGGCAGGTTGAGGCGCAGCACGGTCAGCGTCTCGGCCATCCCCTCACGCAGGCTCGCCGCGGCGCCGGGGTGGGTGCGGTCGAGCTCAGCGGCCAGCGCGGACAACTCAGCCTCGGCGGCCAGGGCGGAGTCGGCGTGGTAGGCACGGCGCATCTTGGCCGCGACGGTCGAGCGCAGCCGCTGCGGTAGCCGATCTCCTACGTTGCGGATCTTGTGGAGCTGGCATCGGCCGAGCACCGGACGATCGAACACCTCGAGCACCGCGCGGCGCAGCGCCTTGGACCCGTCGAGCACCACCAGGATCGGGCGGGTCACGTCCAGCCCGCGTTCACGCAGCCCAACGAGCAGGTCGCGGACCAGCGTGGCGTTCTCGGTCGAGCCCTCGACCAGCGACAATGGGTGCTTCGTGCCGTCGATGCCGATCCCGAGCGCGACTACACAGGTGTGCTCACCGAAGTGGACCCCATCGACCATCATCGCCACCAGGTCCAACCCGGACAGATCCGCGGCCAGCAACTCCGCCAGCGCGGTCTCGGTCTGGGCGACGAACCGCCGCGACACCGCCGAGCGCGACGTGCTCGTCGCGGCCTGCTCGGTGCGGGCCCCGACCGGCTCGAGCCCAACCGGGTAACGCCGCGTTGAGAGCCCGCCGAGCATCCGATCCATCGCCATCCGGCCCAGGATCTCGGTGGAGGAAAACAGCTCATAGGCCGGGACCGCCACCTCACCCGAGCCGTCGACCGCGCGGATCCGCGGCCGCTCCACGGGCACCCGGCGCCCGCCCAGAGTCACCGACCCGGCGCCGTGGCCGTGCCGAGTCGCCCTGCGCTCCGGGTCGTGGCGGCCCTTGGGCCCGCACGCCGCGGTCACATCGGCCTCCATCATCGCGGCCATCACCTGCAACCCGGTCCCGACCGCGAGAGCCAGCAAACCCTCGCGCATCTCGCCGGCCAACTCGGCCAGCGCCACACTCACCGTGTCGGGCACAGCGGGATGACTCGTATCGAATCCCTCGTTCTGGTAGGTCTTACGCACGGCGGTCCCCTTCCTCGTGGTGCTCTTGGCGGATCACCCGAGTACCTACCGCATGGCAGGACTCAGGCGGGGGACCGCCACCTCAAGTTCTACGAGATCCGGGACAACCTCAAGGGCCGCAGTGTGGGTTCGAATCCCACCGGGGGCACCTCGTTGTGACCATGGACAACGGCCGGTGGTCTACGGGGGCGCGGGCTGCGCTTGGCGATCGAACAGGGGGAGCTGCCGCCGGGGGTCGGCGCTGCTGTCTGAGGCCCGACTGCGCGAGCAGCACGGCGTCAGTGGGTGACACCGTCGATCACCTCACCAGCGGTCGGAGCAAGGCCATATACGTGCGTTCGTACCTGGTGGGTTACTCGTATCGATCAACCTACCCAGGTTGGATTCGTCGACGAAATCATCAGCCGGATGCCCACTGTCGCCGACACCGAACGGCTCGTACTTTCGACGGTCACTCCACTGGCTGGGGCGATACGAATCGGCTATGCTTTGGACCGAACCCCGCTTCACGTAATGGTCACCGTGTACGAGGTTGGTGTGAGCTGATGCCCGACATTCAGGGAATCGGGCTTGATCTAAGTCCCAGTGAACATCCGCTCAGCTACCCCGGGAAATTGGTCACGAGTAACTGCCTATTGCTCGGGTCCTGGCTCTACGTACTCCAACCCGCTCCAGGGCTTCCCCTCACCGACTGGAAAGTCCAGCATGATGGGGGGCCATTGCCGATTACGGACGCTCCCTACCTCGGGGCCGTTCTGTCCGGGGCCGGGGCGCCACCCATGGACAGGCGATCTCCGGTCCTGGCGGTCGGCTCGAACGCCGCGCCAGGGCAGCTAGCCTACAAATACCGCGGCTACGCACATCACAACATTATTCCGATAACTCACGTGATGACATCGAAATTGGCTGCGGCGCACTCCGCCCATGTCAGCAGGGCCGGTTATATTCCGTTCATTCCAGTTTGGGGCGATGGCGCGGGACGAACTAGACTCAATATATTGTGGCTCGATGACGAGCAACTGCGGCGAATGGACGACACTGAGCAGAACTACACGAGAGTGACGATCGAGTCACCCGCAGTCAGAACACGATTGGACTCGGGGCTGCCCGTGGAGTTATTCGATCTATACCGGGGCCGGTGGGGAGCGCTGTGCTCGGAGCCCGGCGCATTGCCGATGATGGCGACTTCCCAGGCAGGCGTCTACTCATTCCTCTCCACACATCACTGGTTCCGCTCGATCGTTCCTGAACTGCGCGACGGACCGCAAAGTGCGGCAGCGGCTCTGGCGCGTGACGAAGTGCGGCGGTGGCAGATCCGGCGCGAGCTGGCATCGCGAGGCTTCGTGAGCACGGACCGACTGTCGGGGATCGCCCGTTCTGCGGCGCGAGGGCGAGGGCCTGCACGTTGATCACGCAAAGTGGGGACTCCTGTTGTTGCCGTCTACTCATTCTCCTATCGGGCGGGACTCGTCCTGGTTGGCTGGCGGGGAGTGGGGAGTGGTGGGCGCGCGTAGCGCTGCGTTGAGTAACCCGGAGTTCGGGATGTGGAGGATCTCGTGCTCGGTGCTGAAGGTGGTGTAGATCAGACCCATCTCGACCACGGAACCCTCCAGTGGGCCACCGAGCGCGCCGGAGTGGATGCAGACCCACTGTCCTACCGCGATGGGTCGGGCGAGGAGCAGCACCAGTCCGGCGAACAGGTTGCTCAGCGGTTGTTGGGCCGCTATACCCACGATCACTCCGGTCAACGCACCGCCAACGAGGAGCTGTTGGAGAGGGATGGTCAGCAGACCCAGCGTGCCCAGGAACACCACAAGGTAGCCCACGAGCAGGCACAGCACCTTGGTCGTAGAGGCCGCGCTGCTGCTGGCGTGACTGGCCGCACGGGCCACCTGATTAGCGGTGCTGCGCGCGGTGACTAGGCCGAGAAACGCGAAGACGACGGCCAAGCCGATGACGACCAGTTTGGTGTGCAGCTCCGGGGCGTGCAGCCCCCCGAGGTTACTGCCGACGGCCAACGTCGCCAACGCGAGCGTGCCTGCCAGGAGAGCTCGACGAAAATCTGGACGCAGTCCAGCTTCCAGGACCTCAATGGGGCCGGGCGCACCTCTGCCGGTCTGCCCGTCCACTCGTCGAGGCCGCCACAGTCGAAGGAATGCCATCGGCTCTGTCTACCCGGCGCCACCGTCTTCCCCAAACGGGGTGACCGTCAAGCTTGGGAGCCGAACTCGGGCTCGTCGACCATGCGGATGGCGCGGCGGACTGCGTCGGCGAATGCCTCAGGTGCCTCGATGTGCATCAGGTGGCCGGCTCCGGCGATGTGCTCGGTGCGGATGCTGGGCGCGACCGCGACGACGCATGCGTGCAGCCGCCCGTACCAGGGCATGCTCTCCGCGCCGAGTAGCCACGTCACCGGCATCGGTAGTGCGACGATCTTTCCCAGCGGGATGTGCTCGGCCAGCGGACCGAACGGGTGCGGATCGAGCTCTGCCATCATCACGCGGCTTTGCGCGAGAAATCGCTGCCGCTCTGGCGCCGGGAGCACGTCGAATCCGTTCCCGCCGTCACGCAGGCCGGTGAGCCAGCGGTAGAACGTGGCAGCCCCCTCCTCCGGGCCGCCGCGCAGCTGCGCGAGTCTCGCCTTCGCGTTCGCGGTGATTACCCCCATCGGCCGCCGCAACCCGTGGAAGGGCGCCTCGACAAGGATCAGCGACCGGAACAGCTCCGGCCGCTTGACCGCCAGCGCGAGGGCAGTGTTGCCGCCGGAGCTCCAGCCCAGCACGTGCGCCGGGGCGCCGACGTGCATCAGGACGGCGCCGAGGTCGGCGACATGCACGCGGTAGTCGCGCACCGGCCGGTGTGTCGAGCGCCCGTAGCCGCGGCGATCGTAGGCGATCACCCGATGATGCGTCGCCAGGTCGGCCACGTTGCGATGCCAGGTTCCCGCATCAGCGCCGCTACCGTGTATCAGCACGAGCGGCTGGCCCGACCCCGCTTCGTCATAGACCAGTTCGGCGCCGTCGACAAGGACTCGCTTTTCTGCGCTCATCGGTCACTCCAGAGATCGATGCAGGCCAGAGCACACCTTACGGATCATCCGCAAGGGCCCTCTGACCAGACCAGATGGCGGTGAGGGC
>DATAWX010000228.1:0-30914 GCA_036266995.1 Pseudonocardiaceae bacterium | reverse complement strand
GTGTCGCCGACTTCGCCGTCGTCCAGTCCTACCTGTCCACCGCCACCAAATGGGGCCTGGACAGCTTCGCCGTCCTCACCCAACTATTCACCACCGGCGCCTGGCTACCACCCGCCGCTACCCCGGCTGAATAGCTACCCTCAGCTTGCCGATCGCGCCCAGAAGGTCGTGCAGCTGACCGGCGAGTTCGATCGGGAAGGCTGGAATGGAACAGAGACACCGAAATTCGCTTTTAATCGCACCGAGAGCCGGTTCGGCATCATCGGCACCGACCTTGGCGCGTCTTTCTCCCATCAAGATCGCCTGTATTTCTTGTTCGGGGACACGTGGCGAGTAGGTCATGGCATCCCCAATGATGATCTTGACGCGATCGCGTACTGCACGGACCAGACCGCTGATTCTGGTCTTGAGTTGACGTTCCTCAGCCGGCCGCCGTTGGTCCCCGGTATTGCTCAGGACGGCTTCGACGTGCCCCTCGACGGAGTGAGCTGGAATGGCGGTATGTACGTCTTCTTCAGCGCCGATCGTCGGCAAGCGGGGATCTACGCGCTGATGGGTAGGTCGATACTGGCTCGGTCTGACAACAATGGTCTCGGTTTCACGCTTCTCTACGAGGTGTCCCGGTACAAGCTCGTCAACGTGTCCACGATGATCGTTGACGCCGCTGCGCACGGACTACCGGGAGCCGGGCCGCAGCTTGTCATCTTCGGCAGTGGACGCTACCGTTCCAGCGACGTCTACCTCGCTGTGAAGCCGGCGGCGGCGATTGCGCAGCCGGGTGGTTTTCTGTTTTATTCAGGTGGGCTCGACCAACCACAATGGAGCGCAGCCGAGGACGACGCGGTTCCGCTCTTCGGCGAAGGGTGCGTCGGCGAGTTGTCGGTCCGCTGGAATCCGCTGCTGAGCGCCTGGACCTGCCTTTGCAACGCGGACTGGCCGGCAGACAGGGCATCTGTCGGCGGCATAGTCATGCGGTGGTCGAAACGTCCTTACGGACCCTGGTGCACGGGCGAGATCGCGTTTTCGGTGGACGACGGTCTCGGCAAGTTCATGCATCTGCCGGGCGCTGATCACACGCAGGAAGGATTTGGCATCGACCGCAGCGCGGATTTGGCCGGGATGTACGGGCCCTATCAGATTCCGCAATATGCACGTGCGACAGATCGCGGGGTGCAGATCTATTTCACAATGTCCGCCTGGAATCCCTACCAGGTGATGTTGATGACCCTCGGTCTCCCGAAACCACTTCAGTAGAACGGGGCTGCGGCCGTAGACTCAGGCGCAGGGTGCGGCGCGGAGGAAGCTAGCGTGCGAGCCATGGATGTTCGTCGGCAGGTTCCGCGTACCGACGCGGTGCTGGCCGATCCGGCGGTGGCGGCCGCCACACAACGGCTGGGTCGCCAGCAGGTCAAGCAGGCGGTGACTGCGGCACAGCAGCGGGTACGCGAGGGCGTCGTGGCACCGGCCGGTGTCGTCGCCGATGTCCTGGCCTCGTTGCCGGATACCGCCACGACCCTGCACCCAGTGCTCAACGCCACCGGGGTGCTGCTGCACACCAACCTCGGTCGGGCGCCACTGTCCGCCGCCGCGATCGAGGCGCTGGTCGCCGCGGCCGCGACGACCGATGTGGAGCTCGATCTGGCCACTGGCGGGCGTGGCCGCCGCGGGGCCGGAACGTTGGCCGCGCTGGCTGCGGCGGTGCCCTCGGCTGGCGGCGTTCATGTGGTCAACAATGGCGCCGCTGCGCTGGTGCTGGCCGCGACCGCGCTGGCGGCGGGTCGGGAGATCGTGCTGGCCCGCGGCGAGATGGTGGAGATCGGTGACGGGTTCCGCATCCCTGAGCTGCTGGAGTCCACCGGTGCCCGGCTGCGTGAGGTGGGCACCACCAACCGGGTCAGCCGCACGGACTACACCGCGGCGATCGGGCCGCAGACCGGGTTCGTGCTCAAGGTGCACCCGTCGAACTTCCGCATCACCGGGTTCACCTCCGCAGTGCCGGTGACGGAACTGACCGGGCTGGGGGTGCCGGTGGTCGTCGACATCGGCTCTGGACTGCTCGCGCCGCACCCCACGCTGCCCGAGGAGCCCGACGCCGCCAGCACCCTGGCCCAGGGCGCCGACCTGGTGACGGCCAGCGGCGACAAGCTGCTCGGCGGCCCGCAAGCGGGCCTGCTGCTGGGGTCTGAGCAGCTGGTAACGATGTTGCGGCGGCATCCACTGGCCCGGGCGTTGCGGGTGGACAAGCTCACCCTCGCCGCGCTGGAGGCCACCCTGCGCGGACCCGCCACCCCGACCGCGCGGGCGCTGTCCGCCGACCCGCAGACGCTGCACCGGCGAGCGACGGCGATCGCGACGGCATTGGCCGCGCGCGGGGTGGACGCGAAGGCGGTGGCATCGCAGGCCACGGTCGGTGGCGGAGGCGCGCCGGGAGTGACGTTGGACAGCGCCGCGGTCAGCCTTCCGGAGCGCTACGCCACGTTGTTGCGTGCCGGGAGCCCGCCGGTGCTCGGCCGCATCGAACGGGGCCGCTGCCTGCTCGATGTCCGGTCGCTATCGGCCGATCAGGACGCCACGCTGCGCGACACGGTACTGGCATGCACGTCGTAGCCACCGCAGGTCACGTTGATCACGGCAAGTCCACCCTGGTCCGCGCGTTGACCGGGATGGAGCCCGACCGGTGGGCGGAGGAACGCCGCCGGGGGATGACCATCGACTTGGGATTCGCCTGGACAACGCTGCCCACCGGGGTAACAGTCGCGTTCGTCGACGTACCCGGGCACGAGCGGTTCGTGCCGAACATGCTCGCCGGCGTCGGTCCGGTGCCTGCGGTGCTGTTCGTGGTCGCGGCCGACGAGGGCTGGATGCCGCAGTCGGCGGAGCACCTGGAGGCGTTGCACGCGCTGAACGTCCGGCATGGCCTGCTGGCGGTGACCCGCAGCGACCTGATGGACCCCGAACTGGCCCGCGAGGAGGCGCTGGAGCACCTGGCCGGTTCGACGCTGGGCCGGGTTCCCGCGGTCTGCGTCTCCGGCGTCACCGGAGCCGGGCTCGACGAGTTACGCGTCGCGTTGAGCAAGCTGGTCGCAGCGCTGCCCACTCCCGATGTCGATGCAGATATCCGCTTGTGGGTGGACCGGGCCTTCACCATCCGCGGTGCGGGAACCGTGATCACCGGCACACTGGCCGGCGGGACGCTGCGCGTCGGCGACGAGCTGGAGCTGACCTCGGGCGGTCGCCGGGTACGGGTACGGGGGCTGCAGTCGCTGGGCGCACCCGTGGAGGCCGCGCCCGCGGTGGCTCGGGTTGCGGTCAACCTGCGCGGCGTGCCCCGCGAGTCCGTGCACCGCGGTGACGCGC
This sequence comes from Pseudonocardiaceae bacterium, assembly GCA_036266995.1. Lineage (GTDB taxonomy): Bacteria > Actinomycetota > Actinomycetes > Mycobacteriales > Pseudonocardiaceae. The sequence goes on along the minus strand of DATAWX010000228.1, from coordinate 27,557 downwards.
TACTCACCCCGGCAGCCTGGCTGGCAAGCCGCACCGTCGACGTCCGGTTGTCCACCGGCTCGGCCACCGAACTGCCCCGGTACGCGGTGTTGCACGCCGGGACGGCCGCGGTCCCGGTACGAATCCGGCCTCTGGGACGGGACACCGCTCGGCTGGGCTTGGCGCAACCGTTGCCGCTGCGAATAGGGGATCGCGCGCTACTTCGCGATCCCGGCGCCCGGCGCATCCCGGCCGGGATCATCGTGCTCGACGTGCGCCCACCGGTGCTGCGCCGCCGTGGCGCGTCCGCTGCCCGGGCCGCCGAACTGGCTGCCACCGACGGTGTCCCGGATGGGCGCGCCGAGCTGCGCCGGCGTGGGTTGATGCGCAGCGAGGAGCTGGTCGCGATGGGTGCCCAGCTACCGGCTGAGGCCGCTGCGGTAGGTGGCTGGCTGGTCGACCCAGCATTGCTGGAGCACCGCGGCGAGCAGTTGGCCGCTGCGGTGGCCGAACACGCGGCCGAGAACCCCCTTGAACCAGGGATGCCGCTGGAAGTCGCCCGGCAGGTCACCGAAATGCCCGACGCGCGCCTGATCGAGCTGCTGCTCGGCTCGCGATTAACCCTCACCCAAGGGCGGGTGCATATCGCCGGACCGGTATCCGGACTTCCCGACGCTGTCCGCAGCGCGATCGGCGCCCTGCGCGCCGAACTCGCCGAGCGGCCCTTCGCCGCACCTAATGCGCACCGCCTCGGCGAGCTTGGACTGGGCGCCAAACAACTCGCCGCCGCAGTGCGGGCCGGTGAGCTAACCAAGATCGCTAACGGGATCTATCTCGCTCCCGGGGCGGACGACGACGCAATCGAGCGGCTGCGGGCCCTGCCCACACCGTTCACTCTGAGCCAGGCACGCCAAGCCCTCGACACCACCCGCCGGGTCACCGTCCCGATCATGGAGCTGCTGGCCCGCCGCGGGCTAAGCCGCCAGCTCCCCGACGGCACCCACGAGCTCGTGTAGGTGGAGGGTCGTCGGCACCCACGCCCACCCCGGCGACGCCGGGAACAGCTCGGCCGGCATGACGATGCTGGCCACCCCGGTCGACAACTGTTGTGGCACCTCAGCTGATGTCACCGCGGGGCCCGCACAGCCGGGTGCGGACAGCGGGCTGATGCTGCACCTGTGCCTGGGTCAGGCCCTGGACGCGATGGTGCGCCAGGGGCTCCCGGGCTTTCTAGAGCCTGAAGGTCAGGGTTTTCGAGGTGGACGACTGGAACGCAGCCGGGTTAGTCGGGGTGAATTGCGCGGTTATCGAGTGCGAGCGCTTTCCCAGCAGTAATGAGCCCGATTGCCGCGCCGCCATGCACCGTCACCGCTGGGCCGAGGTTGTGCCCGACGTCGGTGAATTGGACGGTTCCGTCCGCGTTACGCGGGGTGACGTTTGCGATCGGGATCACCAAGCCACCGAGGCCGAAGGGCAGCGGGACCCAGATCACGGTCAGGGTGGTCGGGGTGGCCGTGGCTCCCGGCACCGGGGTGGGTGTCGGCGTGGCGGTTGGGGTCGGCCTTGAAGCCGAGCCACCCATCTGGGGCGTCAGGACGAAATCCGGTCGCCGAGGTCCTGGTCGATACGGATATGCCAGGGAGCGCGCCGGGGGTGATCTTCCCGCCAATGATGAAGCCGTCTTTGATCCACCGGTAGAGGGTGACCTTGCTGACGCCCAGGAGTTTCTCGGCGGCGGAGATGGTGACTACGACGGAGTCGTCGCAGTCGGGTCTGACAGCGGCGGGCGGCGGTTGGTAGGCGGGAATGGCGTGGTTGGCGCGCAGGCACTCACGCGGGATCGGGTCCAGCTAAGGCGGGTGGCGGTGTGTGCTAGCCATGCCCGATCCTGACCGGCGCATCAAACCTTAGTAACGCAGCTTGGGCGTCGACAATTTTTCTTTCCTAGCTCATTGGGTAGAGAATGCGAGCTGGCCGCTAGGCATTGTCATGGACCCGAGCCTGGGGCGGTAAAGGTCGTGATGAACTGCAAGCACCCATCGTTGGCCTGTGTCGAGTAGATGAGTTTGTCGATGTCAGACAGGCCTTGATACGGCCCAGTCATGGCGCAGGGGGGATCTAATCCAATAAGCTTATTGCCGGCGCCGTCTTTGATGACGTTAGACAGGGCGTTCATGAGGGGGTGGACGTCCGGATCGACGAGGCCTTCCAAGGGGACGTTGAAGCATAGGGCGAAGGTGTGTAGCTGCATGGAGCTTCCCGCTGGCAGGTTCTGGCCGCCAGCCTGCAGTAAAGCGGTCCACGCGCTGGGATTGGTGGTGCCGTCGGTGACCTCGGTGGGCGGAGTTCCCGATCCGGTCGAGGGGTAGCTGCCCCGCATGTGGTAGCCCTGTTGAGGCTGGAGACCCGGTGTTCCGTTGACGGTTTCGTCGGTTTTGAAGCCTCCGCCGAGCATGCGGGTTCCGGTCGGGCACGCCGCGGTGGCGGTGGTGATCGTGGTGTTGGGCTGGGCATCGGGACCGGAAAGATCAACCCGGGCCACCGTGACCGGCAAGATCGGGTCGGAGGTGCACAACGCCAGCGAGGTCACTGTGTCAGTCGTGCTGGTGATACCGGCCGAGCCGTAGGCGCTCCAGGACGTGGCGGAAGTTGATCCGTCCGCTGCTGGCACTCCCGAGGAGTCGGAGGGGTAGCTGCCCAGGGGCTTGAGGTTGCCGTTGTTGCCCACGGTAGTGCCGTCGTTGACCTGGTCCGGGGTACTGGTGAATGCTCCCCCGCCGATCACCGTGGTTCCGGTGGGGCAGGTGGCAATCGTCAGGTTGGTCGGACTGACCTGCTGAGTGGCGTTGGCACCGACGGTGAAGTTCGACTTGACCACTGTCTGCGTCGGGCCGTTGCTTGCACACAACGCAAACGCAGTGGCTTGGTCGCCGGCTTCGGCCACTCCGGTGAAGTTGGCGATGGCCATCCAGTGGCTGGGATCGGTCGCTGCATCGACAACCAACCCCTCCACCGGGGAGGCCCCGGTGGAGGGGTTGGTTCCGCCCAGCACCAATCCGTTGGTGGGCAGTATCGACAGGTCGGTGGCGTTGCGCAGGTACCCCCCTCCGCCCACCAACGATCCGGTGGGGCAGCTCGCCGTCCGGGTGACCCCGCGGTGGGAACCGAAGTTGGCCAACGGAGCAATGGTCGAATGGACCGTCACGTCCGGCAGGACCTCGGACGGGACTGCCGTGGAGGTAGCTGCCGTGATAGAGGTGATGGCGGGAGCTGCGGTGGCCGGTACGACAGCCACCGTCACCAACCCCGCGGCCAGCACCATCAATGTCGAGATGGCAAGCCAGAGCACTCGGCGCCCCCGTGACACTCTCGTCACCAGCGCCGACGCCCTCCCGACCCGAGTGCGCGGCGCCCAGCCCCGCCACCCTGCACCCCTACGCAGTCCACGGCGTAGCAACCGGGGCACGGATCGGTCTGACATGGCTACTCCTCAACCTCGTGGACAGGCCCGAGCCCAGCTGCGGGCACGGACAACTCCGTGCACCACCACCGACAAGCGGTGCCGCGCCCCGGCGCCAGGCCAACCCACGACCGAACAACCAGACACCAGCTCCCCGCAGAAAAGGTCCTAACCCGAAACTTTCGCCGCGTGTACGGTCGTCATTCCGACAAACGCTGCGCCCCGCAGACCAACACCACACAGCCAGCAAGCGACCAAGGGATGGCCAGCACGCCCACGACAGACAGCTAGCGTGGCGAGCCCGATGCGCGGTGCCCAGGTCGCTCCGTTGCCCGCCCTGCTCAACAGCCAGGTTGAGCACGTCGTCAACTCTCCGTGATCCACCGCCAGGTGCCGCGCGGCGGTATCAGGGATGACGGTCGTATCCGAGGGGGGTGGGAGCTTCCAAGAGGGGAAGGCTCGGTGGCGGCGTGGGGGATGAGGAAGTTTTGGATCACTGTTGCATTGAGCCAAAGGACGTCCTCGCCACGGCTCAAGCAGCAAAACAGGCTCCCCCGTGGAGAACCATGACAAACCGGGCATCCGAGCCCTGCCGCAGAGCTCCTGGGCGGGCAGATGAGACCAGCTCTAGTGGGCCGATCGTCAATGCAACTATGCCCTCACCGGCATCGGGACGTACCTCCATCCTGTTCAACGCCTCACGCCAACTCGGCAGTGCAGTCGGAATCGCCACGCTCACTACGGTCATCGCCACTATCGGGACCACCCACCAGATCGCGGGCCAGCTCATCCCGCAGCTCTCGGCATACCACTGGGCGTTTGTCACCGCAGCGGCTGTCGCGTTGCTCGCAGCAGCCCTGGCCCCACTATTGACGGTAAGGCCGCCGCACCCACCATGCGCGCCCGGATCGGCCAGCAGCACCTCGCGCAGGCCGCAGCGGGCCGACCCACACCACCGACAGATGACGGGTGGATCCGTCCCAGCGCGCTGTGACCTGATCAGCCCGGTGATCGAGCCGCTCGTGGGTGCGAGGAGCTTGGGTTGTTGTCGGGCTGGGCCATGCCAGTCATCCCCCGCGAGGCAACCCCAACGCCCAACGATCATGATTGCGGAGAAGGCCGCGATGTGATTCGCGGCTCCTTCCAGAGATCGACTACCGCGGTTGGCCCAACCAAGTGGCCCTCTAATTGGCGCCCCGCTCGACAGGATTGATGTGGGTCACTGATCGGTGGAGGGGTTAGTGCCGGTACAGCACGCCGTGGCGGGCGTCGAGGACAGGGCGAGCCAGACGTCGTCGCGGTCGGGGGTTGTCGGGCAGGTAGGTGGCTCGGCATTTGGCCAGCGCCCCGGTGCAGGCTTGGGTGGGGATGCGGGGGTCGGCCCATTGGCCAGGCAACCAGCGTTCCCGCCAGCAGTTGTTGGGTGTTGCGGAAGCCCCGCTCGACGGCGATTCCCCGCGAGTCGGCCTCGGCGACCAGCTCCAGCATCACCGCGTGCGTACGGCGGGACAGCGATTCAATATCCCGCAACGTCCGACGTCGACGCCTGCGAGCGCCGCGTTGCGGCGCCAAACCTGGCGCATCGTTTGGTCCCCGCAGCGGGCGGGTAGCCGTTTTGCGGTAGCACGGTCGCTTCCCGGGAGGGTCCGTTCACATGCTGAAGGTGAACCAACTCTCCGAGTGGGATATTCACTGCAAGCACCCCGGGAGGGAGAGCTGATGGCCGCTACCCACCTTGGCCTCCCGACGCGGCCGGACAGCCGAGTCGCCGCCGGGAAGAGAGCAGCCGACACCGTCAACGTCAAAGGACTTGAGCGCCACCTGCGCCGGCACGTCTCGGGCGAGGTCCGCTTCGACGCCGGCTCGCGGGCCATGTACGCGTCGGACGCGTCGAACTACCGGCAAGTGCCCATCGGAGTCGTGGTGCCCCGGACCCTCGACGACGTCGTCGCCACGGTGGACGCCTGCCACCGCTACCGGGCCCCGGTGCTGTCGCGCGGCGGCGGCACCAGTCTGTCGGGCGAGACGGTTAACGTCGCGGTGGTCATCGACTTCTCCAAGTACCTCACCGCGATCGGTGAAGTCGACGTCTCCCGCAAGCTGGTCACCACACAGCCCGGAGTGATCAACCAGCAGCTCAACCGGGAGACCGGCAAGCACGGCCTGGTCTTCGGCCCGGACCCGTCCTCGCACTCACGGTGCACGATCGGCGGCAACGTCGGCAACAACTCGTGTGGCGTCCATTCAATCCAGGCCCATTTCTATGGCCCAGGCCCACGCACCTCGGACAACACCGAAGCGCTGGAAATACTCACCTACGACGGCGCCCGATTCTGGGTCGGGGTGAACGAGGAGGATCACCTCGACGAGATCATCGCCGCCGGCGGGCACAAGGCGCAGATCTACGCCAAGCTGCGCGACCTGCGCGATCGCTACGCCGACGACATCCGGGCCGGTTTCCCCTCCGTCGAGGAGATGCCGCGGCGGGTGTCGGGCTACAACCTCGACGAGCTGTTGCCGGAGAACGGGTTCAACGTCGCGCGCGCCCTGGTCGGCACCGAGGGCACCTGCGCGACGGTGTTGCAGGCCACGCTCAAGCTCACCCCCGGACTCTTCGAGCGCACGCTGGTCGTCGTGCAGTACGAGGACATCGTCGACGCCGCCTGTCACATCATGGAGATCCGGGACTGGAAACCGATCGGGCTGGAGGTCATCGACCACCTGCTCATCCACGATCAGCAGCTCATCGCGCTGAACAAGGAAGGGATCGGCGAGCTACCGCGCCGCCGTGGCGACCACGCCTGGTTGCTCGTGCAGTTCGGAGCGGACACCGCGACAGAATCGATCGACCGCGCGGAGCGGTTCGCGGCCTGGTTGCGGGACGACAAGGACTACGCCGCTGACCGGATCGTCATCTCCAAGAGCCGCCAGGAGGGTGGCCACAGTGAGGACCTGTGGGAGATCAGGGAGGCCGGGCTGAGCTCCGCCGCCTTCCCCCCCGACGGGGGCGACTACTGGCCGGGCTGGGAGGACTCCGCGGTGCCGCCGGCCAAGGTCGGTGACTACCTGCGTTCCTTGCTCACGCTCTACGGCAAGCACGGCCTGCGCGGCGCGATGTACGGCCACCTCGGCGAGGGCTGCATCCACTCCCGGATCAACTTCGATCTGCGCAGCGCCAAGGGCATCGCGAGCTATCGAGCTTTCCTCGAGGAGGCCGCCGACCTGGTCGTGTCCTACGGCGGTTCGATGTCGGGCGAGCACGGTGATGGCCAGCAACGTGCCGAGCTGCTCGGCAAGCAGTACGGGCTGCGGCTGCTCGCGGCGATGCGGGAGTTCAAGGCGATCTGGGACCCGGACTGGAAGATGAACCCAGGCAAGGTGGTCGAGCCCAACCGGCTCGACGACGACCTCCGGCTGGGCACCGACTACCACCCGGCGCGACCTGCCGTTGCGTTCTCTTACCCGGCCGACGACGGGGACTTCGCGCACGCCGCGCTGCGCTGCATCGGCGTCGGCAAGTGCCGGGTGCCCGACGCGACGCAGACGATGTGCCCCAGCTACCAGGTAACCCGGGAGGAGAAGCACTCCACCCGTGGGCGGGCCCGCCTGTTGTTCGAGATGCTGCGCGGCGAAGTGATCACCGACGGCTGGCAGTCCCGTGAGGTCGCCGACGCGCTGGATCTGTGCCTCGCCTGCAAGGGCTGCACCAGCGACTGCCCGGTCGACGTGGACATGCCGACCTACAAGGCCGAGTTCCTGCACCACCACTACCGCTCGTGGCGGCGCTGGCGTCCGCGCTGCGCCTACGCCTTCGGCTTCATCGACCAGGTGTCCCGGCTCGCCGCTGTCATGCCAGCGGTGGTCAACACGGTCACCCAGACCCCCGGGTTGTCCCGGCTGGCCAAGTTGGCCGCCGGGATCGACCGGCGCCGGCCGCTGCCGACGTTCGCGCCGGTCACCTTGCAGCAGTGGTTCGCCGACCGGGGTGGGTCGGCCAACCCGGACGGACGCCGGGTGGTGCTGTTCCCGGACACGTTCAACAACCACCTGCACACCGAGGTCGGCGTGGCGTGCGTGGAGGCCATCGAGGCAGCCGGGTGGCAGGTCGTCATGCCCGAGGTGCACGTCTGCTGTGGCCGCCCGCTGTATGACTACGGATTCCTCGACGCCGCCCGGCGCTACCTGCACCGGGTGCTCGACGTACTGCGCGACGACATCCGCGCCGGCACCCCAGTCGTCGGGATGGAACCGAGCTGCCTGGCAGTCTTCAAAGACGAGCTGGGCACGCTGCTGCCGCACGACGATGACGGCCAGCGGCTGGCTCGCAACTCCTACCACTTCGCGGAGTTCTTCACCGCCTTTGATATCGAGGCGCCGCCGCTGCACCGTGACGCACTGGTGTGGGGGCACTGCCACCACCGCGCCACCGGCGGCATGACCGCGGAGCATCAGCTGTTGAGGCGCATGGGCATGACCGTGCAACCGTTGCACGGCGGTTGCTGCGGGCTGGCCGGATCGTGGGGCTTCGAGAACGGGAAGTACGAGATCTCCCTGCAATGCGGGGAGCAGGCGCTCCTGCCCGCGGTGCGCTCGGCCGACCCGGACACCGTGATCGTCGCCGACGGCTTCTCCTGCAAGACGCAGATCGAGCAGGCCGGCACCGGCCGAGGCGCGCTGCACGTGGCACAGGTGATGAAGATGGCCCGCGACCATAGCGCGAACCGCTACCCCAGCGCGTTCCCGGAGCAGCAGTTCAACCACATCCGCCCGGCTCCCGGCCTTGCCCGCCGCCTCGCCATGCTCGGCATCTGCCTCGCCGCCATCGCCGCCGTCGTTTGGCGCGTTCTGGAGACAGACCGCGGTAATTCGAGGGCTGATTAGCGCAGTCTGTCTCCAGAACGCAACTTCGACCTAGGAGACGTGCTCGCAATCGCTGGAGATCACGTCCTCGGGCCCCACCCCGGTCACGGTGTCGTCTCCGCCACCGCAGCTGACCACGTCGCGCTCGCCGTCGTTCCCCAGGTTGACGGTGTCGTTGCCGGCGCCCCCGAAAACGTTGTCCTGACCGGTACCTGGCGTGATCGTGTCGTTGCCGGCCCCACCATCGATGGTATCCGCGCCAGCGCCGCCCCTGATCGTGTCGTCGCCGGCGCCGCCGGAGATGATGTCGTTCCCGGCGCCGCCCAGGATGATGTCGGCCCCGGCGCCGCCGTCAATAGCGTCGTTCCCGACACCGCCGTCGATCACGTCGTTCCCGAAGCTGCCGTTGATAATGTCGTTCCCGGCGCCGCCCTCGATGATGTCGTCCCCGTCGGCGCCGCTGATGCCATCGTTCCCAGCGCCGCCGTTGATGATGTCGTTTCCCTCGGCACCGCTGATGGCGTCGTTCCCGGCACCGCCGTTGATGATGTCCGCACTGGCGGTCCCGAAGATGTTGTCATCGCCGGGGGTGCCGTTGATAATGTCGGCTGCCGCCACTCCAGCCGATCCGAGGAGCAGCGCAACTCCAGCTGCTACCACGATGATGCTTTTCCGCAGAATTCGGTACACCATGCTTGTCAGTCCTTTCGGGACGTAAATAACCCTCGGGAGTCGGGCGTGAAACACATCAGGTACCGACGTGCTCGAGGCCACGCCCGAAAGTCGATTACGCGGGGGACACCAGTTTCATACCTGCACCTCAGGTAGCCGTGAGCGGGAACCGGTGTGGAAACACCGGTTCCCGCTTCCGCTTCATCTCAGACGGCGGTCAGAAGGCGTGGCTTACCCAGGTACAGCAACAACGCCTAGAACGTGAAAACCACGGTGTTCGACGTTGAGGCCTGGGACTCCGCTGGTTTGGTCGGCGTGAATACGACCTTCAGCGAGTGCACGCCCGGAGGCAGGCTCGTGAAGGGCCCAATGGCGACGCCGCCGCGCGCCCGCACCGGGCCACCGAGATTGTGGGTTCCGTCCTTGAATTGCACAGTTCCGACCGCGTTAAACGGCGACACGTTCGCGATGGGGATCGCGAAACCACCCAACCCGAAGGGAAGCCGAACCTGAATCACCGAAAGCGTGGTCGTCGTGACCTTAGCCCCAGGTACGGGCGTCGGCGTCGCGGTCGGCGTCGCGGTCGGCGTCGCCGTTGGGGTCGCGGTCGGCGTCGCGGTCGGCGTCGCGGTCGGCGTCGGGGTTGCTGTTGGGGCGGTCCAGGTGATGGTGACTTGTCCGTTGCCACCGTTGATGGGGCTGGTGGGGTTATTGGTGCCTGAGGTCAGGATGGGGGACATGACAGTTGCCGCGGCGAAGGCACTGCCACCACCACCACCACCACCGGCGCCGCCACCACCACCGAATGGGCCGCCGCCACCGGAACCGCCGCCGCCACCGAAGTAGCCGCCGCCCGCACCGCCACCCGCACCGCCGCCGGAGGTCGTGGCGTTGGGGTCCTGGCAGGGCGGATTGTGCACGCCGTTGCAGGGCTGGTTCCCGGTTCCGCCGACGCCACCCGGGCCGGAGGTGCCGTTGGCGCCATCACCGCCGAAACGTGGGTCGTTGGGCTCCACGGGAGGCGGAGTCGCGTGCCGGGAGGCGTTGAGCCCACCGATCCCGCCGGCGGTCTGGGTGCCACCGGTGCCCGAGACTCCAGCGTTGCCGCCGTCGACCATGGAGCCACCATTGGCGCCGGTGGCGCCACCGCCATCGCCGCCGGCGCCACCGATCGCGTTGCCCTGCCCGCCGATGCCCCCGCCGCCTCCGCCGCCCGCGCCGACCAGGACACGGGTCGACAGACCGCAGGTCAGCGCCGCGCACCCGCCGGAGTCGAGTCGCACATCGGAGGAACCGCCGGCGCCCGATCCGTTGCCACCGTTGAACGCCATGCCACCGTTAGCCCCACTGGCATCCCCCGGGCCGCCGATCACACCGCCGGTGGAACCCCCGAAGCCACCCAGCGCGCCCTGCCCGCCGGACGGGCCGTTCATCATCCCACCGGAGCGACTCGCCGCCGTGCCGTTGATTCCCTTACCAGCCACATCGACCTGCAACGCATTCCCCGAAGTGAGACCCGTCACCGTCCCCGACGCCTCACCGCCATTGCCGCCCGGGCGCCCGGTGAGGTCACCGGCCGGCGATCCCCCGTGACCGGCGTCGCCGGCAATGAAGTAATGCCCGCCCTGGGCACCGACGACATCAACAGCGACGGAAGTCACTCCGGCCGGCACGGTGAAGGTGTCGGACCCGATGGTGGTGTAGGTGCAGACCAGGGTCGTCGTGCCAGTCAGGGTGCCAGTGCTGCCACAGGGAGCCGGGTCTGCGGCCAGGGCGATCGTGGACGGTGCGGGATCGGTCACCGCCATGGCCGCGACGGTGCCGGTGCACAGCACCACACCGAAGCAGGCCAGCAAAGACGAGCGGAAACGATGAAGGGGGCGCACGACTAACTCCTTGGATCAGCGCGGGGGTGGTTAGAGGCTTGCGGGGCTCAGCGGCCGGTGGGGGTCTAAGCGGCGCAGCATGGAGTGGCCGAGGAGTCCGGCGCCCATGCCGACGATGCCGGCGGCGACACCCCACTCGAGGTGGCCCTGGACGTAGAACCACATCCCCGACAGCACCGTGGGCAGCGACGCCAGGGCGAGGTTGTGCACGAACGGGTTGATCAGGTTGACCAGCAGGATCAGTGGTGCCAGCGGGAGCATCGTCCAGGGGTGGCGTCGGATGAAGGGTGTCTTGGCGGCGAGGTCGACGAGGAACCCGGCGATCAGGAGGGACGTCACGTGCACGCCCATGGTCGGATCGATGAGGATGATTCCGGCGCTGGAGGCGGCGGCGATGCCCAGGGCGGTGCCGGGTCGGTCGATGGCCCACCGCACGGCGATCAGCGCGCTGAGCCAGAAGATGCCGCGGTGACCGGGCAGCCCCCAGGGTGTGTGGACGATTTGTTGCCAGATGATGCCGGCTACGGCGAGTGACACGATCACCGCGATGATCGCCGGGACCGCGATCGAGTGTGGACTTTGAGTGGGGCGAGGTTCGACGTCGGTGACCTCGCGCGCTGCGATCAAGGGGGTAGTCATGCAGCGAAAGGTAACTCTCGTTGTATCTAATGGGGTACACCTATTCGCGTGAATACACCCCGCAGACGCGGATATTACGCACTCATTGTTGCCGCAGGCGCCCCGTTTAGATGAACAGAGATCAAATATATTCACGATTGGGTTAACAGAGGTCAAAACGCGGCAGCTAATGGCCGATCCGGCGGCAAGGGATGCAACGCGCGGGCAGAATCCCGGTGAACCTAGATCCCGGCGGCGGCTGAAGCCTACTGTCCGCTCACGGAGCGTCGATACCCGAGGCAGCTTGTCCTGCGCCTATGCCCGAACTGTCCCGACGAGATGCGCGAAGACCACGACGTTGTCTCGGTAGTTGCCAGTCTTCCTGTCGAAGCTTCCGCCGCACGTGATCAGCCGCAACGCCGCGTAATCCGCGGCACCGTAGACGGTGCGGGTCGGGAACGAGTCTTTGGGATAGGACTCAACGAAGTCGACGTCAAATACCGCGGTGCTGCCGTCGGTGCGGGCGATCTCGACCCGCTGCCCGGGCTTGAGGGCGCCCAGTGTGAAGAACACCGATGGCCCCCCCTTGGCGGAGTCGACATGTCCGATGATCACCGCTGGTCCAATTTCGCCCGGCGTGGGCGAGTACCGATACCAGGCAGGCTGGTCGTAAAGCGGACCCGGGTGCGGAACTTCCATGGTGTGATCGGGGTTCAGCCCGACACTGTTGACCGGAGCTGAGACCTTGATCGCCGGAATGCGAATGGAGACAGGCATGGCGGCCGCCAGCGCCGCAGGGTGCGGACCCGGCGGACCGGCAGCCGCTGCCGAAGGCTGGGGCGCAACCTGTTGATGTGTGACCGCGTAGCCGACCATCGAGGCACCACCGAGCCCCAGCACGATGGCGAGTGCTGCTGGCACCAGCCGGCGACGCCTTGTGCTATTCGCCACCGTAATGATCCCCTGGTCGTCGGGACGAAAGCGCTAGCTCAGTGCTCATCTTAGTTCGAACGGTCCGCGGCCCCTCGCCTGCGGGTCGCATACGCGGCGGCTGCTGCGGCTCCCAGCAAGGCTGCCGCGCCCGCGTCGAGCAGGCCCGAGTTTTCGAGACCGGAGGTGCCGCCGCCACCGGCGGCCACCCCGCCGGAAGGCATCGGCATCTGGGCTTGTCCGGGCAGCGTCTCTCCGCTCGTAGGTGGCGTTGTCGTCGAAATTGACGCACCCCAGGAGACGGTGACTCGTCCGTTGCCATTGTTGATGGTCCCGGTGTTAGCGTCTGCGGCCAGAGTCGGGGAGGTGGTGGTTGCCGCGGCGAAGGCACTGCCGCCACCACCACCACCGCCGGCGCCACCGCCCCCGCCGAATGGGCCGCCGCCCCCAGAGCCCCCGCCCCCGCCGAAGTACCCCCCACCCGCGCCACCGCCCGCGCCACCGCCCGAAGTCGTGGCGTTCTGACCACCCGCGCAGGGCGGATTGTGCGTGCCGGTGCAGGGACGGTTCCCGGTTCCCCCGGTGCCGCCCGCGCCGGAGGTGCCATTGGCACCATCGCCGCCGAAACGCGGATCATCGGGCTCCGCAGGAGGTGGAGTCGCATGCCGCGAGGCGTTGAGCCCACCCTTCCCACCCGCGGTGTGACTCCCGCCGGTGCCCGGGAACCCATGGTTGCCGCCGTCGACCATAGCGCCCCCATCAGCGCCGGTGGTGCCGCCGCCAGCGCCGCCGGCGCCACCGAGCGCGTTGCCCTGCCCGCCGGTGCCGCCGCCGCCTCCGCCGCCCGCGCCCACCAGGACCCGGTCCGACAGGCCGCAGGTTCGCGCCGCACAGCCGCCAGCGGTGATCCGCACATCTGAGGAGCCGCCGGCGCCCGATCCGTTGCCGCCGTTGAACGCCGTGCCGCCGTTAGCGCCGCTGGCGTCACCCGGGCCGCCGGTGGCGCCGCCGTTGGAGCCGCCGAAGCCACCCGCAGCTCCGGACCCGCCGGAGGGGCCGTTCATCATCCCGCCGGACCGGCTCGCGGCCGTGCCGTTGGCTCCTTTGCCGGCCACGTCGACCTGCAGGATCTGTCCAGGGGTGAGGCTGGTCAGCGTTCCCGCCGCCTCGCCGCCGCCACCACCCGGGCGCCCGGTGAGGTCACCTGCCGGGGAGCCGCCGTGAGCGGCGTCTCCAGCGATGAAGTAGTGCCCGCCCTGCGCGCCGACCACGGCGACGCGCGCCTGCGTGACTCCCGCTGGCACCGTGAAGGTGTCGGACCCGACCGTGGTGTAGGTGCAGGTCGAGCCGGTCATGGTGCCGGTGCTACCGCAGGGACCGGGGTCTGCGGCCAGCGTGACCGAGCGCGGTGTGGCGGCAGCGACAGGGGCCAACGTCAGGGCCGCAGCAACGCCGACACCGAGAACCACGCCAAAGCAGGTCGCAGACGAACGCCGGAGGCGGTGAAGGGTACGCAAGAGCAGCTCCTCGGGTCAGCAGTTGGAGGCTGGGCAGCGACGACCGCCTCGGGAGCGCAAGATAGCTCCGGTTGTATCTTCCGAGGTACACCTATTAGGGTTACAAACGGCCGCAGATACGGAAGTTGTGCACTCTCTGCTTCCGCAGAGACCAAATAGATGAACAAAGGTCAAAATGATGCACAATCGGGTGAACAAGAGTCGCAGCGTGGTGGCTACCGCCGACGGAGGGCTGCTCGATCAGTCCAGGGTGCTGGTGGGCATCGATGACACCGACAATCTCACGAGCCCGGGCACCGGCTGGCTCGCCCAGCGCCTCTCCGAACAGCTGGCGTCCCAGTGCCTCGGTGAGCCCCTCGGGGTCACCCGCCACCAGCTGCTCCTCGACCCGCGGGTGCTCTACACCTCGCACAACTCCAGCGCCTGCCTTGCCCTGGCCACGCCAGAGATTCCAGACTTCGACGCCATCGAACGGTGCGCCGCACAGTTCCTGCGCGACCACGCGGCCGAGGGCTCCGACCCAGGGTTGGCCATCGCGCCCACCGACCTGGCACAGGCCGACCGGCAAGCACTCAGCGAGTTCGGATCCGCAACCAAACGCGAGCTCATCGACCAGGCCACCGCCCGCACGCTCGCGGCCCAGCACCGGGTGCGCCTGTCCGGCCACGGAGGCACCGAGGACGGCGTGATCGGCGCGCTTGCCGCAGTGGGGCTGCACCTGGACGGCAACGACGGATTTTTCGTCTGGATACACGGGATACCCGGCATCCGCGACCTGCGCCCCGGCTGGTGCACCTACCAATACCTGCTACACGCCCTGCCGGTGGACGACGCCCGCACCCTCGACGGACACCGGCCCACCCCGGACACCACCGTGGAGATCAGCCCCTGGATCCGGCCTCTGCTGCTGGGCGGCCACGCCGTGCTTCTCCTGGAGCGAATCGAGGCGGCCGGCGCCGCGCCGAGATGGCGGATGGCACCCCGCGACGTCGTGAAAAAGCACTGATGGCAACCCACCGCGGCGGGTGGCGTACCGCGCTGGTCACCGCACTCCTGACGCTGACTGTCGGATGCGGCGCTTCCGGTGGCCCGGCTGCCTCTGTCTCAGCCGCTGGGTGCCCCACGTACACGTTCAGCTCGCCGGGCATGCATACGGTCACCGTGACGTTCGTGTCGCCCTCCACACCGGCTTCGGTGAATGTGGTGCTGGTCGGAGCCGGTGGGGGCGGAGGGCGAGGACCCGGCCCGGGAGGCACCGGGGTACCGCCAACAGGTAGCGGATACGCCGGCGGTGGGGGCGGTGGCGGAGCCGGAGCGGGCGCCACCCTCGACCTGACGGCCCAGCCTCTGCCGGCCAGAAGCGGACCTGTCCAGCTGACGGTATCCGTGGGCAAAGGAGGCGCTGGTGGTTTCGGCGGCGGCGGCCCGCCGATGCCCAACGCCCACGGCGTCAATGGCCAGGCGACCACGCTTCGCGGCGACGGCTTGAACCTGACCGCCAATGGTGGCGTCGGCGGCTCGGGTGGCCAGGGCGGAAAAGCGGGAGCCGGTGGCGGCGCCGGTGGGGCCGGTGGGGCCGCATCACCCAGCGGTGCGGCCGGTGCCCCCGGCGCCCCCGGAAAGCCCGGCAGTCCCGGGCACGGCGGCATCCCCGGCGCCGGGGGCCACGGAGTGCACGGATCCGGTGGCGCCGGTGGCATCGGTGGCGTCGTGCCCGGTGGAGCCATGAACGGCGCGGCGGGAAGCGATGGCTACGTCTCCCTGAGCGTGTGCGCGGCGGCGAAGGCCAACGTGTAGGTCGACGAGGCTGCGACCACCGTCGCACCGTCGTTTGGCGCATCCACTAGCGTGAGCGAGACGGCGATGGACGAGCGCTTCGACACGGTGGTCATCGGCGGTGGCCAGACAGGTCTCACAGTCGGGTACCACCTGGCGCTGCGGGATCAGTCCTTCGTGATCTTGGATGCGAACGAGCGGGTCGGCGACTCGTGGCGCAAGCGCTGGGACTCGCTTCGCCTTTTCACCCCCGCACGCTACAACGGACTGCCGGACTGGCCCTTCCCGGCTGCCCCCTGGTCGTTTCCCACCAGAGATGAGATGGCCGACTACCTGGAGAACTACGCCGCGCGATTCGATCTCCCGGTCCGCTCCGGAGTACGCGTCGACCAGCTCGGCAAGCAGGGCAACCGGTACGTCCTGACATCGGCGGATCGCCGGATAGAGGCCGACAACGTGGTGGTGGCCATGAGCAGTTTCCAGCGCCCGCGCCGGCCGGCGTTCGCCGCCGAGCTCGATCCCGGCATCGTTCAACTGCATTCCGACGACTACCGCAACCCGACCCAGCTGCGTAGCGGCGGTGTCCTCGTGGTGGGCGCCGGAAACTCGGGAGCCGATATCTCCCTTGATGTCGCCGACGATCACCGCACGTGGCTGTCCGGCCGGGATGTTGGTCACCTCCCCTGCCGTATCGACGGCGTGCCGGCACGGTTGCTGTTTCGGGTGGTATTCCGGTTCCTCTTCCACCGAGTGCTGACCGTGAACACACCCATCGGCCGCAAGCTCCGACCGAGGATCCTCTCCCGCGGCGGACCGCTCATCCGAGTCAATCCCCGCGACATCGCCACGGCCGGGATTGACCGGGTTCCCCGGGTCGTCGGGGTGCGGGACGGGTTACCGATGCTGGCGGATCACCGAGTCCTCGACGTGTCGAACGTCATCTGGTGCACGGGGCTCCATCCAGAGTTCTCGTGGATCGACCTGCCCGGTTTCGATCCGGAAGACCCATGGCGGCACTGCGGAATCATCCCGAGCCAGCCGGGGCTGTACTTCGTCGGCCTGCTCTTTCTCTACGCGATGTCGTCGTCGATGATCCACGGCGTGGGACGCGACGCCGAACGTGTCGCCACGCTGATCGCGTCGCGATACACCGGCGGCCCAGCGCTGGGTCTACCCATCAGATAGCTCACCAGCGAGCCTCTCGGCTACCTCGTAGGTGTTCAGCGCCGCGCCCTTGCGCAGGTTGTCCCCGCAGACGAAGAAGTCCAGCGTGTTCGCAAAATCCAGGGCTTGACGAAGCCGCCCGACGTAGGTCGGGTCAGCGCCCACCACCGACGCCGGGGTCGGCCACAACCCCTCTGCCGGATCGTCGGCCAGCACGATGCTCGGCGCTGCGGCGAGGACCTTCCGGGCCTGCTCCACGGTGACCGGCGCGGCGAAAACCGCATGCACCGCGAGCGCGTGCGTGGTGACCACCGGGACCCGCACGCAGGTGGCTGACACCTTGAGATCCGGGATGCCGAGGATCTTGCGGGACTCGTTACGGACCTTGAGCTCCTCGGAGCTCCAGCCATCCGGTCGCAACGACCCGGCCCAGGGCACCACGTTCATCGCCAGCGGTGCCGGGAACGGTGACTGAGCAGGCAACCCCGCCTCGGCCAGCGCCTGGGTGATGTCCCCGCCGCGCACCCCGAGACCCTTGCCGGCGACCGCGGCAAGCTCGGCGTACAAGCGGTCCACGCCGGGGCGTCCCGCCCCCGACGCAGCCTGGTAGCTGGCCACCACCAGTTCGGTGAGACCGAACTCGGTGTGCAGGGCACCGACCGCGGCCATCATCGACAGCGTCGTGCAGTTGGGATTGGCGATGATGCCTTTCGGTCGCACGGAAGCGTCGGCGGGGTTCACCTCGGGAACCACCAGGGGCACGTCAGGGTCCATCCGGAACGCAGCAGAGTTGTCCACCACGACCGCGCCGCGCGCCACGGCGACCGGCGCCCACTGCTCGGAGATCTCGTCCGGGACGTCGAACATCGCGATGTCGACTCCATCGAATGCCGCCGCGGTGAGCTCAACGACGACGCACCGCTCGCCCCGGACACCGATCTTCCGGCCGGCCGAGCGGGCCGAGGCGATCAATCGGATGTCGCCCCATGGCACCGATGGTCGCGAGTTGATGATGTCGATCATGACGGTACCCACCGCACCGGTGGCCCCGACGATGGCGAGGGTGGGTGCCATCACTACCGGCCTGTCCCCGCGTAGACGACGGCCTGCTCGCCGCTGCCCAGGTCGAACGCGTCGTGGATCGCGCGCACCGCCGCATCCAGCTGCTCGGCCCGCACCAGCACCGAGATCCGGATCTCCGAGGTGTTGATGGTCTCGATGTTGACCCCGGCCTGCGCGAGCGCCTCGCAGAAGCGCGCGGTGACCCCTGGGTGCGAACGCATGCCCGCGCCGATCAGCGAGACCTTGCCGACACAGTCATCGCACAGCACGTCCTCGAAACCGATCTGCGGCTGCATCGCGCGCAATGCCTTGACCGCGCCCGACGCGTCGAGTTTGGGCAGCGTGAAGGTGACATCGGTGCGGCCGGTGTCGACGTGCGAGATGTTCTGCAGCACCATGTCGATGTTGAGCTCGGCGTCGGCGATCACGCGGAAGATGTGGGCGGCCTTGCCGAGCTCGTCGGGAACCCCGAGGACGGTGATCTTCGACTCGGACCGGTCGTGTGCGACGCCGGTGAGCATGGCTTGTTCCACGGTGAGATCCTCCAGTGATCCAGACACCATGGTGCCGCAGTTGCGGCTATACGACGAGCGGACGTGTACCGCGATGTGATTGCGTCTCGCGTACTCGACGCAGCGCAGCATGAGCACGCGTGCCCCACACGCCGCCATCTCCAGCATCTCTTCATAGGTGATGGTGTCAAGCTTGCGGGCATCGGGCACGATCCGTGGATCGGCCGAATACACCCCGTCGACATCGGTGTATATCTCGCACACGTCCGCGTGTAGCGCTGCGGCTAGCGCGATCGCAGTCACGTCCGAGCCGCCGCGACCCAACGTGGTGACGTCCTTGGTGTCTTGGGCCACCCCCTGAAACCCGGCTACCAGCGCCACCGCGCCCTGGTCCAGCGCATCACGCACCCTGCTTGGCGTCACATCGATGATGCGGGCCCTGCCGTGCGCGGCGGTAGTGATCACTCCGGCCTGCGAGCCGGTGAACGAGCGGGCGTCGACACCCAGGGCGTGCACCGCCATCGCGACCAGTGAATTGGAGATTCGCTCACCCGCGGTGAGCAGCATGTCAAGCTCACGCTGATGAGGATACGGCGATACCTGACTGGCGAGGTCGAGCAGATCGTCGGAGGTGTCACCCATCGCCGACACCACCACGACAACCTCGTTGCCGCCGTTGCGGGTCTCGACGATCCGGGCGGCCACCTTCTTGATCCGCTCGGCGCCATCTACCGATGAACCGCCGTACTTCTGGACGACGAGCGCCACACCGACCTCCAGACGCACAATATGGGCCGTGCCCTCTTGAGATCAAGGGGGCACGGCCCTAGAGCCTCGCCGCTTACGCGTTAACGGTTTCGCGCTTGCCGCTAAACGCTCCGATCAGCCCACTACCCAGGATCAGTGGGATCGAACCGCTCACCAGGTGCAGGTAGTTGTCCCCGCCCGTGGTGGGGATGTTCAGCAAAGCCAGGTAGCCGAGGAAACCCAGCACGGTGGCCAAGATGTAGACGCCACCGATGGCGATGTTCAGACCCTCGGTGCCAGCCGAGGTGAGCGCAAACGCGCCCATCAACCACAACCCACCGACCGCGAGATGCACGATGTTGTGGTAAGGGTTCACCATGAAGATCCCGAAAACAGCTTTGTTCGTCACCTCTGTGATGTGACTGAAGCCCGTGGTGAAGAACCCGAGGATTCCTGCGACCACGTAGATACTGCCCATGATCATCGCAACGTTCTGCGGGAGCGTCCTAGTCGGCCTACTCCGGAGCTTGATCCCAAACTTGTCTTCTGGACTAGCAAACGTCATATCCATCCCCTTCCGCTCGACATCGACTCCGCTCGACATCGAAAGACTCAACCGGTGAGGCGCGCGTCCCTGCGTATCCTCGCTACCTCTTGTCACTAGAACGCACTTCGGCTCCATGCAGCCGACGGTTCATCTGTTGGCCGAGAATCCACCCTAACGGATGCATGACGACCGGAGCCGGTGGGTAGGCGATCAAGCACCGTGCGGCCTCGACACCAG
This sequence comes from Pseudonocardiaceae bacterium, assembly GCA_036266995.1. Taxonomy (GTDB): domain Bacteria; phylum Actinomycetota; class Actinomycetes; order Mycobacteriales; family Pseudonocardiaceae. The sequence continues at coordinate 7,590 of DATAWX010000228.1, read as the reverse complement.
CCGACGACCCATGCCGGGGTGGTCGCCCACCCGTCACGCCCCGCCAGTAGGATGCTGCCCTCCGTGACGAAGGACCCCTGCGGAAACTGATCTGACGCGGAAGAACTGGTCACGCACCGTGACCGGAGGCTTACGATCTGGAAGTGGGCGCAATGAACGATCTGTGGAACGCCATACGCAAGCGACGGGTGTTAGTCATCATCGGGTTGCTGCTGGCGGTGGGGCTGGGAACGTCCGCTGCGATATTCGCCCCCAAGCTCTTCAGTCACAACCAGCCTGCACAGGCGGCGAATACGGCGAACGCGACAAACAAGGCGGATTCCTCAACGAAGTCCAAGCCTGTCGGCTTCAGCGATTTCCGTAATGATCAGGCCGGTATCGAGCTCTCCTACCCGTCCGACTGGACGAAGCTGAGCCCCAAGGATCCGCAGGTTCTCCTGCTCGTGTCGCAGGGGCCGCAGGACTCCTTCCTGGTGCGCGTCAGTGAGCTGCAGGACGCGGTAGGGCCGCAGCAGCTCCCGGCGATGAAGCAGGTGACCGACAAGCTCGTCACGTCCAACAAGACGGTCCAGATGGTCGCCGGACCGAACCAGATCCAGCTCGGTGGCTTGCCTGGTTTCTACTACTTCTACAACTTCACTGATCCGTCCACCGGTCAGCAGGGCGCGCACTCCCACTTCTTCCTGTTCAACGGTAAGACGATGATCAGTATGGTCTTCCAGAGCCTGCCCAAGGAGCATTTCACCGAGTCCGCCAAGACCTTCGACCAGATCGCCAACTCCCTGCACGCGCTGAAGAAGTGATCAGATCCAGGGCGGGAGTTCGGGTAACCCGTCGGGTGCGGTGAGAGCGCTCCCGTGCGGTCGGCCGGTCAGCCAGCCGGCCAGCTGCTGCACTGGGCCGGATACCGGCCCAGTGACGGGTACTACCGCGGTGGCCTCAGGTCCGAAGGCGATCAACTCCCCACTGGGAAGCTGTAGCTGGATCTGAGCGGCCACCCGGCTGTGCATCCAGGCGCCAACCTCTCGCACCAGCTTGGTGGCGATGTCCACAGGCATCACGTCGATCTCCACACCGGCGTCCAGATCCACCAGGTGTAGCCAAAGCTCGCGCACCCGCGCCCACGGAACGCTGGCGGCGGGCATTGGCCCATGCCTGGTGGCGACGGTCGCGTCCCACTGGTTCGGGGACAGTTCCTGCGCGGTCGCCGCGAACGCGGCTCCGGCGCGGTGGAGGTCATCGAACTGCTCGGCTTTTCCGCGCCCCGCGCCAGCCTCAATGTCGGCATCGCGGGCCTGGATCGACGGGTACATCGGTGTTTCGGTACCAGTACGTGCCCAGCGCAGGAGCCGGCAGAGGCCGTCGGCGTTGCGAGCGACATGGGTGACCACGTGGCCCCGGGTCCAGCCAGGTAGCCGGGACGGCTCGCGCAGGTCGTCGAGCCGCATCACGGTCTGTTCGAACAACGCCTGCCCGTCGGAGACCCAGGACAGTTCCCTATCCGGCCGACTCATGCCGCCTCCTGTCGTTGGTAGTCGTTAGCGACCAACACCACCGGGGTTGGTGGTCCTTGAAGACCACTCAACCTCACAGGATGGCGCTGGGTCGGTAGGTGGCGGCGGCGGGGTACCAGGCCACCACCGTGGCGACCGCAGCGACGACCGCAGCGATCTGCTCGGCGGCGGCCCCGGTGAACGGCACGCGGTCAGCGAGCACTGCGTCCAGATCGGTGCGGTTCAGCGGCAGTCTGGGGTCATCGGCCAGCCGGTCGAGCAGGTCGTTGCCGGCTCCCTTCTCCCGCATGGCCAGCGCGACCGCGACGGCATGGTCTTTGATCACCGCGTGGGCGGACTCCCGGCCCATCCCGGCGCGCACGGCGGCGATCAGCACCTTCGTGGTGGCGAGGAACGGGAGATATCGCTCCAGCTCCAGCTCGATCACCGCCGGGTAGCCGCCGAACTCGTCGAGCACCGTCAGGAACGTCTCGACCAGCCCGTCGAAGGCGAAGAACGCATCCGGCAGCGCGACGCGCCGGACCACCGAGTCCGACACGTCGCCCTCGTTCCACTGCGAGCCGGCCAGCTCAGCGACCATCGCGGCGTACCCGCGCAGCACCACCGCCAGGCCGTTGACCCGCTCGCACGAGCGGGAGTTCATCTTGTGCGGCATGGCGCTGGAGCCGACCTGACCGGGCTGGAAGCCCTCGGTCGCCAGCTCGTGACCGGCCATCAGCCGGATCGTGACCGCCAGCGACGACGGTGCGGCGGCCAGTTGCACCAGAGCACCGAGCGTCTCATGGTCGATCGACCGCGGATAGACCTGCCCGGTGCTGCTGAGCACCCGCCCGAAACCCAGGTGTTCGGCCACCCGATGCTCCAGCTGCGTCAGTGCGCGCGGATCGCCACCGAGGAGATCCAGCATGTCCTGGGCGGTACCCATCGGACCCTTGATCCCGCGTAGCGGATATCGGGCCAGCAGCTCCTCGATCCGGGTAAAGGCCACCAGCAGCTCGTCGGCAGCGCTGGCGAACCGCTTGCCCAGCGTCGTGGCCTGGGCGGCGACGTTGTGGCTGCGCCCGACCATCACCACCTCGGCATACTCGGCGGCGCGACCCGCCAGCCTGGCCAGCACCGCGACACAGCGGTCTCGCACGTGCACCAGCGAGCGTCGCACCTGGAGCTGCTCGACGTTCTCCGTGACATCCCGCGACGTCAGTCCTTTGTGAATCTCCTGGTGGCCGGCCAGCGCGTTGAATTCCTCGATACGCGCCTTGACGTCATGGCGTGTGACGCGCTCCCGGGCCGCAATCGACTCGAGATCCACCACCGACACCACCCGCTGGTAGTCGTCGAGTACCTGCTGCTCGACCGGCACTCCCAGATCGACCTGGGCACGCAGAACCGCCAGCCACAGCTCTCGCTCCAGCACCACCTTGTGCTCCGGCGACCACAGCCGAACCAGCTCAGACGACGCATACCGCGCCGCCAACACGTCCGGAATCACGCAGCCACCCTACGACCGCCGCCCCTCCCATGCGCCACAACGGCGAGAGCCGTTCCACATCAGTTCACGACAACGCCGAGTGGCTACGCAGCGATCGGAAGGGGGTGACGCGGCGGAATGCGTCGAGCGCTTCGTCGGCCCAGGCGAGCGTGCGCAGGCCGTTGGTGACATTGGCAGGGGGGTGGGTCAGCAGGGTGTCCCGGCGGATCAGGCGGGTGAAGTCGACCCGGACTGATCCGATCCTCGGCGTCTGCCCGTCGCGCTGGTAGAACGTGACCCCGGCGCGCACCATGATGTCGATCAGCTCCTGGGCGATGATTCCGTAGCCGACCGTGGTCGGGTGGACGCCGTCCAGCGAGAATAACCCGCCGCTGCGCCGCCCGGCGCCGTCGCCGGTGAGAAACCGCGAATCCGGCACCGGGGACAGCGCCGCCAGCTCGGGTGACAACGGGTAGGGCCGCCACCAGGATGGGCGGGCCTGCGGGTCGTCGAGGTAACGGCGGCAGGCCAGCCGGTCAAGTACCCCGGCGATGTCGAGCAGGTACCAGTCACGACCCTGCCGGCGAGCGTCAGCGACCGCTGCGGTGATCGCGTCGTTGTACTGGTCGATGGCGCTGTCGACGGCACGCGCCTGCTCCTCGGTGATTGCCGGATCCCGGCCGGCGTCGAAATCACTGTCGGAGATCCACGGGCGGGTGTAGTAGGGGAAGTACCGCGAGCCCGGCGCCACTTTGCTGGCCACCCCGCGAGCGATCGGCGCGATGGTCACGTGCGGGACCGTGCACCAGATGACATGCCGGGCGCGGATCACCCGCACCTTGGTCACGACGTGGGCGAGTTCGGCGATGAAGTCAGCGGGACGCCACACTGTGAACGCGTCCTTGCACGCCAGATCGTCATATCCCGGCCCGCTCCACACCACGCGCAGCTCGGTCACCGCACCCAGCGCATTGTTCGCGCCGAGGAACACCACGAGCGTTTCGATGCCGTGGTCGGGATCGTCGCCCGGTTGGGTCCCCAGCTGGGCGCCTAGCGGGTTCGCCCCGATCGCAGTCAACACGTGTTGTCAGTCGGTGTGTCGGCTGGGCTGGACCGCTGCGCCTGGGTCAGCGCGTCGATCACCATCTCCAGCCAGCGCAGGCTGCGGCGGTAGCTTTCGGTGTCCTGGGCCGACGGCGCCGGTGGCAGGATGCGATCCGGCGAACCCGTGATGCTGACCCGACCGGAGACGTCCAACACCACGTGCAGGGTCTCCAACATCCAGCCCCATTCGGCGGCGGACGGGTAACCGTGGCCGGGGAGCTGAACCACGCCGCCATGCCTGGGTAACGTTCCGAGCACCCGGGTCAGGCTGTGTTCCAGGTCGTGCAGCACCCAACCCTCCCAGAGTTGGCGCACCGGACCGGTTTCCTTCGTGCCGCACCAGTAGTCCACGACGTAGGCAAGCCGACCGTCGATGGTGCCGATGGGTACCGGCAGACCAGTGACCTGGGCCAGCGGATCATCGGTACAACCGGCCAGCTGCCAGCGCACCAGCTCGCGCAGCCAAGACCACTGTTCGCGGAGGAAGCGAACTCCTTCCGGCGACAGCGTCAGCAGCAGTAGCTCGCCTTGGCGGTCGCATATGACCATCGTGTTGTTCAGCCTCCACTCCCGCAAATGATCGACGGGAGGTTATCGCGTCAGCCAGCCGCGAACCGGCCATTCTCGCGGCGCGTCGCGGGCAATCCGATATCCGTTCGGTAGTGCCCCCCCGGCAGGTGAACCCACTGGACGCGCTGGTAGGCCTGCTCGCGCGCAGCAGCGAGATCGGCGCCGGTTCCCACCACGGAGAGCACCCGCCCACCCGCGGACACGACCGCTCCGTCGTCGCGGCGGCGGGTGCCCGCGTGCAGGACACCGGGGCCGTCCGTTCCGGTGATCACATCCCCGGTTCGGGGGATTCCGGGATACCCCTCGGCGGCGATGACGACGACGACCGCGGCCCCCGGGTCCCACTGCAGCGGCGGCTGCTGGGCCAGCGCACCGGTGGCCGTGGCCATCAGCAACCCGGCCAACGGCGTCCGCAGCAGGGCCAGGACCACCTGGGTCTCAGGGTCACCGAAGCGGCAGTTGAACTCGATCACCTGCGGCCCCGCGGTGGTCAGCGCGAGGCCGGCGTACAGCAGCCCGGTAAACGGCTCGCCGCCCCGGGACAGCTCATCCACCACCGGCGCCACGATCTGGTGCACCACGTCGGCCGCGAGCGACTCCGGTGCCCACCGCAGCGGGGCGTAGGCGCCCATCCCACCGGTGTTCGGTCCTGCGTCGCCGTCACCGACTCGCTTGAAATCCTGGGCGGGTAGCAGTGGTACCACCGTGGCGTTGGCGTCGACCAGGCAGAACAGCGAGACTTCCGGACCATCGAGGTAGGACTCCAGCAACACCGGGTGGCCGCCGTCGAGCAGGGTCAGCGCGTGCACCCTGGCCACTTCCAGATCGTCGGTGACCACGACTCCCTTGCCCGCGGCCAGCCGATCGTCCTTGACCACCCACGGCGGCCCGAAGTGGTGCAGCGCCGCATCCAGCCGGCCGGGATTGTCCACTAGCTCGCTGTGGGCCGTGGGCACCCCCGCAGCGGTCATCACGTCCTTGGCGAAGGCCTTGGATCCCTCGATCCGGGCCGCGCCGACCGACGGTCCGAAGCACGCGATCCCGGCTGCCCGCACGGCGTCGGCTGCCCCGGCCACCAGCGGGATCTCAGGACCGATCACCACCAGGTCAGCCGACCAGGTGGTGGCCAGTTTCGCGACCGCGACTGGATCGGTGACGTCCACGCCGAGCTGCCCGGCCAGCGTCGCGGTACCGGCGTTGCCGGGCGCACAGGCCAGCGCGGTGACTGCCGGGTCGTGGGACAACGCCAGCGCCAGGGCGTGCTCGCGCGCACCGGCGCCGATCACGAGGACTCGCACGGTGCGCAGGGTACTGGTAGCGAAACCCCCGATCCCCCAGTTAGGGTAAAACGGCCAGTTCAGGGTGATGCACCGATACACTTTCCGCAGTGCTGGGCCGATCAGTCCCCCGACGCACGCTGGGTGGTGGACGTAGCCAGATGAACAGCCCCGACCAGCGTAGCTCGCTGGTGGGTCTGGCTCGTGCCTGGTCGGACGCGGTGAGCCCGACCGCCGAGGTGCCAATTCCGGTTGAGCGGGTCGAGGAATGCCTGTTTGAACAGCTTGATCGACTGATTGATGCGCTGGGACAGGCGCGGTTCTGCCCGGAGTCTGCGAAGGAAGTCGGCGCCACGCTGGTAGCTCGGGGCTTCACCGGTGAGCAGTGCTTGAGCCGCACTACGGACATCCTCGGCCACGCCCTGCTCGAGCAGCCCGCGCTGAGTGCCGTCGACGGGCTGGCCGCCCGGGTCGTGTCCCTGCTCGGTGCGCTGGCCACCGGATATGTCACCGCGCTGCGGCGTCGCACCGGCACTGAGCGGGAGGCCTGGTTCCGGGAGGTGTTCGACTCCGCCCCGGTGGGAATGGTGATCAGCCGGCTGGACGGCACGATCACCGAGGCCAATGGCGCGTTGGTAAAGATGCTGCGCCACCCGCTCGCCGAGTTGGCAGGTCGCGACGTCGGCGAGCTGTTTCCTCCCGACAACGCGGCGTCGCTGCGTGCCACTTACCAGGCGCTCACCGACAGCAGGCGGGGACGTTTCCAGAGCAGAACCACCGCACTGACCGGGCGCGGGGACACCACCGAAGTCGCCCTGACCGTATCGTTGCTGCGTGACCCGGCGGGTATCCCGACGCACCACGTCACGATCGTCGAGGACGTCGCCGACCAGCAGCTGCTCGAGCAGCGGGTACGGTACCAGTCGCTGCATGACCTGCTGACCGGCCTGCCCAACCGGCTGCACTTCGCGATCCACACAGAAGCAGTGCTCGAGCGCAATCGCAGCGCCCCCGTCATGCTGTGCAGGATCGATCTGGATTGCTTCGGGATCATCAGCGATGGCCTGGGTATCGGCATCGGTGACCTCCTTTTGCGATCGGTCGCCGATCGGCTCGAATCACTGGTCGCCGGGGAGCGCGCCTTGGTAGGCCGGTTCGATGGCGACGAGTTCGGGATTCTCATCGAGGAATCGCCGAGCACTCCCAACGCCGCCACCCTCGCCGCGCACATCAATGCCGAGCTGTCCGAACCGGTCTACCTCGCCGGCCGCGCGCTGGCCATTTCCGCGTGTGTCGGCATCGCCCGACGCACCGCTGGGGAGACCGACTGCAGGGAGCTGATCCGCGCCGCGGAGGCGACGCTGCACCGAGCCCAGCGAACCGGCCGCGGACAGTGGGATCTCTTCGACCCAGTTGCCGACGCCGAGCAGCGAGCCAGGTACGCATTGGCCACCGCGATGCCCGAGGCATGGGAGAACGGGCAGGTCACGCTGTTCTACCAGCCGCTGGTGCGGCTCGATCCGGCGGCGGTGGACACCGGCCAGATCGCGGCGCTTGCGGCGTTGCTGTGCTGGGAACACCCAGAGCACGGTGCGATAGCCCACGAGGACTGTCTCGACCTCGCCGAGCAGACAGGCCTGGTCATGACGATCGGACC